>JBAWAV010000432.1:0-17000 GCA_049589475.1 Mycobacterium sp.
AGAAAATGGTGTTCCAGAAGTTGTTGTTCAGGCCCAAGCCACTCGAGCTAAACAAATCATTGAACAGCCCCGAAAGTCCGGTCGTGGACGTCGAATTCCCGGTCAGCAGGTTGAGGAGCCCCTGAAGTCCGGATCCCGCCGACGTCGACGTCGCAGGGGACGCCAGCCCCTGGAGCGCGGCGGGGACCGATGTCACCAGCTGTGACAGCGTGGTCCCCGCACCTGTGGTCTGACCTGCCGTGGTCGCCGGTGGGTCAGCGAACGGTGTCAATGTCGATGCGGCGGCTGAGGATCCGGCGTAGCCGTACATCGCCGCGGCGTCTTGGGCCCACATCTCGGCGTAGTGGGCTTCGGTCGTCGCGATCGCCGGGGTGTTCTGGCCGAGGATATTGGTGGCGATCAGCGATGCCAACAACGTCCGGTTGGCAGCGATGACCGGCGGCGCAACCGTCGCGGTGAACGCGGCTTCGTAGGCACTGGCCGCGGCTTTGGCTTGGTCGGCGGCCTGTTCGGCTTGCGCCGCGGTGGCATTCATCCACGACACGTATGGAGCAGCAGCGGCCACCATTGACGCCGACGCCGCGCCTTGCCACGGACCGCTGGTGAGACCGGAGATGACCGACCCGTAATCACCGGCCGCCGAGGACACCTCGGTGGCCAGGGTGTCCCAGGACGCGGCCGCTGCGATTATCGGCCCAGGCCCTGGACCGGCGTACATCAGCCCGGAGTTGACTTCTGGCGGTAACGTTGCGAAATCCATTGCAAAACCTCCTATCCGGTCGCTACCGCGTTGGCGGCCTCGGTGGTGGTGTACGAGTCGGCGCCGGCTGCCAGCGTCGTGACGAACATCTGGTGAATCGCCACAGCCTGCGCGCTAACCGCCTGGTAGGCGTGCGCATGTGCAGCGAATTGCATTGCTGTCAAAGCCGATACCTCGTCGGAGGCGGGCGGGATCAGACCGGTAGTCGGTACCACGGCTGCGGTGTTCTGCGCTTGAAGTCTCAAGCCGACGGATTGAAGGTTGTCCGCCGCGGTGGATAACATTTCCGGTACGATGGATAGGTACGACATTGGGCTTCTCCTTTGAATCATTGCGCACGACGGCAACGCAAGCCCGAGTCGTGGACTTGCGTGAAAAATGCTTCGGCGCAGGCTGATTACAGACAGCAAGCACCGCAACGGCGACCGGATGAAAATCTGCGGTCATCGGTGTGTGTCGGCGGCGAAGGCCACCGGCTCAGCTCAGGGCTGTGAAGATCTTGGGTTCCGTACCCGAATCCGGCGTGGTGGTGATCGCGACCTGGGATAAACCCAGGCCGACTCCTCGACGCGTTTCAGCCGACGCGTTCGGCCTGCATCGTCCACTTCTCCTCGATGCGCGCATAGCGCCAGACCAGCAGGGCGCCGGCCCAGGTGATCACGAACAGGCCGACGATGACAAAACCAATCGCGTTGAGGTCGACACCGCCCAGCCAGTTCCATACGCCGCCGGTCCAGCCCAATTGTTCGGCGAGCAAACCGAGCAACTCCACGGTGCCGATGATCAACGCGACGACCACCGAAAGGCCGGTGATGGTGATGTTGTAGTAGACCTTGCGAACAGGGTTGGAAAACGCCCAGCCGTAAGCGAAATTCATGAACGAGCCGTCGATGGTGTCGAGCAGGCACATGCCCGCGGTGAACAGCACCGGCAGGCACAAGATCGCGTACCACGGCAGGCCGGCCGCGGCGCTGGTGCCGGCCAGCACCAGCAGCGCGACTTCGGTGGCGGTGTCGAAGCCCAGTCCGAACAAGAGGCCGACGGGATACATATGCCACGACGCGCTCACCGATCTGGTGAAGCGACCGAGCACCCGATTCAGCAGTCCGCGGTTGTTCAGCTGTGTTTCAAGCTCTTCGGCGTCATAGTGACCCCGGCGCATCCGCGCGAACACCCGCAGGATGCCCACCAGGATGACGACGTTGATGATGGCGATCAGGTACAAGAACACGCCCGAGACGCTGGTGCCGATCAAGCTTGTGTAGTGATGCAGCGCCGAAGAATTCTGCTCGACCGGCCCCACTATTGCCTTGAGTCCGAACGCGATCAGCAGCGCCAGCCCGAATACGACTGATGAGTGGCCGAGCGAGAAGAAGAACCCGACGGCAAGCGGCCGCTGCCCGTCGTTCATCAGTTTGCGGGTAGTGTTGTCGATCGCGGCGATGTGGTCGGCGTCGAATGCGTGGCGCAGCCCCAGCGTGTAGGCGGTCAGCCCGATACCGATGCCGAACGCTTTGTCTCCGACGCTCAAGTGCGCCGGTTCGACCACGAGTATCAGCGTGCCCCAACCGATCACGTGCAGCGCGACGATGATCGCGAACATCGATCCCAAGCGGAGCCATTCCTCGGCCGTCAGAGTGCCGCGTAGCCGGGAAAACCGCGACGGAGCTTGCCGGCTGAGTGTGTCAGCGGCCATGTCGCGTCCCATCTGGATATAAACCCCGGCCATTTTCGACGCTAGACCCGAGTTACGTCTCATGCAGACGATTCGCAAGAATTCTGCAACTGTTTTGCAGGTGGAATATCAAGGGATCGGTAGAGCCCGGCGCCCGCTGCGGTCAGCCCCGAAAGGTGACCAGCGGGATCGCCATTTCGGCGGGCGTCGCCGCGCCGTGGAAGCCAATCAGTTGAGCCGCCTCCGGTGGCTCATGATGGGTGGCCAGCAACGCCGTGTCACCTGTACAGGTGACGACGACATCGCCGATCCGGCGGAGGTGCTCAGGACGCACCGGTCCGAAGATCCCGGTTGCGACGGCGGCGTCGCGGCCGCGCACCTCGGCTTGCCCATCCAACAACTCGCTCCAGGCGGCGATGACGTCGGACGCCGCACCCTGCTCGGTGTGCAGGTAGCGCACTCGCGGATCGCCGGCGACCACCTGCACTCCTGCGCCCAACCGCCGATCGGCGTCGATGTCGATCCGCTTGTCCTGCGGCACGTTCAGTCCGCCATGGTCCGCGGTGATCAGCAGCGCCGCATCCGGCGGCAGCGCCTCCACGAGCCGGGTGAGCAGCGCATCGACTCCCACGGCCGCGGTGTGCCACTCCGGTGAACCGATGCCGAACAGGTGTGCCGCGGTGTCGAGTTCGGCGGTGTAGGCGTAGACCAGTCCTGGCGCCGCGTGCACCTGGTCGACGACGAGCCGGGCATAGTCGTCGCCGTCGTGCGCGGCATGGAGTGAGGCGCCACGGTATGTGGCCTCGGTGAGCCCGCTGCCGAGGAATTTCGCCGGCAGCACCGCGCGCGCGTCGATACCGGCGTGCCGCACTCGCTCGAACCAGGTTGGGACAGGCTGCCATTGGGCCGCCGGGGGATCGCCGTACCAAAAGATGTGGTTGAGCACCCGGTCGGCGTTGGGCAGCTTGACGCTGAAGCCCAGGATTCCGTGCTGGCCCGGAGCGACCCCAGTGGTCAACGACGCGAGGCTGGTTGGTGTGGTGGAGGGGAAGGTGCAGGTGAGTTCGTCGAGCCGACCGGCGTCACCGGCCAGCACCGACGCCAGTAGCGGTGCATCGGCGGCCAATTGTGGCAGTAGGTGCCAGCCCATGCCGTCGACGAGAACGACCCCGACCCGGCGCACATCGCCGACCCACTGGGTCACTCCCAACGCGTCTTTCGCCCCAGCGACAGCCAGCAGCGCAGCCGCGGCGGGCAGCACGTCGCAGATCGAACGCGACACATCGGACACGACGCCAGTCTGACAGCCAGGTCTTTGATCCAGTCAATGACTGCGATCCAGCCTCCAATTGCGTGATACTGGACGGGTGGCCAGGCCCCCGGCTTTGGATCCCGTCGTCACCGAGCGGATCGGCGAGTTGTTGCGGGCCCATGGACTGCGCCGGATGGCCTCCCGGATCGCGGTCTTGGCAATGCTCGAGCCGGTCCACGGGCATCTGTCGGTTGCCGAGATCGACCAGCGGCTGCACGAGTGCCTACCGGCTGACGGCCAGCCGCCGGACTTGGCCACGATCTATCGCACTGTGACCACTCTGGTCGACCAGGGTGTATTGCATGCGCTGACCCTCGAAGGCGGAGTCACCACCTACGGCTTGGCCGCCGATCCGCACCATCACGCGGTGTGCACGCGATGCGGCTCGATCATCGAAGTGCCGGCGGGACGACTGGCCGCGGCGCTGGAACACGCGATGGCAGGCAGCTCGTTCACGCTGTCCGAGCGCGCCGGACTCACCCTGCACGGACTATGCCCGCAGTGTCAGGCACCGGGGGACACCGGCCGCTCCAGCCGCTGATTTGTCACCTGCAGCTGGCGGTTGGTGCTGTCGGCCAGCGCACGTATCTGCTCGGGTTGCAGTCGACCGCACAGCCTGCCCCAGTGGATCGCAATATCCTCTCCGACTTCTACGTCGGGCATCGCGCTGTACCCGTCGGCCCAGACGTCGAGCCGGCGCGCCGACGGCGCGGACAGGCCCAGCGTGTGTCCGTCCCACACCAGTCGACGACACGACACCTCGAGACC
This sequence comes from Mycobacterium sp., assembly GCA_049589475.1. Lineage (GTDB taxonomy): Bacteria > Actinomycetota > Actinomycetes > Mycobacteriales > Mycobacteriaceae > Mycobacterium. The sequence goes on from JBAWAV010000432.1 coordinate 4,516, forward strand.
GTCGCCATCACGGGAAAGAACTGTGCCCCAAGTGATCCGGCAATTATCCAGGACGTTCAACGGTTGCTCGCCAAGCCCACGATGCAGCAGCCGCGACCACGGATAGACACCGAACACGTGGAAGCAGTGGTTGGCCGCCGCCTCGCATGCCAGGTCCGCGGTGAGGTGGCCCCAGTAGCGGCCGGCTCTGGGTCCGATGATCGCGAGCAAGTCCTCGACGAATTCATCGGGATCAAGCTCGGCGCCGATTCCGCCGCCGAGCCAATACGATTCGACGAGCCGGTAGTCCAGCGGGTCGGTGATGCCGGTCATCTTCGCGAGCACCTGCAAGTAGGGCCAGGCGCCGGAGAACTGCGTGGCGGCGAACCGCACGTCGTCGACGGTGCCGTCGCGCAGCGCCCCCCCGAGCGGTGGACCGCAATAACCCAGTGCGTTAGGCGCATATGCGTAGCGGGCGAACATCTCTGGCCCGCGGGCAGACGGGTCCAATTGTCAAGCCTGCCCGGAGGATCCCACCAGCTTTGCGGCGTCTCGGTGCATGCGGCCGAAATTGTAGTAGGCCGCGCATGCGCCCTCGGGCGACACCATGCACGTCCCGATCGGGGTTTCCGGGGTACACGCTGTGCCGAAAACCTTGCATTCCCAAGGCTTGAGGACACCCTTGAGCACCTCACCGCACTGGCATGCTTTCGGGTCGGCGACCCGCACACCGGGCATCGCGTATCGCAGTTCGGCGTCGAAGTCCGCGAAGTCGTCGTGCAGCCGCAGCGCACTTTGCGAAATGAAGCCGAGCCCGCGCCACTCGAAGTGTGGGCGCAGCGCGAACACTTTGCCCATCAGTGCCAGCGCGGCCGGGTTGCCGTCCTCGGGAACCACGCGTTTGTACTGATTCTCCACCTCGCAGCGGCCTTCGCGGATCTGGCGCAGCAGCATGGTGACCGACGCCAGAATGTCGAGTGGCTCGAATCCGGCGACCACCAACGGCTTTCGGTACACCTCGGGGACGAACCGGTATGGCCGGTTGCCTACCACGGTCGACACGTGCCCCGGGCCGATGAAGCCGGACAGCCGCAGGTCCGGTGACTCGAGGATGGCCTTGATCGGCGGCACGATCGTGACGTGGTTGCAGAAAACGCTGAAGTTGCGCAGGCCCAGCTCGCGTGCCCGCACCAGTGTCACCGCCGTCGACGGTGCGGTGGTCTCGAAGCCGATGGCAAAGAACACCACGTGCTTATCCGGTTTCTCGACGGCGATCTTGAGCGCGTCCAACGGCGAGTAGACGAACCGCACATCGGCGCCGCGCGCTTTGGCATCAAGCAGGCTGCCGTCCGAGCCGGGAACACGCATCATGTCGCCGAAGCAGGTGAAGATCACATCGGGTTGACGGGCCAGCCACATCGCGTCGTCGATGCGGCCCATCGGAATGACGCAGACCGGGCACCCGGGGCCGTGTACCAGTTCGACGTTGTCGGGCAGCAGGTGTTCGATGCCATGCCGGTAGATGGTGTGGGTGTGCCCGCCGCACACCTCCATGAACTTGAAGTGGTCGGGGCCGCTGCCCGCCAAGTGCGCGATGGCGGTCAGCAGCTTGCGCGCCGCCGCCGGGTCGCGGAATTCGTCAACGAATTTCATCACTGTCCCCCTTAGACAATCGCCGAGGAGTCGAAGGCTTCCAATTCGGTCGTGTAGGCCTCACCGAGCTTCTTGACGGCGGCCAGGGTCAGCAGGGCCTCGGTCTCGTCGATCTTGGCCATCGCAAAGCCGACATGGACGAGTACCCAGTCGTCGGGCTCGGGCAGGTCGTCTTCCAGCAGTCTCACACTGATCGTTCGTTGCACACCGCTGACGTCGACCTTCGCCAAATAGTTTGCCGGATCGGTGATCTCAACGATCCGGCCCGGGATCCCCAGACACATCCTCGGTCTCCTCTCTCAGTTCAGCAGATCCGGGGCAGCGGATCGCCGACGAGCATGTCGACGATACGGGTGCCGCCGAATCCGGTACGCAGCACGACGGTTTCTTCCGGCGCCGCGACGATTTCGCCGACCTCGGCCGCGTCGGCGCCCAGCGGATGCGACCGCAGCGCGGCCAGCCCGGACGCGGCTTCGTCGGGTGCGACGACGGCGACGAACTTGCCTTCGTTGGCCACGTAGAGGGGATCGATGCCGAGCATCTCGCATGCGCCATTCACCATGGGCTGCACCGGCAGTCGCTCCTCCTCCAGCAGCACCCCGAGACCGCATGCCTGGGCCAGTTCGTTGCAGACCGTTCCGACCCCGCCCCGAGTCGCGTCCCGCAGCCAGCGGGTCGACGGCGCGGCCGCCATCAGCAGTTCCACCAGCGGCGACAGGCTGGCGGTGTCGGAGTGGATGTCCGCTTCGATGGCGAGGTCACCCCGGGCGAGCATCACCGCCATACCGTGATCACCCATCGAGCCGGACAGCATCACCTTGTCGCCGGCGCGCACCGACGCCGCGGAGAATGTACGGCCCGCGGGAATGACACCGGCACCCGTGGTGGTGACGAACACGCCGTCGGCGGCGCCCCTGGGCACCACCTTGGTGTCGCCGGTGACGATCTGCACGCCCGCTGCGGCCGCGGCTTCGGCCATGTCAGCGACGATCTCCTTGAGCTCGTCGATGGGAAAGCCCTCTTCCAGAACGAACGCCGCCGCGATCCAGGACGGGACCGCGCCGGCCATCGCGAGGTCGTTGCAGGTGCCGTGCACGGCGAGCTCTCCCAACGAACCGCCGGGAAAGCGCCTGGGCTGCACCACGAATGAATCGGTCGACATGGCCAGCCGCTCACCGCCGGGCAGGGTGAGGACCGCGCCGTCGCCGAGCGACTCCAGCAACGGGTTGCGGAACGCCTCCACGAACACCGCATCCACCAGAGCCGCCGAAGCCTTTCCGCCGGCGCCGTGCGCCAAGGTGACGTGGTCGTCGAGCAAGCGGGGACGGCGCCTGCGGAACACCTCGATCCGCTCGATCACCTCGCCCTCGGCGAATTGCGGGCCCGACGAAAGGTATTCACCGGTTGACTTACTCATGCGGCCCCCAGTCCCTGACCGTCAGAACGCTTCTGGGTGGCCAGCCACAGCTCGTAACTCAACAGCGCCTGCGATTCCTGAATACGATGCACGCTTTGCGAACAAACGACGAAGCAGACGTCCACATTTGCGTTGTCCACGAATGCGCCGCCGTCATAACCGGCGAAACCGACGGTGTACAAGCCGCGCAGGCGCGCCTCGGCCAGTGCGGCGAGCAGGTTGGACGAATTTCCACTGGTCGACATCGCGATCGCGATGTCACCGGGCTTTGCGCGGGCGATCAATTGACGGGCGAACACCAGGTCGAACCCGACGTCGTTGCCCAGCGCGGTGACGATGGCCTGGTCGGCGGTCAACGACCAAGCGGGCAGCGGCTTTCCGGTCGGCGGGCGGGAGAACAAGGCGGCCACAGTGGTGGAATCGGTACAGCTGCCGCCGTTACCGAAGGTGAACAGCCGGCCACCGGCCGCGAAGCGGGCTGCCATCTGCGCGCCGGTCTGCTCCAGCAGCTCGGCGTTGGCGTCCAGTGTGCTGCGGCGCAACGCCAGACTCTCGGCGGCCTTCGCCTGCGCCGAGGCCGCGAGATCGGCAAGCAGCGACTCCGGATTGGCTTGCTGCGCATCGATGAACGGATACAGGAAGTTGGTGGGTTCGTCGTGGCTCATCGGCGCCGCTCCTCCGCATCGCTGCGCTCTGCATCGTCGTCGTCGCGGCTCATCGGCGCCCCTCCTCCTCATCCAGTCTGCTGATCGCGGTCCCGGCGTGCACTACGACCAGATCGCCCGCAGCGACGGGGCCGACCAGTGTCGTCACCACGTTCTCGACGCCGCGCGCGGTTCGCACCGCGGCCATCCCGTCGGCCGACGCGGTCGCCACCTCACCGAGGCGCCCCTCGTCACTGCACGTGACGCATACATCCTCGGTGCACTCGGGCGTAAGCAATCCCGAATGCTCGAAACACACATGGGTGAGCTCCCACAACAGGTGGTAGAACAGCACAAACCCACCCGTGGCCGGTACGCGCGGATCGGGATCGTCCAGCCACAGAACGTGATCCGCCATCCCCGCTTCGGGCCGATCGCCGCTACCGATCCAGATCGTGGTGACGCCCCATGCCGGGCTGCGGCGCATCACCGAACGCACCTGCGCGTCGTTGGCGCCAGACACCGCGACCACGATGTCGCCGGGTCGCACCGACACCCGCACCAGATCCACGAGCTCGGGCCCGGTCAATGCGACCGCCGGCAACGCCCGCTTTCCCATGATCACCGGATGCACGAACTCGACCGCGATGTGCTGCGCATGCGGCTCCCATGACGGTGCGATGGACCACATCGTCGCGCCTGCCGCGAACCGCTTGGCCAACGTGAACGCCGCCCCGGCCAGATCGGCAGCCAGTTCGGTGTCAAGCCCGCGATCGATCGCAGTGGACGTCATGGCGACGCGGCCTCATCTAGCGCGGTGAGCACGGAGATGGCGGCCTGACCCAAGGCCAGCCCACCGTCGTTGGGCGGCACGATCTGATGCGTGAGCACCTCGAATCCGGCCTGCTGCAACCGTTGTCGACAGCTCTGCAGCAGCAGGACATTCTGGAACACCCCACCGGTCAGGCCCACCAGCCGGACCGGTCCGGCGATCAACGCCACCGCCTCTGCGACGGCGATCGCGACAGCCCGGTGGAAATCGGCCGCCAGCAGTGCCGGTGGCACACCGGCACGCAGGGCCGACACCATCGTCCGCACCAGGTCCGCCGGGTCGATCACCCCGTCGGCGCGTACCGTCAGTCGCAGCCCGGGTCCCTCTGCATCGCCGACCGAATCGGCCAACGCCTCGAGCTCGATGGCGGCCTGGCCTTCGTAATCGATCCGATGCCGCACGCCCAGCAGCGACGCGACCGCGTCGAACAGCCGGCCCATGCTGGAGCACGGCACGCAGCCCGCGTTGTTGTCCAATTGTGAACGAGTGAGCCGCAGTTCGGCGGCTGTGGCCGCGGTAACCGGGGGCAGATCCGGTGTCCACTCGATGCCGGCCATCCACAACTGAGCGAGCGCCGTTCGGCACGGATTGCGCACCGCCGCATCGCCACCCGGAAGCGGTACCGGCAGCAGGTGTGCGACCCGCTCGAAGCGGTGACTGTCAGACCCGAGCTTGAGAATCTCGCCGCCCCAGATCGTGTGGTCGCAGCCGTAGCCGGTGCCGTCGAACGCGACCCCGATGATCGGCTCGCCGATGCGTCCGTGCTCGGCCAGTAGCGACACCACGTGCGCGTGGTGATGCTGAACCAGGTCGACTGGTCGGTCGCCGGCACGGCGCTCGGCCCAGCTGCGGGTGTGATACCCGGGATGCAGGTCGGCGGCCAATCGTGCGGGCTGATGCCGGATTTCGCTGAGTTGATCCACCGCGCGCTCGAACGCCTGCAGAGTCTCCAGCGTCGCCATGTCGCCGATGTGTCCGGACATGTACGCGCGTGCACCGTCGGTGAGGCAGAAGGTGTTCTTCAGTTCGCCGCCGACGGCCAGCACCGGCGGCCCGCTGCGGCCCAGGGTCACAGGCAGTGGGGCGTACCCGCGGGATCGGCGGATCGGCAGTTCCCGACCGTCGACGACGCGCACCACTGAGTCGTCGCAGGGCACGTGGATCGGCCGGTTGTGGTCGAGCACTGCGTCGCACAGTGGTGGAAGCCTTTGCCTGGCATCGTCTTCGGTGAAGCAGATCGGTTCATCGGAGCGGTTGGCGCTGGTCAGCACCAGAGCGTCGGGAACCGGGGCGTCGGCTTGCGGGACCGCGGCGAGCAGTAGGTGATGGACCGGTGAGTAGGGCAGCATCAGCCCGATCAGCGGACTGCTGGGCGCGACGGCGTCGGCAACCGGCGCGTCACGACGACGACGTAGCAACACGATCGGCCGGGCCGCACTCGACAGCACCGCGGCCTCAGCGTCGTGGATGTGCGCGTAGCGCCGGGCGACGGCGAGATCGCGCACCAGCATGGCGAACGGCTTGGCGCCCCGCGCTTTCCGTGCGCGCAGCGCGGCCACCGCCGCAGCGTCGTCGACCCGACAGGCCAGGTGATAGCCGCCGATACCCTTGATCGCGACCACAGCGCCCGCGGCCAGCGCCCGCTGAGTCGCACCGATCGCGGCGTCGGGTCCGTCGACACGTCCGGAGTCCGTGGTGCACCACAGCGACGGCCCGCAGTCGGGGCACGCGATCGGCTGCGCGTCAAAGCGGCGGTTGGCCGGGTCGTGGTATTCGGCGGCGCACCGCTCGCACATGGTGAACGCCGACATTGTGGTAGACGGACGGTCGTAGGGTAGGGCTTTGATGATGGTGAACCGGGGACCGCAGTTAGTGCATGTCACAAAGGGGTGCCGGTAGCGGCGGTCGGCAGGATCGAACAACTCGGAAACGCAGTCGTCGCAGATCGCGACGTCGGGCGGGATCGGGGTGGTCGGGCCGTCAGCCGTCGTGCTCCCCACGATGCGAAAGGTGCTGCCGCATCGGTTATCCGCGGTGACATCCACTACGCGGACTGCGCTGATCGCTGCCAACGGCGGCGCCTCTGCGCGCAGCCGCCGCGCGAATTCGTCGATACGTGCGCTGGGCCCCTGCACTTCGAGGAAGACCGCGCCGGAATCGTTGCCGACGAACCCGGCCAGCCCGAGCTCGGTGGCGAGCCGGTGCACGTATGGGCGGAAACCCACCCCCTGGACGACACCGGTCACCGTGAATTGTTTTCGGGCGTCCTCGAATTGGACCAGGGTGTCAGTCATCGTCAGGACCAGAGCCCATCAACTGCAGACCGGCCATCGCCTGCTCGGCGCCGGCCCGGTCAGTTTTGTCCACGACGAAGCCCATGTGGATGATCACCCAGTCGCCGGGTGCGAACCTTTCGTCGGGCATCATGCCGACGTTGACCTTGCGCTGCTGCCCGGCGACGTCGACGAGTGCGAGCTGCCCGTGGTAGCCCTCCACCATCTCGACGACTTGGCCGGGTATGCCCAGACACATGGCTCAGCCCTGCCGTTCCACCGACACCGACGGTGATCGTGACCGCAAACCGGTGACGACCTCGGCAAGGGCGTCAACGGCCCGTGGCACCGCGCGCCCGACGGCCTCGGTGAGGCCGATGTCTTCGTCGACGTTTCCGGCCTCGCAGCCGATGACGACCGTATAGGGCGGTGTGCCGCCCAGCGCCCTCAGGCTGGCGAACACTGCGGCGGGATCCATGCTGTGACAGTCCAGAGTGGTCGTAGCCGAACCTGATTCATGGTCGGCCTCGAAGATGTGCAGTGCGCCTGGGCTGCCGCGGCTGGGTATCGCGTCGACGATGACCAACGCGTCCCAGTCGTCCAGCAAGTCGTAGGCCAGATGCATGCCCGCAATGCCGTAGTCGACGACCCGCACACCCGAATTGTCCTGCTGCACTGGGACATGCCGAACCACCTCGGAGCCGAACCCGTCATCGCCGAGGAAGATGTTGCCGATACCGGCTACCAGGATGCGCACAGAAATCGGACCGTCCCGGCGACGCTACATGTGCCGGATCTTGAGGTACCGCCGTGCGTCGGGGAGGGATATCAGCCCTACCACGACTCCGGCCAACGTGATCATCGCCAAGATGCCGATGAACACCCATCCTACGATCGCCATGTCGAACTCCCTTCTGTTGTGCTGGTTTCGAGTGGCACGACTTCGTCGGGGGAGAAGTACAGATAGCGGCCATACCACTCGTGCAGGTCGGCCGCCGGGTCGTCCTCGACGACGACGCCAAGGTGCTGATTGCCGTCGACGTCCTCGTGGACCGAGGTCACCCGAGCCGTCTTCTCCGCGAAGAACAGGTCTTGCGCGTCGGCTCGGCGCGCCGGATGCAGACGCACACGACTGCCCCGCGCAACTCGGACACCGTTCACCAACACCGCGTCGATCCCCGGTTGTACTGCGTTGTCGGCCAGCGGATCCCACCAATCGACGCCGTCGGGTATCTCCGGGATCAGACCCACAGGGTTCCGTGGATCACGCAGTGTGCCGTGTAGCCGTGACATGGCTTCGGGTGACATGGACTCGCAGCGGTCGATGATCTTCGCGGCCAGCGGATCGGTGGCCCGGGCCTGTGCCTTCTCGTCGTCGGTCATCGTCAGCACCCGTAAGGTCAGGATTTCGTCGATCTCAGTGCAGTCGTACAGCGCGGTCTCGCTCTGTTCAGCGACCTCGGGGTGGTCGTAGAGAATGATCGGTGAGATCAGCAGCAGATCGGTGGCACCGGGCGCGCCGGCCAGCACCGGAAAACAGCGGTGCTGGCTGCATCGGGACACCGCGTCGGTCGCGGACAGCGGTGGCTCGAGGAGCGAAACGAACTCTCCGCCAATGGCTTCTGCGATGACGTGGGTACCGATCAGCGATCGTGCGATCGCGTCGTCTTTGTCGACAGCAGCAGCGCCGGTGTTTGCCACGCGTATCGAGACGCGATCCAACGCAGCGTCCGGCTCCATTCGCACACTCAACGTGGCACAAACCTCCTGCCGTTGCCTAACCAGTCGACCGCCCCCGACCGTCTCGATAACGGTTGCTGCCGGCGCGGTCAACGACAGCGTCCATGCTTCGGTCGGATCGTTGAACGCGAAAGGGCCGAAGGACTCTTCAATTTCGACGGCTTCGTCCCACGTCAGCCACGAACCGGTTGGTGTGATGAGTTCGTCGACGGGTTCATAGCGTCCGCCGCCGGTGTCGCGCTCGGCGCGGCGGTGCTGGAGTTGCAGGAAGCGCACCGTCAGCGTGATCGCCTGCGCTCCGTCGACAAGAACCTGCGCCGCGATGCTGTCGTCCTCCCCGATCCCGGTCGCGGCCGCGCCGGCAGGACTCACAACGCCCCACTGCCAACGTGATTGGTTCCTGCACGATGTCGCGCGGTACGGGTACAACAGGTAGCCCTCGTAGAGGACCGCGTCGGCGACGGCGCGGGCCCGGCCCCAGTCCGCGGTCATCGGACCTCCTCGCGAACCTCGGCCAGCAGCTCGGTGACGGCGTCGTCAAGACTCAGATGTCCGCGCGCGGATTTGTAGGCGCTCAGCGCAGCCATGGTGTCGTGACCCAGCCGCAGCCACCCGCTGTTCGGGTAGTGCTGGCCGATCAGGTCCCGCCACACCGACACCGGCATGTCATAGCGGTCCTCGCAGTCCCACGGTATCTGCTGGACCGAGAAACCGTGCTGGCCCGCCATGAAAATCGTTCCGCTGAACAAGAACTGAAGCGGAATGGACCCGGCGCGCAACGCGTGCAGATACTTCGCCGCCGTCACCTCGAAGTCGTAAGTGCACTCCAACTGCAGTGCCGCCTCAGCGGTGGAGCTGAATCCCGGGAGCATCGCCGCGCAGTGCTGCCAGAGAAACGTGTGCTGGGTCGTTCCCCAGCGTTCCCGCGGCCCGAACAAATCGGTCAACCCGGCGGCCTCGTCGTCGGAATAACCGCGCCGCAGCGGATCGATGCGGACCTGACAGCGCAACGCGAGCGCATGCACCTGCTGGTCACCGGGTATCGACACACCGATGCGTGCTGTCAACGACGGCGTGATGGCATAGGGCTCGGGTGTCACGTCGATGACGGTGAAGGACGCGCCGGTGGTCATAGCCGCCGCTCCTCACTGCGTTCGGTGAGCGCGCTGAAGAATTCGTCGATGTACTGACGCGCGTCCTGGCCACCGTCGAACCCACGCCATAACATCCGGAGCCCGCCGACGAATTCATAGCAGGCATCGATCGGGACCAGAAAACAAACGGGTTGGTCGTCGTCCCGTACTCGCACGAGCAGCGCCTCGACGTCGTCGGCGAGTAGTGCGACCCGGGGGTCGGCTGCGCTGATCGCGTTCCAGACGTCGAGGTCAAGTTCGGACTCGGTGGCACCCGCCGGTCCCGGATAGAACGCGACCGTGCGATCCAGCGCCGAGTTGCGAAAGAAGAACGCCAGGCCGACCGGGATTTGCAGACCTTCCCAGCGGAGGCGATCAAGCGCGAAGTCGGGAAAGGACAGATACCGGTCCGGAACGGCACGGTAGCGCAGCTGTGCGTGGCTGTCGGTGAACAGCAGATAACATCCGCGGCATACGCACATCAATTGTCGTGCAGCCACATTCACCACATGTTGGTGTTCGTCGGCGATGGCTTCCGAGCACATCTCGCATCGTTCGCCGATCGGTTGCGGCGCACGCTGGCTGGTGATGCGGGTCAGGACGTCGTAGGGGCCCGTCATGCCGACGCGCCCATCGGCTCGGCCGGCACCGCCAGCGACAGCACGCCGTCGCGCAGCAGCAGCGGGATGGGATCGAGGTGATGCGCGTTGTCGTCGAGCCCGGCGCCGGCGTGCACGACGTCGAAATGCGCGTGACAGCGCGGACAGCGCAGCACCGGATCCCCACCTGCGAGTCGCCGGTGCAGCGCCGCGCCGGCAAGAGATCCGTCGCAGGCCGGGCAGTGGTCACGGTAGGCGTACAACCGGTCGCCGACCCGGCAGGCCAGCACCACGACGCCGGCGACCGCGAAGCCGCCGACTTCGCCGGAACCCAGGTCGGCCAGCTCGGGCACCTGATGCCAGGCGGCCCCGCCGTTGGGCTGCGCCCTGGAATGAACCTGAGCCAGCAGCGATTCCGCCGGGATCACCGCTGCCACCGGGTCGGGGCTCACCAGTTCAATCGACGAAATCTCGGGCGCGGCAGCCCGAATCGCGTCCTCGACAGCAAGCTCCAGCGTCACCGCCGAAGACGGGCAGCTCTGACAACTGCCGGCGAACTGCAGCCGCACGGTGTCGCCGGCGATGTCCAGCAGGTGCACATCGCCGCCGTGCGATCCCAGATACGGCCGGACCCGGTCGAGCGCCTCGGAAACTCGGCGATGCACGTCGTGCGGGTGCAGGCCGTGCACGAGCAGCAGGCTGGCCACCAAGTCGTCGGCGACCAGGCGATCCACCATGACGGAGTCCGACTGCTCGCCGACTGCGCCCACGATCCGCGCCAGGCCCGCGCCGTAGAGCTCAACTACCTCGCGGACCAACTGCTCGGCGCGCTCCCGTGCCAGCGCGCCGCCGGCCGACGTCGCGTCCAGCAGCGTCTGGATCCGATCGCCCGCCGAGCGCCACTGCGCGTCCCCCGCCGACTCCTCAGGGCGATCAGCCATGCATCACTCCCCGGTTGCCGCTTGTGTCGGCGAATGCAGTCGCTCCAGCGTTTTGCCCTTGCCCAGATACATGTGCACACCGCAGGGCAGGCAGGGGTCGAAGCTGCGCACCGTGCGCATGATGTCGATGCCCTTGAAGTGCTCCCGGTCGTTCTCCTCGAAGATCGGCTGACCCTGCACTGCGTCCTCGTAGGGGCCTGGCGTACCAAAGCTGTCGCGCGGGTTGGCATTCCACGGCGTCGGCGGGTACGGGTGGTAGTTGGCGATCTTGCCGTCCCGAATGACCATGTGGTGGCTCAACACTCCGCGCACGGCCTCGGTGAAGCCGCAGCCGATGCCATCCTTGGGCACGTCGAACTTCTCCCAGGTTTTGGTGCGCCCGGCCCGGATTTCGGCCAGCGCCTTCTCGGCGAAGTGCAGCGCGCACGCGGCGGCGTATGCCTGGAAGTAGGTCCTGGCCCGATCACGCTCGATCGTGTTGCTGCCGTGTTCGGGAATCTTCCACTCGAATTCGACCGGACCTTTCAGGACGGTCTTGGGCAAGTTGATCTGGACCGAATGTCCGGTCGCCTTGACGTAACCGATGTCGACCAGGCCCGCCAGCGCAGTCGACCACAGCCGGGCCAACGGGCCGCCGCCGGTGTCGAGAGCCAGATGATCCTTGCCGTCGAACCAGCGCGGCGACATCACCCAGCTGTACCTGCCGCCGTCCATATCCCGCTTCTGCGGATGCGGGTTGGTGTGCTGGTTCCACGGATGGCGTCGGTCCACCGGATTACCGAGCGGGTCGGTTTTGACGAACATCTCCTGTTCGGTCCAGTCGTCGTAATACGAACTGCCCAACAGGATCCGGATGCCGAGGTTGATGTCGACCAGGGAGTGCGTCACCAGCTTGCCGTCGACAACGACGCCCGGGGTGACGAACATCGCGTTACCCCAGCGCTCCATGTCCTTGTACTCGAAGTTGCACACGTCGGGGTCTTGGAAGGAACCCCAGCAGCCGAGCAGCGTGCGACGCAGGCCGACCTTCTCGTAGCCGGGCAGCGCCTCGTAGAAGAAGTCGAAGAGATCGTCGTGCATGGGCACGACCTTCTTCATGAACTCGACGTAGCGCATCAGCCGCGTCATGTAGTCGGTCATCAGCTGAATGGTCGCGACGGTGCCGACCCCGCCCGGATACAGCGTGGACGGGTGCACGTGGCGACCCTCCATAAGGCAGAACATCTCTCGCGTCCACCGACTGACTGCGAGCGCCTCGCGGTAGAACTCCCCGC
>JBAWAV010000433.1:0-1992 GCA_049589475.1 Mycobacterium sp.
CCTTCGGTGAACGGCAGCGTGAGCCGGTCGAGTTCGTCGCGGAGTTCCGGCGCCAGCCCGTCTTCGAGTTCCCGAATGCTGGTCGCGTGGATTTCGCGCAACCGGCTCCGGCTGGCCTCGTCGAGCGGAGCGGCGCGCACCTCCTCGAGCAGTTGCTTGATCATGGTGCCGATCCGCATCACCTTGGCCGGTTGTTCGACCAGGTCGGTCAGTGACCGGTCGTCATCGTCGCGCGCGTTCGCCAAGATCTGCGGATCCAGGCCGCCGATGACTTCGATCTTGTCGTCGTCGTCGTTGCCGTTGCCGTCACTCAAGCCAGTCACTCTTCTCCTCAGTGGTCGGGAGTCGCCGGGGCGCCACGCCATTCGTAGATCCAGGCCGCACCGTTGTCGTAGATCTTCGCCCACCGCTTCGATCGGTCTATCGACACTAGCCCGTCGGGCACCTTGAATCCGCGAACCGTCGGCGCGCTGGTCAGCACGTAGCGAATATTGAGCGCCCGCACCGCCTCGGCGCCCCGCGGGTCGGAGTCGACGTCGGCGTAGGCCCAGAAGTTGAACCGGTTATAGCCCGGTCCGATCTGCTGCGGGAAGTCGTAGTGGGTCCACAGCGGGTGCAGGTCGGCGACCGCGTACATCCACGCGGTGCCGTCGACGTTGGAGTCGCCGATCAGGGTTGTGTGCGCGCCCGGCAGCGTCGCCAGGTATGCCATCGCGTCGAGGTCCTGCTGGTTGATCATCACCGAGTCGTACTTGTCGCCGAACAACACCAGGTGGCGGTACAGGTACTGCCGGCCGGTGAGCACGGTGCTGATCACCAGCAGCGCGGCCGTCACCGAAACCAACACGGGCGCGGGCACTTTCAAGCGCTGACGCACGAGTCGCGCGGCAAGGGCCACCGCGCCCGCGACCAAGGCGAACACCGCGACCGCCGCCATCGGCGTCACCAGGATCGTCACCACCGCCGACAGCCGCCGTGGATCGTTGTAGAAGAACTGGCTGAACTGTTCGATCGCGCTGCCGAGCGGATTGCGGAACGGCGCCCCCGAGTAGATCGTGGCCACGGTCAGCAGCAGCCAGAGCACCGGCGGCCACCAGACTTTCTTGTACAGCAGGATCACCATGCCGACGCCGCTCAGCACGACAAGCCCGTACTGCGTCGGGAAGTCGTTGAGATGCCGGGTGTGCAGCAGCAACGCGTCGATCACGCCCTGCTTGACGGATTTGAAGCTGGGGAACGCATGGCCGGCGATGATGCCGGCTTGCTGGGCCACCCCGATGAACTGCGGCGCCAGGATCAGCGCGGCCGGCGCCGCCACCGCGGCCAGGGTCAGCACGTCGGCCCACCGCCCGCGGACTGAGTGCCGGCACGCATCCAGAAGCCACCAGGCTCCGGCGAAGAGGATGACGACGAACCCGCCGGAGAGGTGCACGGAGAAGACGCCGACCATGGCCAGCACCGCCAGCGGGATGCGGTCGCGATGGCGCAGCGTCGAGGCGGTCAGCACGAATGTCGGCACTGCCACGCCGTAGGACGCGAGGTTGGGCATCGCCGCGGTGCCGAACTCGACGTAGGGCACCGACGTGAACGATGCCGACAGTGCGGCGGCGGTGGCCGCTATCCCGGCGGCGTGCGGCGTGCGGGGCCGCAGCAGAAACCAGGTCAGCATCGCCGCGCTGGACGGGAACAGCCACACCGCGGCCGCCACCGCATTCAGCGTGCAGCCGGTGGTGGGGGCTGCGCCGGTGAGCTGACAGAACACCGCCGTCAACGCGTGGAACACCGACGGGTAGTACAGCGGCTGGTGGGTCTCGACGTTGCGCAGCTCGCCCATGTGAGTGGACGACGCCTGGCCGGTGTCGAGAATGAACCGGACCTCGTTGGCATGCCACACCGCGTCCCAGGTGCTCGGGATGGACTGCCAATGGACGATGCCGCGATAGGCGGCCCACATGATCAGCAGCGCGCCCAGCAACACCCCGGCCGCCACGA
>JBAWAV010000434.1:0-1798 GCA_049589475.1 Mycobacterium sp.
GCGCCGCACAGCCCGACGAGAACGACCGCGCCACCAGGAACACCAACGCAAAGCCGGCGATCGAGTTGCGCTCGGCATGCATCACAAAGCTCGCAGATTCGGCCCGTACCGATTCGTCCAACACGTAAATGCGAAAGAGGCCCCAGACCAACATGATTCCGACACCGGCGATGAAGGCGTAGGTCGGGATCGCGAAGGCCAACCCTGATTCACGGACGCCGCGCAGGTTCAGCGCCATCACCAGCACGATCGCGCAGACACAGAACAGCACTTTGTGGTTGGCCACGAACGGGATGGCCGAGCCGATGTTGGACATCGCCGATGCTGTCGAAACAGCAACGGTCAGTACGTAATCCACCATGAGGGCGCTGGCCACCGTTAGTCCGGCATTGGCGCCCAGGTTGGTGGTGACCACCTCGTAGTCGCCGCCGCCGGACGGATAGGCATGCACGTTCTGCCGGTAGCTGGCCACTACGACCAGCATCACCGCTGCGACGGCGACGCCGATCCACGGTGTCAGCGAGTACGCCGCCAGCCCGGCCACCGACAGCATGAGGAAGATCTCTTCGGGCGCGTACGCAACCGACGACAACGCATCGGAGGCGAACACCGGCAAGGCGATGCGCTTGGGCAGCAGGGTGTGGCTCAGCCGGTCGCTGCGAAACGGCTGACCCAGAACCAGTCGGCGCGCCGCAGTCGAGAGTTTGGACACGAGAGCCAAGAGTAGGCCCACCCGCCTCGGCCGGTACGGTTTGCTGATCGAGAAAGTTTCCGACCGGGACGCGGGCCGAGGTGACCTCAAGTGCGAGTGGTTGTGATGGGATGCGGCCGAGTGGGCTCGTCGGTCGCTGACGGGCTGGCGCGGATCGGACACGACGTCGCGGTGATCGACAGCGACAGCACAGCGTTCAGCCGACTGAGTCCCGAATTCGCCGGTGACCGCGTGCACGGCCTGGGCTTCGACCGGGACGTGCTGCTGCGGGCCGGCATCGAGGATGCTGACGCATTCGCCGCGGTGTCCTCCGGCGACAACTCCAACATCATCTCGGCGCGGCTGGCCCGGGAGACATTCGGCGTGCGACGCGTCGTCGCACGCATCTACGACGCCAAACGCGCCGAGGTCTACGAACGGCTCGGCATTCCCACCATCGCGACCGTGCCGTGGACCACCGACCGGCTGCTCAACGCGCTCACCCGGGAGAGCGAGACCGCCAAGTGGCGGGACCCGACCGGCACCGTCGCCGTCGCCGAAGTGGCTTTGCACGAAGACTGGGTGGGCCACCGGGCCACCCAGCTAGAGACCGCCACCGGTGCGCGGGTGGCATTTCTCATCCGGTTCGGGACCGGCATTCTGCCGGAACCCAAAACCGTCATCCAGGCCGGTGACCAGGTCTACATCGCCGCCATATCCGGGCGCGCCGCCGAGGCGTTGGCCATCGCGGCGCTGCCGCCGGGCGAGGACAGCGAGCCATGAGAGTCGCAATCGCAGGCGCCGGCGCGGTCGGCCGCTCGGTGGCCCGCGAGCTGATCGAGAACGGTCACGACATCACGTTCATCGAGCGCAACCCCGACCACATCGACCCCGAAGCGATCCCGGCCGCACACTGGCGGCTCGGCGACGCGTGCGAGGTGAGCGTGCTGGAGTCCGTGCGGGCACACGAGTTCGATGTGGTGGTCGCGGCCACCGGCGACGACAAGGCCAACGTCGTGCTCAGCCTGCTCGCCAAGACCGAGTTCGCGGTGCCGCGGGTAGTCGCCCGGGTCAACGATCCCCGCAACGAGTGGCTGTTCACCGACG
>JBAWAV010000435.1:0-1980 GCA_049589475.1 Mycobacterium sp.
GTTGCGGGCCCTCGGCTTTCCCTTCAAGGAGAACTGAGCAGATGGCGAAGAAGGCACTGGTCAACAAGGCCAACAGTAAACCGAAGTTCGCCGTGCGCGGCTACACCCGGTGCAGCCGGTGCGGCCGCCCGCGCGCGGTATTCCGCAAGTTCGGGCTGTGCAGGATCTGCCTGCGCGAGATGGCGCACGCGGGTGAACTGCCCGGCGTGCAGAAGAGCAGCTGGTAACCGGCCGGCACACGACCGACACAAGACATACCGACACAAAACACTTAAAGACCAAACCAGACAGGCACGCGACAGGCCCCCAGGTCGAATTTCTGGGTAGGAACCAGCGCGAGGAAGGTGACAGACACTGTCATGACGATGACGGACCCGATCGCAGACTTTTTAACACGTCTGCGCAACGCCAACTCGGCGTATCACGACGAGGTGAGTTTGCCGCACTCCAAGATCAAGGCCAACATCGCCCAGATCCTCAAGAGCGAGGGCTACATCAGCGACTACCGCACCGAAGATGCTCGGGTCGGCAAGGCGCTGGTGGTCCAGCTCAAATACGGGCCCAGCCGGGAGCGCAGCATCGCCGGTTTGCGCCGGGTGTCCAAGCCGGGGTTGCGGGTGTACGCGAAATCCACCGGCCTTCCGCGCGTGCTCGGTGGCCTTGGAGTCGCGATCATCTCGACATCCTCGGGCCTGTTGACCGACCGTCAGGCTGCCAGACAGGGCGTGGGCGGCGAAGTCCTCGCGTTCGTCTGGTAGCGGCGGAGCGGTAGGAGAGGTAACGAAAGACTATGTCGCGAATTGGTAAAAGGCCGGTTCCGGTTCCCGCCGGAGTCGACGTAACGATCGAGGGCCAGAGCGTCTCGGTGAAGGGGCCCAAGGGCACCCTGGATTTGATAGTCGCCGAGCCGATCGTGGTGTCGCGCGATGACGACGGCGCCATCGTGGTCGCCCGTCCGGACGACGAGCGGCGCAACCGCTCGCTGCACGGGCTGTCGCGCACCCTGGTGTCCAATCTGGTCACCGGTGTGACTGAGGGTTACACCACCAAGATGGAGATCTTCGGGGTCGGTTACCGGGTGCAGCTCAAGGGCTCCAACCTTGAGTTTGCCTTGGGTTATAGCCATCCCGTGGTTATCGAGGCCCCGGACGGCATCAAGTTCGCGGTTGAATCGCCGACGAAGTTCTCCGTCTCCGGGATCGACAAGCAGCAGGTCGGCCAGATCTCGGCGAATATCCGTCGGCTGCGGCGTCCCGATCCCTATAAGGGCAAGGGCGTGCGCTACGAAGGTGAGCAGATCCGCCGCAAGGTCGGAAAGACAGGTAAGTAGTAATGGCGCAATCACAAGCTGGCACCACCGCGCGAAAGTCGGTGGGGCAGACCGCATCCGCAACCCGGCGTGTTTCCCGGCTGCGTAGGCACGCGCGGCTGCGTAAGAAGATCGAGGGCACTCTCGAGCGCCCGCGGTTGGTAGTGAACCGGTCCGCGCGGCACATTCACGTGCAACTGGTCAACGACGCAAACGGCACCACGGTGGCCGCCGCGTCGTCGATCGAAGCCGATGTGCGCGGCCTGGACGGCGACAAGAAGGCCCGCAGCATTCGGGTCGGCCAACTGATCGCTGAGCGGGCCAAAGCGGCCGGCTTCAGCAGCGTGGTGTTCGACCGTGGCGGATACACCTATGGCGGACGGATCGCAGCGCTGGCCGATGCCGCGCGCGAGAACGGATTGAGTTTCTGATGACAACTGGAAGGACCGCATAATGGCGGAGCAATCTGCTGGCGGCCAGACCGCCGGAGGCGACGCCCGCGGCGACAGCCGTGGTGACCGCGGTGACAACCGTGGCCGCCGCGACGGCGGCGGCGGGCGCGGCCGCGATCGCGAAGAGAAAAGCCAATACCTGGAACGGGTCGTCGCCATCAACCGCGTCTCCAAGGTGGTCAAGGGTGGTCGGCGATTCAGCTTCACCGCGTTGGTCAT
>JBAWAV010000436.1:0-2561 GCA_049589475.1 Mycobacterium sp.
ACCAGCACGTGGAGAAGTTCATTCCCCGCCAGATCACCAACGTGCTGACCGGGCGGCGGCCGAAGCTATACGGCAAGGGGGCCAACGTCAGGGACTGGATCCACGTCGAGGACCACAACGACGCCGTCCGCAGCATCCTCGCCAAGGGTCAGCCCGGGCGGACCTACCTGATCGGCGCCGAGGGCGAGCGGGACAACCTGTCGGTGCTGCGCACGCTGCTGGAGTTGATGGGCCGCGATCCCGACGATTTCGACCACGTAGTCGACCGGGCCGGCCACGACCTTCGATATGCCATCGATCCGTCAGCGTTGAGCAACGAATTGGGTTGGAAGCCAAAGCATATTGACTTCGCCGACGGCCTGCGCGCCACCATCGACTGGTACCGCGACAACGAACCCTGGTGGCGGCCGTTGAAAGATGCCGTCGAAGGTCGCTACGAACAGCGGGGACAGTGAGATGCAAGTTCGTGAACTCGACATCGCCGGCGCATGGGAGATCACGCCGCAGACGCACGGCGACTCGCGGGGAATGTTCTTCGAATGGCTGACCGACCGAGCGTTCACCGAATTCGCGGGCCATCACCTGGATGTCCGGCAGGCCAACTGCTCGGTGTCGGCGGCCGGTGTGCTGCGCGGCCTGCATTTCGCCCAGCTGCCGCCGAGCCAAGCCAAATACGTGACCTGCGTGTCCGGCTCGGTGTTCGATGTCGCCGTCGACATCCGTTTGGGCTCACCGACATTCGGTCGCTGGGATGCGGTCACGCTCGACGACCGCAGCCGCAAGACGATTTACCTCTCCGAGGGCCTCGCGCATGGTTTCCTTGCACTGCAAGACAATTCGACAGTGATGTACCTCTGCTCGACCGAGTACAACCCGCAGCGCGAACATACCATCGCCGCGACCGATCCGACGCTGGCGATCGACTGGCCGAGCGGCCACGAACTCGAGCTGTCGGACCGCGACGCCGCCGCACCCACGCTCGATGAGGTCCGCGCTGCAGGCCTGTTGCCTACTTGGGAGGAAGCTCAGGCCTTCGCCGCGGGCCTGAAAAGCGATTAAAGCCCCACTGTTCGGGGTATCTCCGTCCGGGGTTTCAGACGGGTGACCCCCTCAGTGTTGAGGAGACCATCATGCTTCATCAACTCGTGCTGGCCAGCTACAGCCAGCCGGAAGCCGCGGGCTTCATTCTGCGCGGCATCAAAGGCATTTTCGTCGCCATCGGCAGCGTGATCGCAGCGGTGATTTGCGCGGCCATCGCAGCGACCAAGGGCCGCAACCCATTTGGCTGGGGCATCCTCGGGCTGTTCTTCAGCATTCTGACGTTGATCGTGGTGATTGTGGTCCCGTCCAAGAAGTAACTGCCGGCGCCTCTTCTAATTGACGGCGCGGGCCAGTGACCTGTCGGCTGTCGAGCCCGCGGATTCCTTAGCGGATGCTGAGCGACTCCAGAGATTGGCATGGGGTCGTTTTTGTGTGACCGCCGACCGCCTGCTTTCCCCGGCCGAGGAAATTAGACAGCCGTTGAGCAGCATCAATGCGGCAAAGCGGGGTGGCGGGAAGAAGAAGCGGAGCTGCCGAAAGAATTTTGCTCAAAATCCTGCTGAAAGAAAATCCAAGGCTTACCTTAAGCAAACCTGAGACCTTCCGCCCCCAGCTAGGAAGTACCAGCAATGGCTGATCGACGCGGCAGCAAGCACAATCCGCACTCGCGCAAAGCGATGATCCACCGCCGTCGGCGTGCAGTCGGGGTGACCGGCGCGATCAGCGCGTTTTTGACACTGGGACTGGTGCCGCTGGCCAATGCGCCGCAAGCCAATGCCGATGGGTTTGACGCGATCATCGACCAGGTCATCAATGCGATCAGCGGTTCGTTGGGTGATGCGGCCGCCGGTGCGGCGGCAGTTCCCGAGCTGGGCAGTCTGGGCCTTGGCGCCGCTGAGTCGACCGCGGCGGCCACTCCGGTCGATGCCTGGTTGCATGTGCTAGAGCAGGATTGGACTAGCAGCGGCTTCGGTCAGCAGGTTGACGCCGCGCTCAATGATTGGTTCAACCATGGCACCACGCTGGCGCAGGCCGATGTTACTCAGCCGATGAGTGAGAACTTGCTGGTCAACCCCGGCTTCGAAACGGCCGACCCGTCCGGGTCGGGCTACAGCGGGGTGACCATTCCGGGCTGGACGGAGACCGGCACCCCGACCGTAATCGCCTACGGCACCCAGGGCGGTTATCCGCTGGGACTGTCGACTCCGTTCCCGAAGTTCTTCGACTTTCCACAGACCGCGCCCGCAGGGGGCGGCGACAATTTCGCCGGCGGCGGACCGGTGGCCACGTCGACCATCAGCCAGACCGTCGACCTCACCGGCGCAGCCGGAACGCCGTTCACGCTGAGTGCAGATCTCGGCGGCCAAGGCTTGGACCCGTCCTACGCCTCAGAACAGATCACCTTCCTCGACGCGCATGGGGACGTTCTGGGCACCGACTCGCTCAACCCGGTCACGGTATGGGATCGCCTCGGTATGACCGCGTTTGAGCAACGCGACATCTCCGGCACGGTCCCCGAC
>JBAWAV010000437.1:0-1566 GCA_049589475.1 Mycobacterium sp.
TCCCGGTGCTGCGCCGGGCCGGGTTCTCCATGCGGCTGCGCTGGGACCTGCGGCGCTACGAAATCCGCGAGATCGGCCAGATGGCCGGCTGGATGTTCGGCTACGTCGCCAGTCAGGCGCTCGGCAACCTCGTCGTGCAGCGGGCCGCGAACGCCGCCTCGAACACGGCCCTGCACCACAACGTCATTACCACCACTAGCTATTACACGATCTACTCGAACGCCTGGCAGCTCTTCCAGCTCCCGTACGCGATCGTCGGGATCTCGGTCATCAGCGCGCTGCTGCCGCGGATGAGCGGGCACGCCAACGACCGGCGGTACTCCCTCGTCCGCGACGACTTCTCCAAGGGCGTGCGGCTCGCCTCGGTCATCGTGGTGCCCGCCGCCATCTTCCTCGCCGTGATGGGCGCGCCGCTGTGCGAGTTCCTGTTTGCGCACGGGCACACCGACACTGCCAGCGCGCGGGAGATCGGCGAGGTATTCGGCGTCTTCTCGCTCGGCCTGGTGCCGTTCATGCTCACCCAGCTCCAGCTCCGGGTGTTCTACTCGTTCCGCCAGAACCGGACGCCGGCGATCATCGGCATGGTGATGCTCATCGTCGGCGTGATCGGCGCCGTGGTCGCGGTGACGGTGCTGCCCTACTCCCAGACGGTGATCGGCCTCGCCTTTGCTTACGATCTGGTATCGCTGACCGGCGCGCTGATCGCGTGGCCGCTGCTGCTGCGCCGGGTGGGCAGCCTGGACGGCTGGCGGATCACCAGGTCGCTGATCAGGATGCTGCTGGCCACGCTGCCGGGACTCGCGTTCATCTTCGTGATCATCGCGGTCGTCGGATCGTTCATGCACCAGGGCCCGCTGTACGGCTTCGTGATCACGGTGGTCGGCGGCGGCGGGGCGCTGTTGCTCTACGCGCTCTGCGCGCGGATACTCGGCATCGAAGAATTCCGCACGCTGATGCGGTCTGTCGGGGGCCGGTTCGGGTAGATGGCGTGAGGATGACTTTTTGCGGAACAGACATCGGACACAGGCCAACTCAACAGAATACTTCGCGGGCGACCGTGAGATATTTGCCGGAGTCGCATATAACGGTAGGGGCGTCCCTCGTCTCCGGCCAGTCGCCGACGGCGTTGGGGTCTAACATGGGGGAGGGCTCGCGGCGTCCGCGCCAATGCGAGCCATGCGGTGATCGTGGACATTCAGGGGCTGGAAGGAGGCCGAGAGTCGGCCCCGCTCTTGGCTTAGTTATGAGCACGTACACCTCTGAACCAGGTACCCGACTCGCCGGACGCTACCGGCTCGTGGACCAGGTCACCGCCGGAAACGGCTGGACCATGTGGAAGGCCATCGACGAGACGCTCGCACGTCCCGTGTCGGTGCTGACGTTCGCGTCCGGCTTCCCCCGGATACCCGAGGTGGTGACCGCCGCCCGGGCCGCCAGCAGGCTCACCGACCCGCGGATGGCGCAGGTCTTCGACGTCGAGGACGGCGGCGGCCAGGCGTACGTGGTGCTCGAGTGGGTGAGCGGCGAGACGCTGACCGACATGCTCACCGACGGCCCGCTCGACCC
>JBAWAV010000438.1:0-1554 GCA_049589475.1 Mycobacterium sp.
CAAGCTGTTCCCGATCTGCACCCCGGGCGCCTCGGACACCGCGCGCTTCGACGAGGCGCTCGAGCTGCTGCACCTGGGCGGCCGCAGCCTGCCGCATGCGGTGCTGATGATGATCCCGGAGGCCTGGGAACGCCACCCGTCGATGGATCCCGCGCGGCGGGCGTTCTACGAGTACCACGCCTCGCTGATGGAGCCGTGGGACGGACCGGCGTCGATGACGTTCACCGACGGCACCGTGGTGGGCGCGGTGCTGGACCGCAACGGTCTGCGCCCGTCCCGGATCTGGGTCACCGAAGACGGCCTGGTGGTGATGGCCTCCGAGGTCGGCGTGCTCGACATCGAGCCGTCAAAGGTGGTCCGCCGGATGCGGTTGCAGCCGGGCCGGATGTTCCTGGTCGACATGGCGCAGGGCCGCATCGTCGCCGACGAGGAGATCAAGGCCGAGCTGGCGGCCGAGCAGCCGTACCAGGAGTGGCTGGACAAGGGCCTGATCCCGCTGGCCGAGCTGCCGCAGGGTGACTACGAACGGATGCTGCACCACCGGGTTGTGTTGCGGCAGTTGGTTTTCGGTTATACCTATGAAGAACTCAACCTGTTGGTGGCGCCGATGGCGCGCACCGGCGCCGAGCCGATCGGCTCGATGGGCACCGACACCCCGGTCGCGGTGCTCTCGCAGCGCCCGCGGATGCTGTTCGACTACTTCCAGCAGTTGTTCGCCCAGGTGACCAACCCGCCGCTGGACGCCATCCGCGAAGAGGTGGTGACCAGCCTGTCGGGCACCGTCGGGCCGGAGGGCGACCTGCTCAACCCGAACGCGGACTCCTGTCGGCAGATCATGATGTCGCAACCGATCCTGCGTAACCACGAGCTGGCCAAGCTGATCAACCTCGATCCCGACGTGGAGGTCAATGGTCGTCGGCACGGGTTGCGCTCCAAGGTGATTCGCTGCCTCTACCCGGTCGCCGAGAACGGTGCCGGGCTCAAAGCAGCCCTCGATGACGTCCGCGCGCAGACCTCGGCGGCGATCGCCGACGGTGCGCGGATCATCATCTTGTCCGACCGGGAGTCCGACGAGCAGTTGGCGCCGATCCCGTCGCTGTTAGCGGTGTCCGCGGTGCACCACCACCTGGTCCGCGAACGTAGCCGCACCAAGGTCGGCCTGGTCGTCGAGTCGGGTGACGCCCGCGAGGTGCACCACATGGCCACGCTGATCGGATTCGGTGCGGCAGCGATCAACCCGTACATGGCATTCGAGTCGATCGAAGTGATGCTGGACCGCGGCGGCCTCGAAGGCCTGGACCGCGACAAGGCGCTGAACAACTACATCAAGGCCGCCGGCAAGGGCGTGCTCAAGGTGATGTCCAAGATGGGCATCTCGACGCTGGCCTCCTACACCGGTGCCCAGCTGTTCCAGGCCGTCGGCGTCGACGAAGACGTTCTCGCCGAGTACTTCACCGGATTGACCTGTCCCACCGGCGGAATCACGCTGGCCGACATCGCCGCCGACGTGGCGACCCGGCATTCGCTGGCCTTCCTGGACCGGCCCGACGAACG
>JBAWAV010000439.1:0-2971 GCA_049589475.1 Mycobacterium sp.
ATCTCATCCTTCCGTCCATCGAGCACGGAGATATCGAGCGCGAGAAATTCATCGACGATCTCGTGCTGACGCTCCGCAAGGACACGGGAATGCGGGTCAAGATTTTGCACCATCGCGAGTCCTGTTGGACGCGCACCGATCACGTTGACCGACAGATCTGGCCGGTACTTGTTCAGCGTCAGAATCAAGCGCCAGATATCTCCGCTCCAGAACCACGAGGCCCGTTCGCGGGCGGCGCTCATCGCATCGATTGGGTAGACGTCGTGGATCAGGATAATGGACTCCGCAGAGCAGAGCTTTTCTACGTTGATGAAATCCCGCAGGGCATACTCGATCTGGTGCATCCCGTCGATGAAGGCGACGTCTAAGGTTTTGCCGCCCAGCTCGGAAATCACATCGCACTGCTCAAAAAATTCGTCGCTGGTCTGCGCGAACACCCGTTGACGGGGGCCTAGAGGCTTGAGCAGACGCGGGTTCGGATCGACTCCCAGCGCAAGCGTTTCCGGCCTGACGATTTCGAAGGAGAGGCCCTCGTCGACGCCGATCTCCAGGTAGGTGGCAGGCGTCAGGTATTCATGAATGCGGGCCAGAATCCGGAAATAACCCTCCCCAGGGAACGCTATTTTCGCCAGCATTTGGTGCGCCCTGTACTGGTCCCTGGAATCCTCGGCGGTTTGCAAAGCCGCATGACACAATTCCGCCGCGCGCTGGGGCCTACCCAGTAGCAGCTGTATGGAGGCCCAACGATACAAGCGTTGCGCGCTGCTTGCCGTAGTTACCATGATTCTCTTCCTTTGGCGGTCAACCCATCTCAGGCATGCGCATCAGCACAGACCAAGAACGGCGGCGAAATTATCGCCGTAACGGTGGTCACGTTGGAACCGCTGCGTCGTTGCCACCGCACGAAAAGCTAGGCGACGCCGCAGATCCTCGTCCGACTCGAGCGCCATCAGGTTGGCTGCGAGTGCGTCCGCATCCCCGGCAGGGCTTAGCAGTCCGTTGACGCCTGGATCGATGATCTCCGGGGTGCCACCCGCATTCGTCCCGCAGACCGGCAGTCCGGCTCTCATGGCCTCCACGGTAACCAGGCCGAATGCCTCGCATTCGCTGCACATGAGGGCGACATGAGCGGCGGACCAATAGCTTCCGACATCACGGGTTGGTCCGTGAATGTTCACTAGGTCCTCGACGTGCAGGCCTCGAGCAAGCGTGCGAAGTGGTTTCTGGTTACCAGCTCCGACTAGCGTCAACGCGATGTCCACACCCGCCGTCCGGGCAATCGCAACAGCCTCGACCGCAAGGCGTTGCCCTTTGGCCTCAGAGTAATAACCGACAAGAACGACCCGCATGGGCTCACCCGAGCGCCGCTCTGACGGCGTACCTAGCGGGGTGTCGACGACTGGATAGATCACGTGAGTCCTCATCTTTGGATCTACCGCGAGCAGAGATTTCTCAACTGCTTGTGAATTGCAGATCACCGACTCCGACAGCTGGCCAATCAGGCGGATGGTCCTGCGATAGCCCAACAGGAACCGGAGCCGATGGTCGTCTCTTCCGAACTCTTGGACCATCCAGTAGTGCGGGATGCCAAGTAGTTTGGCGGCCAGCGCGTGCGAAGGAATGGTCATCGTGTTGCTGAGCACCATCGTCGGACGCAGTCGAACAAGTAACCACACTGCTTGCAAGATGCCCGGAAGGAGAAGCGCGCCGCGGGGAAGTGCGCCGATGAGGGCCTCGGTCCCCGGCGCGCGCGAACGCGCAAGAAAAGCCCACCACGGTATCCAGGCAACCTTGGTCCGGACACCGTGCCGAGCGCACTCCGCCGCCAAGCTTCCCTTCCACGGGTAGGCGGCGACCAGATCCAAGTCTGGCCGCTCTTCCCGAAGCGCCAAGGCGATGTCACGAAATACGGCCGCTGCTCCCCCGCCCAAACTGCCATAGTTTGTCACCATCAACACCCGAACCGTAGGGCTATCTTTGCGCAAGGCTTCGATCCTGTGAAGTCGCCCGAACCTGCTGGTCCTGCGCTGATTTGCCGAACCCGGCAATCGCGCGCGCTTCTGCGTTGGCGGAAAGCTCGTGGGGCGTTGTCCAGGTTCCGGCCTTGCACAGGACAACCTTCAGACCGCCTTCCATCAGTTCCTCGACAGCCCAAGAGCAACAGCCCCCCGAACGGACAACATATCAACCTGTTGGACAGGTGTGTGATAATGCCTCGACTCGAAGACGCGTCCTTTTACCGGTAGGTGACCTTGGCCCAGGCCGACAGCGTTAGCCGTACTGAACGGGTGGACAATCGGCGCTCGGCACAGACGGGATTTCGCCCGGACATCGAGGGCCTGCGTGCCGTCGCGGTGGTTGCGGTCGTCCTCTTTCATGCCGGTACGCCCGGCGCCGGTGGTGGGTTCGTCGGTGTGGACGTGTTCTTTGTCATCTCCGGCTTTTTGATCACCGGGCTGCTGTGGCGTGAGGCGAGCACCGCCGGTACCGTCCGGCTAGGCCGCTTCTATGGAGCTCGGGCTCGTCGACTGCTGCCGGTATCGGCCACCGTAGGCATCGTCACCATGATCGGCGCGGCGGTCCTATTACCCCCGTTGCATGCCAGGACCATCATCGATGACGGCATCGCCAGCGCCTTATACGTCGGCAACTACCGGTTCGCTCTCCGCGGCGTCGACTACCTTGCCGCTTTTTCGCCTCCGTCGCCGTTCTTGCACTACTGGTCGTTGAGCGTCGAGGAGCAGTTCTACCTAGTGTGGCCGGCCTTGATCATCGGCACAGCCTGGCTCATCCGCCGAGTGCACCGGCGCGCCACCGCCGGTGCACCCTCCTCGGAACGCCCCTATCTGGTCGTCCTTGCGCTGGTCGCCGCCGCGTCGTTCGGGCTGTCGCTAGTGGTCACTCGCGTGATGCCTCCGCTGGCGTTTTTTTCGCTGCCTACCCGGGCCTGGGAGTTGGCCCTGGGCGGGCT
>JBAWAV010000440.1:0-2121 GCA_049589475.1 Mycobacterium sp.
ACGAGGCGATGCGCGTCCTCAGACCCGGCGGCCGCCTGGCAGGGCTGGTTGCACGTAAAGCGTCTCAGCGTCGGATGGCGGATGTGGTACGGCGGCCCGTGGATTTCAACCCGATTGGTCACCGCGATAAAGCCCGGCTGAATGAGACGCGAACATTTCCCCAACGGTGGGAAAGCTGTTGGTTGCCAAGGTAATGTCGGCGATCTGCCGATCAGCACAGCGCCTAGACTCTGGAAACCGATGAGCCTGAGCAGCCGTTTGCGGCATCCGCCCAAAGTCCCGCGCGTCGAGAAGCCACGCGCAGAGGGCCAATTCCACCTCGCCGACGGCCGGCGGCTGGGCTACGCCGAGTTCGGCAACCCCGCCGGTCCGGTGGTGTTGTGGTTCCACAGCACGCTGGGCGCGAGACGGCAATTCCCGATGATCGGACGGCGCGCGGCCGACAAGCTTGGCCTGCGGGTCATCATCCTGGAGCGGCCGGGAACGGGCTGGTCTGATTCCCACCGCTATACCTCAGTGAGCGACTGGGTCGCTGACGTGGCGCAGGTGGCCGACGCGCTCGACGTCGAGCGGCTGGGTGTCGTGGGTCTATCCGGCGGCGGCCCTTACGCGCTCGCGTGCGGTGCGTTGGCACCGCTGGTATCGCGGGTCGCTGCGGTGGCCGTCCTGGATGGCACCACGCCGTCGGTCGGTCCCGAGGCTGCCCACGGCGGCGTCACCGACATCGGCCGCCGCTATCACCGGGTGCTCACGCAACTGCGCCGACCGCTCTCAGTGCTCAGCACTATTCTTTTGGCACCGCTCATTCCCTTTGCGCATTACGCCTATCGGATTTACGCCAGCAGGTGGCCGGAGGACGACCGGCGGGTACTCGACGATCCTGAAGTCCAGGCGATCTTCGTCGACGACATGGTCAACGCCTTCCACGGTCGCTGCCTGGCCATGGTCGATGATGCGCGACTCTTGGGGCGGGACTGGGGTTTTCGGTTGGCCGACGTCAAGGTGCCGGTGCGATGGTGGCACGGCGACACCGATCACGTCGTTCCGATCGCCGGTGTCCAAATGTCAGTCTCGCGTCTGCAGGACGGCGAACTCGTCGTGCGCTCGGGCGAAAGCCACCTCGGGGGCTTCGCCAAGATCGACGAAGTGCTCGAGTACATGCGCGCATCCCTCTGAACTGCAACGGCTTTCGTAACTCAAGTCAAGACTCGCCGCCCCTCGTGCAAGGATTGTGCGGTGATCCTCGCCGTGGACCTCGGCAAGACATCCTGTCGAGCCGCAGCAGCCGGCCGGAAGGCCGAGGGCGCGGGCGCGCCGGGGCTCGCGACGCCTGACGGCGTGCGCGCCGCGGAGACGGCGATCGTCGCCGTGGCGCACGGGCTCGGCCCGGTCGACGAGGTGATCGTGGGCGCCGCTGGGGCGCTCGCGGCGCCGGACGCGGCGCGCGCGCTCGGCGATGCGCTGCTGAGATCGCTGCGGGCGGAACGCGTCGCGGTCACCAGCGACGCCGTGATCGCCCACGCGGGCGCGCTGAACGGGCAGCCGGGCGTCGTGCTGATCGCGGGCACCGGCGTCGTGGCGCTCGCGATCGGCGCGGACGGCGCACTGCGTACCGCCGACGGTTGGGGCCCATGGCTTGGAGACGAGGGCGGCGGTGCGTGGATCGGCACAGCCGGGCTGCGCGCGGCCTTGCGCGCTCTCGACGGACGTGGACCGTCCACTGCGCTTATCGATGCCGCGGGCGCCCGCTTTGGCCCGCCGAAGACGTGGCCGGCGCAACTCAGCGACGCTGCAGCGCTCGCGTCGTTCGCGCCCGATGTTCTTGCCGCGGAAGACGACGCCGTGGCGCTGGCGATTGTTAGTGCCGCCGCCGAGTCACTCGCCGCGACCGCGCGCGCCGCCGGGGATGGCCCGGTGGCGTTGGTCGGCGGGCTGGCTGGTGTCAAGGCGCTGCGCGAGCGGATCGACTTTGTCGATCCCGTCGGTGATGCGCTCGACGGCACGCTGCGGCTGGGGGCGATCCACGAGCCGTACGTGATCCGCTTGGAGGCAGCCCGCGAAGCGCTTGCCCCGAACCGGCTCGACATGCTCACCACCGAGGCGGTACGGCCAGACCTGCAC
>JBAWAV010000441.1:0-1917 GCA_049589475.1 Mycobacterium sp.
CGACAGCTCGCCGAGCTCGTCGACGGATTCCGCGGGGGCCGCAGTCGGACGCTCCTATTGCGCGGTGAACCGGGTATCGGGAAGACAGCGTTGCTGGACGAAGTTGCCTTGCTCGCGAACGGTTGCACGATTTTGCGGGCTGCAGGCGTGCAGGCTGAGATGGAACTCGCGTTCGCAGGACTACATCAGCTTCTGACTCCGATCCTGGGCCAGCTGGACGATCTGCCCGCTCCACAACGCGAAGCCTTGTCAGTTGCGTTCGGGATCAGCGGTGGCCCGACTCCGGACCGCTTCTTCATCGCCCTCGCCGTGCTGAACATGCTCGCGTCGGCCAGCGGCCAGGCACCCGTGTTGTGCTTGATCGATGACGAGCAATGGCTCGACCGAACCTCGGCCAAAATTCTCTCGTTTGTGGCCCGCCGCCTCGAGGCGGACCCGGTTGCGCTGATCTTTGCGAGCCGCACGAAAAGTGATGACCTAAGTGGCATCCCGGAAATGCTCGTGGAAAGACTTACCGCGCCACACGCCGAAGCAGTGCTTGACACAGCGCTCAGCGGCCCGATCGATCCGCAAGTCAGGGCTCAGATTGTTCATGAGGCCGATGGGAATCCCCTCGCACTGCTTGAGTTGCCGCGCGCCGTCGACCCGAGTGAGCTTGCCGGTGGATATGGCTTCCCCAGGGCGATCGCACTTTCGGGGCGCATCGAAGAAAGCTTCGCGCAGCGTCTCGAGGCTCTGCCGAAGCCGAGCCGCCGCATATTGCAATTGGCCGCGGCCGACCCCGTCGGTGATCCGGCCTTGATCTGGCGGGCTGCAACGTTGCTCGATCTAGGCGTCGACGCAGTACGAATCGCTACCGAATCCGGGCTGATCGAATTCGGAGCCCGCATCCAGTTCCGTCATCCACTGGCGCGATCAGCCGCGTATCGCTCAGCGCCACAATCGCAACGCCACATCATTCATGACGCATTGGCGCGTGCGACTGACTCGAGTCGCGATCCCGACCGTCATGCATGGCATCGCGCTCAGGCGTGCGCGTTACCCGACGAAGACGTCGCTGCGGAACTGGAGCGCTCCGCCTGGCGTGCTTATGGGCGTGGCGGTTTCGCCGCAGCTGCAGCGTTTTTGGAGAGTGCAGCGGCATTGACGCCGGCGCCGCCGCAGCGGGCACAGCGATTGATGGCCGCCGCGGGAGCTAAACGTGACGCTGGAGCCCTTGATGCAGCGCTGGGCCTTGTCGTGGCCGCTGTCGCCTTGCCTCATGACGAGGAGCAAGCGGCATCGTTGACGCGCCTGCGCGGCCAGATCGCGCAGGACCAACTACGCGCTGTGGACGCAGTGCAGCTACTGCAGACCTCCGCCAGGCAATTTAGTTCGCTGAGGGCACCCAAGGCACGCGTGACCCAACTGGAGGCCTTGGACGCCGCGGTATGGGTTGGGGAACTCCAGGGCCCCAATGGGCTACGTTCCGTGGCGTCGGCTGCGCTGGAAGCCCCGTCGGCGGAGGGTTCACCCCGGACAGAGGACATGCTGCTTGACGCGGTCGCGGCGCGGGTGATCGAAGGTCACATGGCCTCAGCCCCCAAATTCAGGACGGTGATCGCGCGCGTTCTTGAGTCAGACGGCGACGCACGAACCGACATGGACTGGCTTTGGCTTTTGCGTTCGAAGATGAGCGCAATGCTCGCACCGGAAGTGTGGGATTTCGACTCTTGGCACGCGTTAGCGCTGCGTCAATCTCAATCCGCTCGAGAGATCGGCGCCCTGCTGTATCTACAGTTTGCGGCAACCTATCTAGCCTGGACTTTCATGCAGCGCGGTGACATCAGCGCCGCCGAGATGCTCTGCAACGAAGACCGGCTCCTCGCTGAAGCGACTGGTAACGCGCCGCTGTTCTACATGTCACTTCTGTTAGCC
>JBAWAV010000442.1:0-25109 GCA_049589475.1 Mycobacterium sp.
GCGCAGGCCATCGCCAAAATGGGGGGAAAGGCCGGCGTTAATGCCGGCCGGTAAAGCGATCATCGTGGGCTCGGGCCCGGGAGGGTCGGTCATGGCGATGGAACTCGCAGAAGCCGGCTGGGACGTCGTGATTTTCGAGATGGGACCGAACTACTACTCCAACCTCGAAGGGCAAGGGCCGTTCCCGACCGTCTTCTCCAACGACGAGCTCAAGTCGCAGTACCGCTACTTCGAACAGCCGGACCCACTGGCTTACCCGCGCACGTTTCGTCAGACCGCCAGCCAGAACGCGGCGGCGACCTACGTCGGTGACGTCAACGATCTCCCTAACCAAGTCGGCGGCGCTTTCCCGCACTCGGACGTGAAAGTCACCCGGATGTGGGACATCGACTTCAAAGGACTGTCGCTGCTCGGCCCAGTCCCCGGCGCGGACATGGCAGATTGGCCGTTCGAGTACAGCGAGCTCGCGCCGTACTACGACGAGGTGGAGACGCTGATCGGAGTGCAAGGCGATGTCGCCTCGATACCCGCATTCGTACAGAGGCACCAGCCACAACAGAACCCCTTCCCGATGCCGCCAGGGGCGCAGATGCGCTCGTCGACGCTGCTTGCGGCGGGCGCGAAACGTCTTGGGCTGCATCCGTTTTATTTTCCGATGGCGGCGAACTCGGTCGAATACAACGGCTCCCCGGCGTGCAACAACTGCGGGTTCTGCTCGGGGTACGGGTGCCCGATCTCCGCGAAGCCGGGCAACCTCGTCATGCTGCGGCGGGCGCTGCACACCGGGCGGGTGCAGTTGCGGCCGCAGACGACCGTCACCCGGGTCGACTACACCGGCCGTCGCGCCACTGGCGTCTCATATATCGACGCGGCGGGCAACGCCGGCGGAGAAAACGCCGATGTGGTGGTGCTGGCCTGCTCCGCGGTCTTGTCGCCGCGCTTGGCGCTGCTGTCCAACTTGCCCGACCCCTATGACCGCATCGGCAAACGCATCATGTTTCAGAACTTCTACGACGGCTTCGCCATCTTCCTCAACCAGCGCGTGCATGCCTACCGCGGTCGCTCGTGCACGCAAGTTGTGTTCGACTTCAACGATCCCGATTTCCGAGGAGCTCGAGTCTTCGCCCGGTTGGCAGGGCTGCCCTACATCCGTGCCGGCCTATGCGAGCTGGGTGGCAGCCAGAACCCGATCGCGGAAGGCAAGTTCTACCAAGAAATCCTCGGGTTTCTGCCGGGCGTGCAGTTTTTCGGCCGCCCGTTCAAGGACCTGATGCGCGCCTCGCTGCTGCGTGACCGACTCGCCGGCGTCGATTGTTTCGCCACCGATATGCCTTACCTGAGGAACAACGTGAGTCTCGACCCGACGGTGAAAGACCTCAACGGGCAGCCGGCGGCCCGGATCACCTACAAGATCGGCAAATTCGAGAAGGCCTCACAAGACTTCTTCATACCGCTGCTCTCAGCGATGTGCAGGGCATCCGGCGCACAGTTGTACGCCGCCATACCTCAGAGCACAGCAAATTCCGTGGGTGGCACTGCACCACCGACCGGCCTGCACACCATGGGCGGTATGCAGATGGGCACCAACCCGATGACGAGCGTTGTCGACGGGAATGGACGAATGCACCAGATGGACAACGTGTTCTGCGCCGACGGCAGCGTGTTCGCGACCTCCGGCGGCTCCAACCCGACGAACACGATCATGGCCGTGGCGTTGCGCACCGCACGCGGGCTCACCGGCAGGCGCTACCCGTCACCGGCCCCCGCGACCGCAGGAATCGGGTGACGCGGTCTCAGATTTCGATGACGGTGGGCACGATCATCGGCTGACGACGGTAGGTCTCCCCCACCCACTTCCCGACCGTGCGCCGGACGGCCTGCGCGATTCGGGTCGGGTCGGTGACGTTCTCGCCCGCCAGTGACTCCAACTCCGCTTCGATTCGTCGGACGGCCGGCTCCAATGCCTTGGGGTCTTCAGAGAATCCGCGCGAATGCACATGGGGCGGGGCGACCGGCTTCCCGGTCCCACGCCGCACGACCACCGTCACCGCGATGAAACCCGATGACAGGATGAGGCGTTCACCCAACGTGGTGTCGCCGACATCTCCGGTGATCAATCCGTCGACGAACGTCTTGCCGACCGGTACCGCACCGGCGATGCTCACCCGTCCGCCAACCAGGTCGACGCTGACTCCGTTCTCGGCCAGCACGATCGACTCTTCGGGCACTCCCGCGCTGGCGGCAAGCTTGGCGTTCGCCCGCAACATCCGCCAGGTGCCGTGTACCGGCATCACGTTGCGGGGCCGGATGCCGTTGTAGAGGAACAGCAGCTCGCCAGAAAAGGCATGACCCGAAACATGCACTCGGGCTTGCTGATTGGTGACAACCCGGGCCCCGATCTTGGCCAGCTCGTCGATGACGCCGTAGACAGCCTCCTCGTTGCCCGGTATCAACGAGGACGACAAGATGATCAGGTCCCCAGACGTCAGCGTGATGCTGCGATGCTCGCCGCGCGACATCCGCGACAGCGCCGCCATCGGCTCGCCCTGCGTTCCGGTGGTGATCAGCACAACCTGGTCGGGCGGCATCATCTCCGCGGCACCGATTTCGACCAGGTCGGAATCGTCGACCTGCAGGAATCCCAAGTCGCGCGCGATTCCCATGTTGCGCACCATCGAGCGGCCGACGAAGGACACTCGCCGGCCCAATGCCGTTGCGGCATCGATGATCTGTTGCACCCGATCCACGTTGGAAGCGAAACAGGCGACGATGACGCGACCGTGCGCACCCCGGATCAACCGGTGCAGCGTCGGCCCGATCTCGCTTTCCGACGGGCCGACGCCAGGGATCTCGGCGTTGGTGGAGTCGCACAAGAACAGATCGACACCCGCGTCGCCGAGCCGCGACATGCCTGGCAGGTCGGTGGGCCGGCCGTCGAGCGGCAGCTGATCGAGCTTGATGTCGCCGGTGTGCAGGACAGTTCCGGCGCCGGAACGCACCGCGATGGCCAGCGCGTCGGGAATTGAGTGGTTGACCGCGAAGAACTCGCATTCGAACACCCCGTGCGTGGAGCGCTGCCCTTCGGCCACCTCGATGAACACCGGCTTCACCCGGTGCTCGCGGCATTTCGCGGCGACCAGGGCCAGGGTGAACTTCGAGCCGACCACCGGAATGTCGGGGCGCAGCTTGAGCAGGAACGGAATCGCCCCGATGTGGTCTTCGTGGGCGTGCGTCAGCACCAGCGCCTCGACATCGTCAAGCCGGCCTTCGATGTGTCGCAGGTCGGGCAGGATCAGGTCGACGCCCGGCTCGTCGTGGGTCGGGAACATCACCCCGCAGTCGATGATCAACAACCGGCCGAGGTGTTCGAAAACGGTCATGTTACGGCCGATTTCGTTGATTCCACCCAGCGCGGTGATCCGCAGACCACCCGTGGTCAGCGGACCCGGTGGCTGCAGGTCTACATCCACCGGTTCACCTGAGCACCGAGGCCGCGCGCATGTCGGCGGCCAGTGCGTCGATCTGCTCAGCCGTCGCGGCCATCTGCGGTAGACGCGGGTCGCCTACCTCGATCCCTTGCAGGCGCAGTCCTGCTTTCGACAACGTCACACCGCCGAGGCGGCCCATCGCGTTGCTCAGTGGGGCGATGGCCACGTTGATCTTGCGAGCGGTGCTGACGTCTCCGGAAGCGAAGGAGGACAACAAGTCTCGAAGCTGACCCGCCGCCAGATGCGAGACCACGCTGATGAAACCGGTGGCGCCCATTGCGAGCCAGGGCAGATTCAGCGCGTCGTCGCCGGAGTAGTAAGCGAGACCGGTTTCGGCCATCAACTGCGCACCGGCATGTAGATCACCCTTCGCGTCCTTGACGCCGACGATGTTGGGGTGTTTCGACAGCGCCCGCAACGTCTCGAACTCGATCGGCACCACCGATCGGGGTGGGATGTCGTAGAGCAGCACCGGTAGCGGCGTCGCGTCGGCGACCGCGGAGAAATGCGCGAACAGTCCGGTTTGCGGCGGGCGCGAGTAATACGGCGTGACCACCAGCAGCCCGTGCGCACCCTCGGCGGCGCACGCTCTTGCCAACTGGACGCTGTGCGCAGTGTCGTAGGTGCCTGCGCCGGCGATGACGCGGGCGCGGTCACCGACCGCCTCGAGTACGGCCCGCAGCAGGGTGAGCTTTTCGGCGTCGGTCGTGGTCGGCGATTCGCCGGTGGTGCCCGATACCACCAGGCCGTCACAGCCGGCGTCGACGAGGTGATTCGCCACTCGCACCGCGGCCGGGATGTCCAGGGACCCGTCCGGGGCGAACGGCGTCACCATGGCGGTCAGCAGCGTGCCCAAGCGCGTATGTACGTCGAATCCGCCCGTGCTCACGGACCCAAGGTTACCTGGCGGTACCAAACCCATTTGGCATGGCAACGCGGTTGCTCAGGCCTCAGTGGCCAGCGGGCTGGTCGCCACCTCGGTGCCGTCGGCCAGCGCGGTGATGTCGAAGTCGCCGAACACCGCGGGAGCGACGTCGACCAGCTGCCGGAGACATGCAATGGCCAGTCGCCGAATCTCGATGTCGGCGTGCTCGCTGGCCCGAACCGCGATGAAATGCCGCCAAGCCCGATAGTTTCCTGTGACGACGATGCGGGTCTCGGTGGCGTTGGGCAGCACGGCACGCGCGGCCTGACGGGCCTGTTTGCGGCGCAGCACCGCATTTGGTTGATCAGCGAACCTGGCTTCCAGCTTGTCCAGCAGCTCGGTGTAGGTGGCGCGGCTCGCGTCGGCGGCCCCGGTCAAGATGCGACGAAGGTCGTCGTCGTCCTCCATGCCGGGCGGCACCACGATATGAGACTCGTTTTCAGGTACGTAGCGCTGCGACAGCTGCGAGTAGGAGAAGTGCCGGTGCCGGATCAGTTCGTGGGTGCACGACCGCGATATGCCGGTGATGTAGAACGAGACGGTCGCATGCTCGAGCACCGACAGATGCCCGACGTCGATGATGTGCCGCAGGTAGGCGGTGTTGGTCGCGGTCTTGGGATTGGGCTTGGACCAGCTCTGGTAGCAGGCCCGGCCGGCGAACTCCACCAGCGCCTGCCCGCCGTCGGCATCGGTGCTCCAGGGCACGTCGGACGGCGCGACGAAGTCGGTCTTGGCGATCAGTTGCACGTGCAAACGCGCGGTCTCAGCCACGGCGAACAGACTAGCGGGCGCTGTCGGCCACTACGGTTTGCCCAGGTTGTCTATCGCCGCGGCGACGGCGCAGTGTCACCACCGCTGCGCGGCAGACGAATGAGGGATGCAGCAGGCGAATTGGCGAATCGATGAGGCTGTTGACTCTGAAGAAGCGCACGGCGACAAACAGATCGAACTCAGAGGCCGTCAGCGCCCAATCCACCAGCCGGGTGGCAACGCGCAACCATCGTGACCGTCGCCCCGCCACCGCCGGGAAGGCCAAGTCCAAGCTCGCTACCATCTGCCAGGCCACGCCAACCGGTTTCGCTGCGGCACGGAAATATCGCCGGGGCAGATCGGTGTCGCCGTGATGTAAACACGCCCGTAGCGCGACGGCCTCCAACGCGGCCACCGTCATTCCCTGTCCGTAGATGGGGTTGAAGCTGCAGATTGCGTCGCCGCACACCAGCAGACCATCTGGTAGTCGGGACATCTTGTCGTAGCGCCGCCACTGGCTGGACGGCATGTGGTGATGCGCCGTGTCGCCTATCGGTTCGGCAGCCCGGATCGCCGCAAACAGGTGGGCGGGGCAGTACTCCTCGGCGAACGACAGCATGCCGGCCAGATCGCGGGGCGGCTGGTGTCCCGCCATCCCGAAAACCGTGAACATCCACGTGTCGTTCTCGTAGCCGCTCAGGAACATTCCGGCTGGCCTGTCCGGCGCGGGGCCGATATCGACCAGCATCTCGTGCAGCGTGCCCGCGGGGATTTGCAGCAGTTGGCTCACGTAGTTCGTATGCATGACGATGTGGTCCTCGACCGGTCGGCCGTAGCCGAGGCCATCCAGGAAAGCCGGGGTGTGCGCACCGCGACCCATCGCATCCATGACGACATCGGCAGTCAGTTCCCGTTCGGCACCGTCGTTGCGGTTGACCACTCGTACCCCGGTGACGCGCCGACGATCCGGTGTCGCCGCCAACTCGACGACCTCATGCCCGCCGAGAAACGTCACATTGCTCATCGCCTGCAGGCGCCGCCGCACATGGCATTCCAGAAACGGCCTGCTCGGCAAGTGGATCGCCAGCGCCTCGGGCTCTTTCGCGACCTTGCCCGAGCGCAGTATGTCGTGACCACCGAAAGACAGGCGCAGCTTCGACAGTTCGCCGTCATTCCACACGGGAGCACCGTCGGCGACCAGTTCGTCGAG
Source organism: Mycobacterium sp. (assembly GCA_049589475.1). GTDB lineage: Bacteria > Actinomycetota > Actinomycetes > Mycobacteriales > Mycobacteriaceae > Mycobacterium. Next base: position 6,374 of record JBAWAV010000442.1, read on the forward strand.
AAGCCCAGGGAAGAGCTCATCGAAGATCTGCGCCCCGCGGGCCAGCAACACATGAACATGCCGGCCCTGCGGCACCCCGCGTCGGACAGCGGGATGGTCCGGTAACTCATCACGCTCGACTACCGTGACGGTGTCAAAGAAGTCGGCGAGGACCCGCGCCGCGAGCAGCCCGCCCATGCTCGCCCCGAGAACGACCGCACGCTCACCCAGTCGTGCCATGGCGGACCAAGACTCTTTTCGTGCACTGCCGTAATTGTGAGACATTATTGGTTCGCTGAGTCACGTTGGGACACAATCACAGTCGCGTTGGTATCGGCCGTGATAGCGTCGAACCCCGCCGCTGCCGCCTTGGCGCGGTGTTGTTCGATGAAGTTCCGGTGGCCCTTTTCGTCGCCGTGCGCCTGCGCAAGCAGCGCCCGCGAACGCAGCAAGGGCAGTTCGTGCAGCACGAAGCCGGGATCGGTGGGTACGGCGGCCAGTCGGACTATCGCCATCTCCGCTTCTTGCAGATCCGCAACAGAACCGCGTCGGATCAGCAGTTGCACCAGAACCTCGGTGGCCCTTCCGCGCCAGATCATGTCGCCGCTTTCGTATGCGCCGTCCACGACCGAGCGCGCTAGTTCGACGGCACCATCGAGATCCCCGTTATGGGCCTTCTCCATTGCAAACTCGGGGTCGACGATTATCAGCGGGCTGAGGGAAAACCGTTCTGCCACAGCCATATCGCGGGCCTGGGTGAACAGGTCTAGACCCGCCTCGCGTTCTGGGCCGTCGCGAGTGACCAGAACTAGGCCTCGGCTGAGTCGGCCCATTCCGAGAACGAAGTCGTCGCTGGAACTTTCGGCGATACGCAGCGCCTCGGTGGTCTCGCGCATGGCGGTCGCATCGGCCGGTAGCGCCCCGAATGGGATGGAGGCGACGTACTTCCAGAGCAGGGCGAAAACATAACTCGTCGGATCCAGCGGAGCTGCCATCGCGATTGACGTGGCGGCGTCGTCCAGCCATCCTCGGATTCCCAGGCACATCTTGACGTGGCCACGCATCGCGATAGCAGTGCTCAACGGTGAGCCGAAAATCAAGTTTCCCTTGGTGGGATCCCCGTCGGCCAAATCGATGAGTCGATCCGCCAATCGCAGCGCCTCGATCATCTCCCCCGCTTGGCATTTGGCGTATATCGCCGCGAACAGCAGCGCCACCGTCAGCGTCGGATCTCCGATCGATTCGAGCAGTTCGCTCTGCTCAGAAGCGACTAGGGCCGCCTCGCGGAACCGGTTGTGAAAGGTCAACGCCATGATGTATCCGGTCATGCCGATCGCCAACGAGACTTTGTCGTCTGCCGCAGTGCAGAGATCTCGCAATTCGTCGAAACCCGTGGCCGCGATACTGCCACCAGTCCGCCACAGGGTGCCGCACAACAGGTTGCGAGGCGCGATCTGCAACGATGCTCGAAACGGGGTGTCGGCGGGTAGTCGGTCGGCCACCTGACGAGCCCGCTGCCAGTTGGTGCGGGCCGCCCGAATATCACGGAAGGCCGACCACGCCCCGGCGCGCATGTGCCAGTCGAACGCCGCGCGCAAATCTCCGGCGGCCTCAAGGTTTTCGGCGATCAGGGCGGCGTTCTCGTCGGCCGCGCCGGGATCCTGCTGCTCAATCGCGATAGCCGATCGCCGGTGCAATTCGGCCCGCCCGGACTTCAGTTGCGACTCGTAGGCCACCGTCCGGATCAATGGGTGCCGAAACGCATACACGGCGCGCGGAGTGAACATCACCTGATCGATCAACTCCACCTGCAGTACCTCGGCGATCGCGCCGGCTGCGTCGATGTCATCCAGCAAGGCGGCCACCAGCTCAGCCCTGAATCGCGCGCCGACGACCGCAGCGGCATAAAGGAACTGCTTCGCAGGCCGACCGAGGCGGTCGATGCGAGCGGCGATGGTGGCTTGCAGGGTGGCCGGCACACTGACGTCGGCGATGTCCTCTCCGCAGGTGTACGCGCCGCGATCGCCGTCGAGCACGCCGCGCTGAGCCAGGTCACGCACCATCTCCTCGGCGAAGAACGGATTCCCGGCAGCCCGGTCGGCAATCCGTGCGCTCAGGGCTCGCACCGACGGGTCAGTACCCAGTAGCTCAGCGGTCAACGCTGAGGTCTGTGCCGAATTCAACGGCGTCAGCGAGATCGTCTGCGTGCCCGGTGTTCGCGACAACGCGCCCCGGTATTCGGGGCGGTAGGTGATCAGTACCAGCGAATGGCCCTGCCGCACAACGGTGACCAATTCAGCGAGCATGGCCTCGCTGACCTCGTCGATCCAGTGCACGTCTTCGATGACGAACTGCGCCGGTGTGGTCCGGGTCAGGGCGATGGCCTTCAACAAAGCCGCCAACCGGCGCCGCCGGGCATCGGCGGTGATGTCGGGCAGCGCGGTGTCCGGGTCGCCGATTCCGAGCAAGTCGTCCAGCAAGGACAGGTCTTCCGGGTTGGCGTCGGGCATGCGGGCCCGCACCCGCGCCCGGCCCGCGTGCTCATCGAGGTTGCTCACGCCGAAAACCCTGCGCAGCAATCGCGCCACCAGATGAAACGGGACCTCGCGGGTATGGGATTCGCACGCGACGGTGAACACCTCGACCCCACGACTGGTAGCAAGCGTCACGGCCTCATTCATGATGCGGCTCTTACCGATACCGGGTGGTCCCACCACCCCGACCACACATCCGGCACCGCTGATTGCCTGGTCGAGGATGGCGGCGACGGTGTTCATCTCCCACGCGCGTCCGACCAAGGTCGGTTCACGCCGGCCGATCCGCATGCGCTCAGCGGCGGCCCCCAGCAGCCGACGCGCGGGTAACGGCTCGTCGGCACCCTTGATGTGCACCCACTCGGGCGCGCCCAGCACGGTGGCATATTCGACCAGCCGCGCGGTGGACTCACTCAGCATCACCCCACCGGGCGGGGCGACCGATTCCATCCGTTGCGCTAACCCGACCTGCTCGCCAACCGCGGTGTATGCCCTTGCGTCAGAGCTGATTTCGCCGGCAATCACCCGGCCAGAGTTCAGTCCGACCCGCAGCTGCAGCACGACGCCGTCGCGGTGCTGCACTTCATCAGCCAGCTGCGCGATTTGCTCTTGAATTTCCAAAGCCGCCAAGCAAGCCCGAAAAGCGTGATCCTCCAACGCGACTGGTGCACCAAACAGTGCCATGATGCCATCGCCGGTGAACTTGTCGACCGTGCCGCCGTAGCGCCGGGTAATTGTTGCCGCGCAGCCGAAGACGTCGGCCATTATCTCGCGCAACCGCTCCGCGCCCACCGCTGAGGCGATCGTCAAGGAATTCACCACATCGGCGAACAAGACCGTCACCTGCTTGAACTCGGGCTGCTGGTCTGCTTCGGGAGCCGGTACCCCGCATGAGTCGCAGAACCGGGCCCCAACACGCAGTTCAGTGCCGCACGCTCGGCACATCGCGCCTGCTGGCCCCATCTGCCTCTCCTGCCGCCAACCACTCATCCGGGCTGCCGAGTGCACCCACCCCGAAGCTCCGAGCAGCAATGGGTTGATTATCGACTACCGGCGCTGCCACGGAAGCCATTTGGAAGACGCGACACCTGCGGGTAACACTTTTGGCCGGCGCCGTCCGGGTGGCTGTCCTATCCTGTGTTTTTCACCTGAATGATTAAGCAATTGAAGATAATCGGCTTTCCCGCTGGTGAATTGCGGGTTTCATGTCCTATTTTCTATCCACTCAAGTAGGTTTTGGTTCCGGGATGTGCCATCCGAGGAGCTTCGTATGTCGTACAGAGAGGCCTTGGAAGCCCTGAAAAGGGGCGAATACGAGGTCGTCATCAAGTGGTATGACGGCCTTCCCCCCGAGCAGCGCGATGGCAAGGCGTGCGCGCTGGCAGCGCTTGCCCACTTCAAGCGCGAGGAATACGGCGCGGCTGCCGAGGAATACGCCAACGCATGTCAAGCCGGCGGCTCGGACAGCGAGCACCGCGAGTGGCGGGAAATGCGCAACCTTTCCAAGGCCAACCACGCCGCCAAGATCAACATCGAAGTGCCCAAACCGCATTACTTCAAGGATGACGACCTGCTGGGGCCTCCCGTTGTGCGCAACGGTGACCTAGTTTGTTCGACGCACAGATCCGCACTGCACTGCTGCTGCCGCTGCCTGAAGCGGCTTCGCCTGTTTCTGGGCGAGGCCCTAGGCACACTGGGCACGTGGGTGATAGATGTCGCGACCCACGTGGTGGGCTGGAAGTATGACTACCGCGGCCGGGTCTGGACCAATTGGGACCGTCGCGGGTGGCTGTCGGGAGTTCTGACACTGGCCTACATACGCGAGTTGCTGAACGACCACAACCTGGTGAGCACCTACCCGCCCGGCGAGCTGGTCGCTTTCCAGAAGCGGGACCTGCCGCACCCCCCCAGCGTCGAGAATTTCCGGACCGCCGACGGGAGCTGGAACAGCCTCTCCGACCCAAAGGAGGGCGCTGCCGGTACGCGCTTCCTGCGCAACGTCGACCTTTCCGCAGCTCAACCCGAAACGCGCCCGCGATTGGATACGCCAAACGCGCGCACAATCAGCCTCGAGCTACTCAGGCGGCCCGACGATGACAAAGGCCAACCCAAAGTAGAAGTAGTCCCCTTCCTCAATCTGCTGGCCGCGTCGTGGATCCAATTCATGATTCATGACTGGGTCAGTCACAGCGATACCCAGCCCGGCGCCTCCATCGAGGTAGATCTGCCCGCGGGAGACCCCGCACACGACCGCTACCAGCAGACCAAGTTGACGATCGGCAAGACGCAAGCTGACCCGACGTACCGCGGTGGGGTCAAAGAGACCGCCGCCACGAGTTTCATCAACGAGGTCACCCACTGGTGGGACGGCTCACAGATCTACGGCAGCGACCAACTCACTCAGGACCTCCTGCGCAGCAATGACTTTGGCAAGATGAAATTGAATGACGACGGCACTTTGCAGGTCGACTCCAGCACGGGCGTGGAGAAAGCCGGGTTCCTGCGGAACTGGTGGGTCGGCCTCAGCATGCTGCACACCCTTTTTGTGCGTGAACACAACGCCATCTGCGACATGTTGCACGAGGCGTACCCCGATTGGGATGACGAATGCCTGTTCAATGTCGCGCGGCTCATCAACGCCGCGCTGATGGCCAAGATCCACTCCGTCGAATGGACCCCAGCCATCCTGCCCAACCAGACGCTCGAGACGGGGCTGAACTCGAACTGGTACGGCTTGCTGACCTTCCTGCTGCATAAAGGCAAGAAGCGCAAGACGGTTGCCGAGGTCAACATACGTAACCCCGAACTCGGCGGCATCGTCGGAAACCCAATCAACAAGCACGACTGCGTATACGGGCTATCTGAGGAATTCGTCGAAGTTTACCGACTGCACTCACTATTACCCGAGACATTGCAGCTGCGACGGCCCGGCGAAGACAAAGCCGATCCTGTGCCGTTACCCAAGACCCGCCAGCACGGCTCAGCCTGCCTGACGCAGGATTGCCCGGACCCGTCGTGTCCGGGCTTCTCGGCGGCAGGCACGAAGAAGTACGCGATGTCGGATCTGTTCTATTCGTTCGGCAAGCAGCACCCGGGAGCGCCGATGCTCAACAACTTTCCGCGCTTCATGCAGGAACTCAGCGTCGCGGGCAATACGTTCCTGGACATGGGCGCGGTCGATATCGTCCGCGCTCGGGAACGCGGCGTACCGCGCTACAACGAGTTCCGTCGCCAGTTGGGGCTGAACCCGATTCGGAGCTTCGATGACCTCACCGACGACCCAGCCGTCACAAAGAAGCTCGAGTCGGTCTACGGCAGTGGCCGCAAAGGCGTCGAGGACCTCGACCTGCTGATCGGTACGCTGGCCGAAACCCACCGGCCCAAGGGATTCGGCTTCGGCGAGACCGTGTTTCAGATCTTCATCCTGAGCGCCAGCCGCCGACTGCAAGCAGATCGCTTCTACACCGACTGCTACAACGAGGACGTCTACACCGCGGAAGGCTTGCGCTGGATCGACCAGACCGACCTCAAGACCGTCATTCTGCGCCACTACCCTGAGCTGGCCGATACCGGCCTCGCCAACATCAAAAACGCGTTCGAACCGTGGGACGACGGTCTCGAGCTAAAGCCCGAGGAGCATCCGCTGCGCGCGTGGGACTGTGACCTGAAACCCAACCCCTGGCGTGGCGATGCGTACCGCCGTGGGTAGCTGCTGGTGGTATCCCGGAATGCTGAGATGGTTTCTGCGGCGCAGCTTTTGGGACTTCGTCGCCTGGGTGAAATTCCGGTTCGCGAAGCCGGTCGACATCAAGTTGCCACCGACCGAACGGTGGTACATCGAGCCGAAGCCTCTGATCAAGGCCATTCCCCAGATACCGCTGCGCAACGTGAGCGTGTGCACACGCGCAGACATCCCCCGGGATGAACGATCTTTACGCAACACGATATTTTTCGCCTTCTTGGTCTGGCTCTACTCCTATTGGTCCCCGATGCAACGCGGCCTCCCACCAATCGACGCAGACCCGCACGTGGCGTTGAGGCGGGCTTATGACGGGCTACGTCGTGACCTTTTTGATCCACCCAAGATGCCGGCCGAGTATCTGGAAAGTCCAGACCTCGGCTCGCTGGCCGCGCGCGGACCATTCGCCTGCTACACGACGCAAGTGAAAGACAGCACTGACTTCGAGTGGAACCTGCTGTCGCTCAAGGGCTACGAGCATCATAAGGGCCTCAAGAACATCGGCTCGCGGGTGTTATTCCATCTGGATAAGCGGCGACGCGCGCTAGAGGCGTACCAAATTGAGTGCACACTTGGCACGATCACGCGGACAGATCCACGCTGGGACCAGGCCTGCAAGATCGCGCTGTGCGCCGCCTCGACCCACCTTTCCCTCGTGCGCCACTTCAACTGGGTGCACTTGGCGGGCGGTGCACAGTTGGCCGTTGCGACACGCAATTGTCTCTCGTCCGATCACCCGCTGTGCAGACTGCTATGGCCGTACATCTACGGAACCCAACAGAGCAACGACATGGTCACTCGCGGGCAGATGGTCCCTGGCGGCGACTTCGAGACGACCTTCAGCCTCAGCTTCAAAGGCATGTGCGATTTGTTCGACGACTCCTACCTGCAGTATCGCCACATCGTCAACGATCCCGAACGGGACGGCAATTCGCGCGGGGTGTGCGGTGCCGGCTTCGACACACCGACGCAGGACAACTTGGAGGCGCTGTTCGCCACCATGCTCCAGTTCGCGCTCAACTATTTGAAGATTTACTACTCATCGAGTCCCACGGGCGCTGACAGCGTACGCAGCGACCAACAACTGATGGCCTGGCTCGAGGAACTCGACAAACGCGTTCCGAACGGAGTGGGTGTTACTCCTGCAAATGTCACGCGGGGCACTTTAGCGCGGCTGCTGGCAAATCAGCTGTACTTGGTGACGGTGCAACACGAGATCCTCGGCAGCTTCATGTGGAACTATCAGCTCTGGACGCACCGTCAACCGGCGCGAATATATGAGGATTTGCCGCGTGAACCGCTGGACGTCTACCAGCGACTCGTCAACGCGAACTACATCCTGAATGTGCGCCGGCGCGCACTAATGTACGACTTCAGTTACTTCGGGCTCGACCCGCTCGCCAAGGCGGCCATGTTCGAGTTCCAGAAAGATCTCGCCACGCTGCAGGCCAAAATGGACAGCCAACCGCGCGCGATGTGGCTGGTCTACCCAAAGGGTCTAAACGTCAACATCAACGCCTAGAGCGCGTGACGGCCTGTCGCAGCGCGCGGGCCAAATCACCGCGCTTGCCGACCGTCACGCGGCCTAGTCCCAGCCAGCCGGCCATCGTCTCCAGTTCAGCGGCCAGCGCCTCAGCCACCTGCGACGGCGAACGTGCCGGCTCGACGAACGCACCCACCACGTGCAGGGCGTCCGTGGAGCGATCAGCTTTGAGATCGACCCGCCCGACCAATTCGCCGTCGAGCAGAAACGGCCACACGTAGTAGCCGTACTGACGCTTGCTGGCGGGCGTATAGATCTCGATGCGGTAGTGGAAGTCGAACAGCCGCTCCACCCGCGGGCGGTAGAAGATCAGCGGGTCGAACGGACACAACAGCGCCGTGCCGCGGTTGTGCCGCGGAATCGTCTGTCCTGCAAGTAAATACGCCGGAACAGACCAGCCCTCGACAGTGACCGGTTCCAGCTCTCCGTCGGCCACCAGTTTGGCGATCGCCGGTTTGGCCTGTCCGGCCGCCAGCCGGAAGTAGTCGCGGATGTCGGCCTCGGTGGCCACCCCCAGCGCGGTGGCGGCCCGAAACATGAGCTCGCGAACCGCGTCGTCTTCAGCGACCTCGCGCGCCAGCACCTCGGCGGGCAGCACCTTCTCCGTCAGGTCGTAATGCCGGGCGAACCCCACCCGGGTCGACGTCGTCAGTGTGCCCGCGGCGAACAACGCTTCGGCAACCCACTTGGTGTCGCTGCGATTCCACCAGGCTCCCTTCGCGCGAAGAGGAGTCTCGGCAAGGTGGTTCTCGATCTGCCCGGCGGTCGACGGCCCCAATTCGGCAACGGCTGCCACGATGTCGTCGGCCAGCTGAGGATTCGCCTTGACGATGTGTTTGCCCCACCGTCCATGCCGGTATTCGCGCATCCGCCAGCGCAGCAGCGGCCAGTCGTCGACAGCCATCAGCGCGGCCTCGTGCGCCCAGTACTCCACCAGCAGCCGCGGCGACCGGGCGCTGTGCGCCCACGCCGCACGGTCGAGCACCTCACGGTCGTACGGTCCGAGTCGGCTGAACACCGGCGCATAGTGGGCCCGCACAGCGACCGACACCGAGTCGAGCTGTAAAACCTGGATGCGCGAGATCAGCCGACGCAGATGTGCACGGGTGATCGGTCCAGCCGGCCGCGGCCCGCTAAATCCCTGTGCCGCAACCGCTATCCGTCGAGCCTGCGCGACGGTCAGTCGGGAGGACACAGGCTGAGAATACCGGCCTTATTCCGACGGGTTCTTGAGTTCCTGGTACGCCGATTCGAGAGTGGCCGGAACCCCTTCCAGGTCGCGGTACACCCCCACCAGCTGCTCGAGGACGGTGATCCGCTGCTGGGCCGCCTCGTCCGCAGCTCGCTCAGCCTGCTCGCGGTAGTGATCGGCCTCCAGCTTCGCGTCGGCGAGGAGTTGGTCGCGCGCCTCCTGGGCGTCGGCGCGCAGACCGGCCAATTCGGTGTCGAGGTCTTGCTTGGTTTTCTCGTATTCGGCTTCCAGCGTTTCGCGCCGCCCGGCCAAGTCTGCCAACACCTCTTTGTGTTTCTGCCGCGCAGCCTCGGCCTCAGCTTCGGCCGCCGCGATCGTTGCGTCGGCTTCGGCCCGCGCCTCGGCCTGCATCTCGGAAACCTCGTCGACCGTCCGTCGCAGCATCTGCGCCATGCGCTTTTGGACCGCGTGGGGTGAAGGCGAGGTGTCTGTCAGGAGACCGACCTCGCTGCGGAGCGCCGCTGCTTCGTCGCCGACGTCCTTGAGTCGCGCCCTCAGGCTCTCGACGTCATCGAGCAGCAGTTGCTGTTTGGTAGTCAACATCTCGACGTAGGCATCGACCGCAGTCGGCTGGTAGCCCCTGAATGTGCGGGTGAAAGTCTTTGCGGATTCGGGCTCCACTGGTCATTCTCCCTTCGGCAAGGCCTGGCTGGTCGTCTGGATCAGACCAATTGTGTCAGGCCATGCCAAAGGCGCAGGTCAATGCGCTGGACGTGCTCAACTGCGGTGGTAGCTGTGAAACCGGTACCGCAGACCGGCGTCGCTGGTCTGCCACTCCCCGGGCGTGCCGACCCAGGCCTCGTCGAGCACCGGGGCGATCGCGTCACCGTCATCGCGCGGTATTTCGATGTCGATCTCAGTGACCTCGCACCGGTCGGCCCGCGGCAGAGCCAGGGTGTAGATCTGTTCGCCGCCGATAACCCAGGTCTCCGGTTCGGTCAGCGCGTCGTCAATCTCGCCCACCACCGTCGCGCCCTCCGCCGTGAAGTCGGATTGGCGGGTCACTACGACATTTCTGCGGCCCGGCAGGGGCCGGAACTTCGCCGGCAGCGAATCCCAGGTGCGACGGCCCATCACCACGGTGTGGCCGGTGGTGACCTCTTTGAAGTGGGCCAGATCCTCCGGGAGTTGCCATGGGATGCCGCCGTCGCGGCCGATCACACCGGACGTCGACTGCGCCCAGATCAGGCCCAGTCCACTCATACGGCGACAGGAGCTTTGATCGCCGGGTGCGGATCGTAGTTCTTCACCACGACGTCGTCGTAGGTGTACTCGAAGATTGAATCACGTTGCGCCAGAACTAGTTCCGGATACGGCCGCGGGTCACGATCGAGCTGGGTACGTACCTGCTCGACGTGGTTGTCGTAGATGTGGCAGTCCCCGCCGGTCCAGACGAAATCGCCGACGCCCAGGCCTGCCTGGTCCGCCATCATGTGGGTTAGCAAGGCATAGCTGGCGATGTTGAACGGCACACCGAGAAACAGGTCAGCGCTGCGCTGGTAGAGCTGGCAACTGAGCTTGCCGTCGGCCACGTAAAACTGAAACAGCGCGTGACACGGCGCCAACGCCATCTGCGGGATCTCGCCGACGTTCCAGGCCGACACGATAATGCGCCGCGAGTCCGGGTCTGTCCGCAGCAGGTTCAGCGCCGAGCTGATCTGGTCGACGTGCTCGCCGGACGGTGTGGGCCACGACCTCCACTGCACGCCATATACCGGGCCGAGATCGCCTGTGGCGCTGGCCCATTCATCCCAGATGGTGACCCCGTGCTCGTGCAGCCAGCTGACGTTGGAGTCACCGCGCAAGAACCACAGCAGCTCGTAGACCACCGATTTGAGGTGGACTTTCTTGGTGGTGATCAGCGGAAAACCCGCCGACAGGTCGAACCGCATCTGGTGGCCGAACAGGCTGCGGGTACCGGTGCCGGTGCGATCGGATTTGGCTGTTCCCTGCTCCAGCACCAGACGCAGTAAGTCCTCGTAGGGCGTGGGGATCGGCACGCGTTTACCTTAGCGGCGATCGCAAGCGCTGCGAAGCAGGGCGCGGCGGGTCGACGCCAACAAAATGACGTCTGGACCCGGGGAGTAAAACGGATGGCATGCCGAACACCACCGACACCGTCACCACTCCCGATGGCTCCTGCCCGGTCCGCCTGTTCACCCCCGAAGGACAAGGCCCTTGGCCAGGCGTGGTCATGATTCCCGACGCCGGCGGAACCCGGCAGACCTTCGTCGATATGGCCGCAAAGCTCGCCGACTTCGGGTACGCGGTGCTGCTACCCGACGTCTACTACCGCCAGGGCGACTGGGCGCCGTTCGACATGAAGACGGTGTTCACCGACGACAGTGAGCGCAAGCGCCTGATGACGTTCCTCGGCAGCATCACGCCGGACGCGTGGGCCTCCGACGCGACGGCGTACTTCGACTTCCTGGCCGCTCGGCCCGAGGTCAGCGGCACCAAGTTCGGCATCACCGGCTACTGCATGGGCGGCCGCGCGTCGTTGATCGTCGCGGGGCGAGTGCCGGACCGGGTTGCGGCCGCGGCGTCCTTCCACGGCGGCGGGCTGGTCACCGACAGCAGCGACAGCCCGCATTTGAAGGCCGACCAGATCCAGGCCGTGGTCTACGTCGGCGGCGCGGAGAACGACGCGTCATTTACCGACGACCACGCCGAGGAGCTCGAAAAGGCCCTGACCGCGGCCAACGTCCAGCACACGATCGAAAAGTATTCGGCCGGCCATGGCTTCGCCGTGCCGGACAACGGGCCTTACGACGCCGACGCTGCCGAGCGGCACTGGACGGCAATGCGGGACGTCTTCGGAGCGAGCCTCTAGCCACCGGCGACGATGCAGAGCGCGTAGCGCGATGAGGTGGGGGTTCCTCCAGCCGCGCAGCGGCGAGGGGGCAAGCCGGACGAAAGGGAACGGGTGATGCACGTCGATGCGATGACGGTTCCGCAGCCGCTGGGACAGATCGGTGAGCTGGCCCGGCGAACGCAGTCTGCGGGATTCTCCGGCCTGTTGTTCACCGAGATGGGTCGGACTGCGTATCTCAACGCCGCGGTGGCCTCCCAAGCCGCGCCCGGCCTCGAGTTGTCCACCGGTGTGGCGGTCGCGTTTCCGCGCAGCCCATTCGTCACGGCGGCCGCGGCGTGGGAACTGCAGGAAGCCACCGGCGGAAACTTTCGGCTGGGCCTGGGCACGCAGGTGCGCACACACGTCGTACGGCGCTACGGCGCGGCATTCGAGCGGCCCGGCCCACGATTGCGCGACTACCTGCTCGCGGTGAAGGCCTGCTTCTCGGCGTTTCGCTCTGGGACGCTCGACCACCACGGCGAGTTCTACGACCTCGACTTCATCACTCCGCAGTGGAGCGCGGGACCGATCGATGCGCCCGATCCTAAAGTGGATATCGCAGCGGTGAACCCGTGGATGTTGCGAATGGCCGGCGAAGTCGCCGACGGCGTGCACGTCCACCCGATCGGCGAACCCGGTTATATCGCCCGTCACGTCATCCCGAAAGTGGCTGAGGGAGCTGCGATTGCGGCCCGCCCTGCGTCAGATGTCGCGATCATCGTGCCGGTCATGACGATCGTCGGCGACACCGACGAGGAACGCGACAAGCAGCGCGAGACCGTGCGCGCCAGCATGGCGTTTTACGGCAGCACACCCAATTACGCGTTCATCTGGGACGAGGCCGGCTTCGAGGGCACGACCGCGCGGATTCGCGAGAAGCAGAAGGCCGGTGACTTCGCCGGTATGGCCGCGCAGGTCAGCGACGATCACGTTGCCGCCTTCGCCACCGAGTCGACGTGGGATGCCTTGGCCGGCAAGCTGATCGACAAGTACGGCGCGATGGCGACGCGGCTGGTGCTCTACAACGCGGTCGGCGACCCGGAGCGATTCGAGCGGTACGGCGAAGTAGCCCGACTGGTCAGCGCCCGATCAGCTTCTGCATGAAGCTGGGATAACGCGCGCCCTGTACCTCGATAGCCGCTGAGGCAGCGTCGATTTCGCTGAGGTCGTCGGAGGTCAGCTCGACGTCGGCGGCCGCCAGGTTTTCCTCCAACCGCTCCAACCGCCGGGTGCCGGGAATCGGCACGATCCATGGTTCCTGGGCGAGCAACCAGGCCAGCGCGATCTGTCCCGGCGTCGCGCCCTTCCGGTCGGCAATCCTCTGGAGCAGGTCGACCACGGCGCGGTTCGCGTCACGGACGTCGGCGGCGAACCGCGGAATGCTGCTGCGGATGTCCGAACTGTCAAATTGTGTGCTCTCGCTGATACTTCCAGTCAGAAAGCCCTTTCCGAGCGGGCTATAGGGCACAAACCCGATGCCGAGCTCGGACAGCGTGGACAGCACCCCGGTTTCAGCCGCCTCCGGTTCGCGCCACCACAGCGAATATTCGCTCTGCACCGCGGTGACGGGTTGCACGGCGTGGGCGCGACGGATGGTCTGCGCTGAAGCCTCGGACATCCCGAAATGTTTCACTTTGCCGTTCTGGATCAGTTCTTTGACCGTTCCCGCGACGTCTTCGATGGGCACCTCGGGGTCGACGCGGTGCTGGTAGAGCAGGTCGATACTCTCCACAGCGAGTCGGCGAAGCGAATTGTCGGTGACCTCTTTGATGTGTTCGGGGCGGCTGTTGAGTCCGACGATGTTGCCGTCAGCGCCGAACTTGAACCCGAATTTGGTTGCGATCACCATCTGACCCGCGAACGGCGCCAAAGCTTCGCCGACCAGTATCTCGTTGTCTCCGTAGGCTTCTGCGGTGTCGAAGAACGTGACGCCGCGTTCGACGGCGGCGCGGATCACCGCAATCATAGCCGCGGTGGGCCCGGACGGACCGAAGCCGCGGCTCATACCCATGCAGCCCAGGCCGATCGCCGAGACCTCGAGGCTGTCACCGAGAATCCGCTTATCCATGTGCTACTCCCTCTTACAAGACCGGCAGGTCAACCAATTCAGCCAACCGGGCCCGGTGCCGATACGCGGTCCCTAAGGCCAACTGATCGCTCTTGGCCCGCTTCAGATACAGATGCGCCGGATACTCCCACGTCATCCCGATACCGCCGTGCAGCTGAACGCATTCTTCGGCCGCACGCACCGCGACACCGCTGCAATACGCCTGCGCAACGGCCGCGGCGACTGCCGAGTCGCCGTCTCGGCTCGCGCACGTGTCGGCGGCGTACCGGGCCGCAGCCGCGGCGGCGTTGACGTCGATCCACAGGTCGGCGAGCCGATGCTTGAGGGCCTGGTATGACCCGATGGCCCGGCCGAATTGCTTGCGCTGCTTGGCATACGCCAGCGTGGTGTCGAAGCACCACTGTGCGATGCCGAATTGCTCGGATGCCAGCAGCGCCGCACCGGTTTCCAGCGCCGCCGCAACCGCGTCGTCCGCCGAACCGCTACCGACGCGCGACGACGTGGTCCCGGAAAACTCGACATCGGCGAGGGGTCTCGTCATGTCGAGCGTCAGCACCGACGACACGTCCACGCCGGCCGCGTCGCGGGTGACGGTGTGCAATTGCAACCCGTCCGGCCCGGCTGCCGGCACCACCAGCATGTCGGCCTCGCCGGCGCCGGCCACGCTGGTGACCCGGCCGGTCAGGCCGTCGCCGTCGACTCTGACACCGCTCACCACGTCACCCGGCGCGGTGGACAGTGGCACCGCCAGCGCCGCGGTGAGCGAACCCGTCGCCAATCCTCGGACCGTTTCGGTGTCGCCGGCGTGCAGCAAGGCGACGGTAGCGAGCACCGCACTGGGCAGAAACGGCACCGGCGCGACGGCGCGACCGATCTCCTCCATGACGACGGCCGCCTCACGCGCACCCGCACCGGCGCCGCCGAGGTCCTCGGGTATGAGCAGACCCGCCATGCCCAGGTCTGCGGCCAGCGCATGCCAGACATCGGAAAAGTCTTGCGGCGCGGCGTCGTACAAACTAGTCACCGTTTCGGGCGGACACCGGTCGGCGAACAGCCGGCGCACACTGTCCCGAACGGCTTCCTCGGTGTCGGAATACAGCAGGTCGGTCATCGGGGCAGGTCCTTCCACGCGATCTCCTTGTCGACCCGGTGCTCCGGGGGCAGGCCGAGGATGCGCTCGGCAATGGTGTTGCGCAGGATTTCCGATGTGCCGCCCTCGATGGAGTTGCCCTTGGCCCGCAGGTAGCGGTAGCCAGGGCCGCGGCCGAAGAAGTCGACGGCCTCCGGCTGACGCATGGTCCAATCGTCGTAGCGCAGGCCTGCTTCGGGGTGGAGCTCGATCTCGAATCCTGAAATCGCTTGGGCCAGGCGGGCAAACGTCACCTTCATCCCGGCGCCTTCGGGTCCCGGTTGGCCCGCGACCAGGCGCTGTCGCAGCCGCAACCCGGTCAGTCGGGCGACTTCCGCTTCCACCCAGAGCCGCATCAGCTCGTCGTGCATCGCCGGGTTGCGCAGTTGCGGTTGGCTCCGCCAGGCTTCGGTGACCTTGCCGATCATCCCGGTTTCCCGTACGCCAGCGGCCATCGATCCGATGGCGACGCGTTCGTTGTTCAGCGTGGTGGTCGCGACTTTCCAGCCGCCACCCTCGGCGCCGAGCCGGTTGGCGTCGGGCACCCGGACGTCGGTCAGGAACACCTCGTTGAATTCCGCTTCGCCGGTGATCTGGCGCAACGGCCGGACGTCGACGCCGGGATCGGTCATGTCGCAGACGAAGTACGTCAGGCCTTGGTGTTTGGGCACGGTGGGATCGGTCCTGGCGACCAGGATGGCCCGCTGCGCATTCTGCGCGCTCGACGTCCACACCTTCTGCCCGTTGACGATCCAGTTGTCGCCGTCGCGGACCGCGCGAGTGGCCACGCCCGCCAAGTCCGATCCGGCGCCCGGCTCGCTGAACAGCTGGCAGTAGATGTGTTCGCCGGTGAACAACGGCCGCAGGAAGTTTCGCTGCTGCTCGGCGGTGCCGTAGGCCGCGATGGTCGGCGCGGCCATCCCCATCCCGATGCCGTTGCGTGCGCCGCCGCCTCCTGGCGGCGCGCCCGCCGCGGTCAGCTCATCCTCGACCTGCGACTGAAAGCTGCGCGGCAGGTCGAGCCCGCCGGAGCCGGGCGGGAAGTACACCCACGCCAGTCCGGCGTCGAATCGCGCACCCAGAAATTCGTGCGGCTCGGTGCGCACCGGATCGTGCTCGTCGAGCAGCGCCTGCACCCGTGCGCGCAGGTCCTCGGCGCTCACCGGAAGCCCGCCGGTTCGCCGAGCAGCCGCCCGCCATCGATCACCAATGTCTCGCCGGTGATCCAGCTCGACTCGTCCGACACCAGGAACGCCACGGCAGCGGCCACGTCGGGCGGCTCACCGATGCGGCCCAACGCGGTTCCCCCCGCCACCAGCTCTTCGTGGTCCTTCCACAGCGCTTCGGCGAGTTTGGTCCGCACCACACCCGGGGCGATCGCGTTCACTCGGACCCGTGGCGAAAGCTCCAGTGCCAGTTGCTTGGTGATGTGGATCAGCGCAGCCTTGGTCGCGTTGTACATGCCCATGTTCGGCGCCTGATGCAACCCGCCGATCGACGCCGTGTTGACCACCGCCCCGCCGTGTTCACGCATCCACGCCTTGGCGGCCAGCGAGGTCCACAGCAGCGGCGCCCACAGGTTGACGTCGAAGGTCTTGGTGAAGCGGGCGTGATCCTGGTCGATCAGCGGACCGTATGCCGGGTTGGTGCCGGCGTTGTTGACCAGGATGTCGATACTGCCGAAGCGCTCGAGCGTCACGCCGACGCAGTGTTTGGCGGCGTCCTCGTCGACGGCGTGCGCCGCCACTCCGATTGCGCCCCCGCCGATCTGCTCGGCCGCTGCGTCCGCGCTGTCCTGTTTGCGAGAGGTGACGACCACGTTCGCGCCGTCCTTGGCTAGGCGCTCGCCGATGGCCAACCCGATCCCCCGCGACCCGCCGGTGATGATCGCAGTGCGACCGCTGAGATCCGTCATTGCAGACCCTCCTGTAGTGAGTGTTGATACCGCCGCATTCCCTTGAGCCATCGGTCGTAGTCGCCGGCTTTCTGCCGGTACATCTCCAGCACGGCGGGATGCGGAAGAATCAGGAACCGCTCGTCGGCAATGGCTTCGAGCACCACATCGGCGACGTCCGCGGGCTCCAGCACGTCACCCGCGGTGGTGACCGCCCGGTTCGCCAGGCGGGCCAGTACGTCGTCTGAATCCCCAGGAGAATTCAGCAGATTGGTGTTGACGCCCATCGGACACAGACAACTGACCCGCACGCCTTGGTCGCCGTACGTGATGTTCAGCCACTCGGCGAAGCCGACGGCGGCATGCTTGGTGACTGAGTACGTCGCCGACCCGAGTTGGGTGAGCAGTCCGGCCGCCGATGCGGTGCTGACGAAGTAGCCCTCCCCGCGTTCGACCCAACCGGGCACCAGCAGTTGCGCCGCCCGGATGTGAGCCCGCAGGTTCACGTCGATCGAGCGGTCCCACTCGTCCTCGGTGACGTCCAGGCCCGACACACCGGTGATGCCCGCATTGGCGAAATACAAATCGACAGGCCCGAATTCATTTTCCGCACGCTGGATCAACTGCTCGATCTCTGCGGTGTCGGAGACATCGGCACCCACACCGACGGCCGCACCGGACCGCTCGGCGTTGATCCCGTCAGCCACTATGCGTGCGGCATCGGAGTCCAAATCGGCGACCACGACTCGCGCTTCCTGCGCGGCGAGCTTGGCGGCCAGCGCCGCGCCGATGCCGTTGCCGCCGCCGGTGACGATGGCGACCTTTTCGGCTACCTTCACAACCGACTCCCTTCTTCTCTGCTGAGCAGTCGGATGATCCAGGCCCGGCTTTCCGCCGGGTCGATGACGTCGTCGAGTTCGAACGTGGTTGCCGAGGTGAGCGCCTTGCCGTGCTGGTAGGCAGCCTCGACCAGCTTGTCGAACAGATTTTGGCGTTCGACCGGATCCGACACTGCGGCAAGCTCTTTGCTGAACCCGAGGCGCACAGCACCTTCAAGACCCATCCCGCCGATCTCCCCGGTCGGCCAGGCGACGGTGAACTCCGGGGCATGGAAGGAGCCCCCGGCCATCGCCATCGCGCCCAGCCCATATCCCTTGCGCAGAATGATCATTCCGAACGGCACAGTCAGCCTCGCACCGATGATGAACAGCCGGCCGAATCGCCGGACTGCAGCCTCGACTTCGGCGTCCGGCCCGACCATGAATCCGGGTGTGTCGCATAACGAAATGATCGGCAGTCGCGCTGATTCGCACAGCGTCAAGAAGTCGGCGATCTTGTCTGCCGCCTCTGCGTCGATGGCCCCGCCGAGATGATGGCTGCTGTTGGCCAGCAACCCGAATGGCACACCTTCGACGCGGACGAACGCGGTGACCACGCCGACACCGTAGTCGGCCCGCAGCTCCAGAACGGACCCCACGTCGGCGACCGCCTCGACCGCGTGATGCACGTCGTAGGCACGTAACCGGTTCTCCGGCACGACATGTCGTGCTCGTCGCGGATCCGGAGCCGTCCAGTCGTCCAGTCTGCCGTTGAAGTAGGACAGGTACTGCCTGGCCAACGACACCGCGTGCGCCTCGTCGCGGGCGGGCAGGCCGACGACGCCGTTACGCCGCTGCACGTCGATCGGCCCGATGTCCTCCGGGCGGTATTCGCCCAAACCGCCGCCCTCGATCATCGCCGGACC
>JBAWAV010000443.1:0-2245 GCA_049589475.1 Mycobacterium sp.
CGATCGCCGAGCTGGAGCAGGCCCAGATCCGCTCCGACATCCCCGATTTCCGGCCCGGGGACACGCTGAAAGTCCATGTGCGGGTCACGGAAGGCACCCGGTCCCGGATCCAGGTTTTCCAGGGCATCGTCATCCGCCGCCAGGGCGACGGGGCGCGGGAGACGTTCACCGTCCGGAAGATCAGCTACGGCGTCGGGGTGGAGCGGACGTTCCCCGTGCACACCCCCTCGATCGAGAAGATCGAGCTGGTGACCCGGGGCCGGGTCCGCCGGGCGAAGCTCTACTACCTCCGCGAGCTGCGCGGGAAGGCCGCGCGCATCAAGGAGCGGCGGGAGCCGGCGCGCTAGCCGCGCCCTCCTCCGGTGGCCGGGAAGGATCTCGGTTACGCGGGCCCGGCACCGGCCGGCCGCCCGCCCCGTTCCGCGCGCCGGATTCCGTTCTGGCGGGAATTAGCGGTCCTGCTGCTGCTCGCCGCCGGGCTCACGGTGGCCATCAAGGCGTTCGCCGTGGAGGCGTTCCGGATCCCGTCCGGGTCCATGCAGGACACGCTGCGCGTCGGCGACCGGGTGCTGGTGAACAAGCTGGTGTACCGGGTCCGCGGTATCGACCGGGGCGACGTCGTCGTGTTCAGCGGCCAGGGCTCCTGGGACCCGCCGCCGCCGTCGCGGCCGGCCGGGCCGGTCCCTGCGGTCCTGCACGAGATGCTCCGGCTCACCGGGATGACGTCCAGCGGGACGGACTACGTGAAGCGCGTCATCGGGCTGCCCGGCGACCGGGTGTCCTGCTGCGATGCCCGGGGCCGGATCACCGTCAACGGCGTGCCGCTGAACGAGCGTTCGTACCTGTACCCGGGGAACCAGCCGTCCGCCGAGCGGTTCAGCGTGAGGGTCCCGCCTGGCCGGCTCTGGGTCATGGGAGACCACCGGCTGATCTCGTCCGACTCCCGCTACCACGGTGACGATCCCGGCGACGGGACGATCCCGGAGAATGCCGTGATCGGCCGGGTGTTCCTGGTCGTGTGGCCTCCGGCCCAGCTCAGGGAGGTCCCGATCCCCGCTACCTTCGCCCAGCCCCGGCTGGCGGCCGCGCCGCGCCGCGGGCTGGTGCCCCTGCCGACGGCGGTGGGACTGGCCGGGATGCTGCCCCTGGCGTGGGCGTGCCGCCGGCGATGCGCACATGTTCCGGCAGACCGGCGTTAGGCTCGGACCAATGAACGACGACCAGGGTTTGGGCGAGCCGGCCATCACGGGCTCTGCAGGCGTTGAACTACCTGGCCACGACGGCGACCGGGCCGTCGGCGCAGAGCCGGAGATGTCAGGGGGCACCGGGACGATGACTCCTCCGCCGCGCCGTGACGCCACGGCTCAGTCCGGCGACACCGGCGGTCAGGCCGCGGGCCCTGGTGGCCGCGCTGGCGCCGCCGGTGCGGGCCCGGCTGCTACCGCTAGCACGGCCGCCCGGTCCAGGAGGAAGCGCCGCCTCTCCTGGTGGACGGAACTGCTGGTCCTGTTCGTGCTCGCGCTAGCGATCATGCTGGGCATCAAGACCTACGTGGTGCAGGCGTTCTTCATCCCGTCCTCCTCGATGGAGAACACGCTCGACATCGGCGACAAGGTCCTGGTCAACAAGCTCATCTACCACTTCCGCTCGATCGACCGCGGCGACGTGATCGTGTTCAACGGGGAGGGCTCGTGGGATCCGCCGGGCCCGCCGCAGTCCAGCGACCCGGTCGTCCGGCTGGCCAGCGAGTTCGGGCACGCGGTCGTCGGCCTGTTCGGTATCTCGCCGGGCGTGCACGACTACATCAAGCGGGTCATCGGGGTGCCCGGTGATCACGTGGTCTGCTGCAACGCGCAGGGCCGGATCACCGTGAACGGCGTCCCGCTCAGCGAGAAGTCCTACCTGTACCCCGGCAACGCGCCGTCCATGACGAAGTTCAACATCATCGTGCCGGCCGGCCGGCTGTGGGTGATGGGCGATCACCGCAACGTCTCCTACGACTCACGCGGCCACATCGGCGACCCGGGCGGCGGCACGATCCCGGAAAACCAGGTGGTGGGCCGGGCGTTCCTGATCTTGTGGCCGCCGAGCCGGTTCCGTGTGCTGCCTATCCCGGCCACGTTCACCAAGCTGAACGACGGCCAGGCCGGGGCCCGGGCGCTCGGTGCCCTCACCACCCCGGCCGCGCCGCTGGTGCTGGCCGGGTCGGTGGCCGTGCCCCTGACCGCGGCGGACAGGCGGCGGC
>JBAWAV010000444.1:0-15671 GCA_049589475.1 Mycobacterium sp.
CCGTTGACCTCAATGATGCGGCCTAGGCCCCGCGGGGCGTCCGGAACGATCGGACGTAACCGAGCGCCATGTCCAAGGCCAACTTCATCGGCGCCGAGTCGTGGGCGAGCTGGGCCAGCAGGTAGCCCCCTTGGACCGCAGCCATCACCGACGTCGCCATCGCCGCCGGATCGATGTCGTCGCGCAGCACGGATCTGTCGCGCATGCGCACGAACGCCTCGGCCAGCAGTCGCTCCCAGTCCTGAAAGGCATCGTTGAGCTGTCCGCGTGCATGGTCGTCGCGGTCGGAGAGTTCCGATGACAGCGACCCCAACTCGCAGCCCCAGGCGCCACGCCGCAAGACACTGCGCTGCAGCAAGGCGTCGCGCCACTGCTCAAGTCCGCGAAACGAAACGATTTTCTCCAGTCGCCGAGTCTGCTTGTCCAACACCTCTTTGGCACGGAACGCAATCACCGCGCGAACCAGGTCGTCCTTGTCGGCGAAGTGCTGTCGGAACTGCGACTTGCTGGCGGCGCCGGCGATGAGAATCTCGCCCAGGGTGGTCGCCTCGACACCTTTGACGTACATCAGTTCGGCCGCTACATCGACGATCCGCGCGCGGGTGGCCGCTCCCCGCGCCGTTAGCCGGGGCCGCGAGTTGGCAATAGCCTCGCCCACCACGGTCCAAATCCTATCGCCGCAGGGAACTCCGGATTCTCGGAAAGCTCCTCGTCGCCCCCACTTTACGGTGGCTCGGCGGCAGATACATCATCCTGAATTGGTCGCCACCGACCAGTTATTACGTCAGAATCTTGCTCGGGTCTCGCGAGTTGCAGCCATCAGTGACGCAAGGCGATGTGCGATATGGGAGGCGAACGCCAATGAGCACCGCACGCGAGAATGTCCGCCGCGGACTGCTACTCGACAGTCGCGGCAGGCACGCCGAACGGAATGCCATCGATCGGCTTGTCAGACAACATAATCCGTTGGCGTCGCCGGCGGAGGTACAGTGCGAAACCTTGGAGGTGATTCGCTCACTGGTGAGCGGAGATCTCTTCAGGCTCGGGGTATGCGCGGCGAAGGAGAGCATTCCCCTGAACGTTTCGTTCCCTGGGCCCATTCGGTTGAGCATTCGGTTCACAAGATCTCCCACGTCTACGTCAGGCACTACGGTCGCCGCGGCGCGCAGGCTGAACTGGTCGACCTCATCGCAAACGGCAGATCCAGAGCAAATCGGTTGGGTCACATCGGCACATCCCCAAAAGACGAAAGTGCGGTGAAGCCGCACCAGGCGACCTCACCGCACAATCGGCAAGCATTACCCCTCGCTGATGAACTCTTCCAGCTGGGCGCGCGCGATGTCGTCGGGCAGCTGCTTCGGCGGGCTCTTCATCAGGTACGCCGACGCCGCCGCCACCGGTCCGCCGATGCCGCGGTCCTTGGCGATCTTGGCCGCGCGCACCGCATCGATGATGACGCCGGCGGAGTTCGGCGAATCCCACACCTCGAGCTTGTACTCCAGGTTCAGCGGCACGTCACCGAAGGCGCGGCCTTCCAGCCGGACGTACGCCCACTTGCGGTCGTCGAGCCAGCCGACGTGGTCTGACGGGCCGATGTGCACATCCTTGGTCTTGAACTCGCGCTGCACGTTCGAGGTGACGGCCTGCGTCTTGGAGATCTTCTTGGACTCCAGGCGCTCACGCTCGAGCATGTTGAGGAAGTCCATGTTGCCGCCGACGTTGAGCTGCATGGTGCGGTCGAGCTGTACCCCGCGGTCCTCGAACAGCTTGGCCATCACCCGGTGCGTGATCGTGGCACCGACCTGGCTCTTGATGTCGTCACCGACGATCGGCACACCGGCGTCGGTGAACTTCTTGGCCCACACCGGGTCGGAGGCGATGAACACCGGCAGCGCGTTGACGAATGCCACGCCGGCGTCGATAGCGCACTGGGCGTAGAACTTGTCGGCCTCTTCCGAACCCACCGGCAAGTAGGACACCATCACGTCGACCTCAGCCTCGCGCAGCACCTTGACCACGTCGACGGCTTCGGTGTCGGAGATCTCGATCGTCTCCGCGTAGTACTTGCCGATGCCGTCGAGGGTCGGGCCGCGCTGCACTGTCACGTTGGTCGGCGGCACGTCGGCGATCTTGATGGTGTTGTTTTCCGACGCGAAGATCGCTTCGGACAGGTCGAAGCCGACCTTCATGGCGTCCACGTCGAACGAGGCGACGAACTTCACGTCGCGGACGTGGTACTGGCCGAACTTCACGTGCATCAAGCCGGGCACGGCGCTGTTCTCGTCGGCGTCGTAGTAATACTGAACGCCCTGGACCAGTGATGACGCGCAGTTCCCGACGCCAACGATGGCGACTCGTACCTCGGTGGACGCCTGCGGCGCGTTCTGCTCACTCATTGGGCGTTCTCCTCTACTCGATATCCGTGTCGTGGATGTGGTGGTGGCTCTAGGCCTGCTCAGCGCCGCGTTGCGCTACGCGTTCGGCCGCGATCAGCTCGTTGAGCCAGTTGACTTCGCGCTCACTGGATTCCAACCCGAGCTGGTGGAGCTGCCGGGTGTAGCGGTCCAGGGAGTTGCTGGCCCGCGCAATTGCTTCACGCAGACCTTCGCGACGTTCTTCGACCTGGCGGCGACGGCCCTCCAGGATTCGCATCCGCGCTTCGGCCGGCGTGCGGTTGAAAAATGCCAGGTGCACGCCGAAGCCGTCGTCGGTGTAGTTGTGCGGGCCGGTGTCAGCCACCAGCTCGCTGAAGCGCAGCCGGCCCGGGTCGGTCAATTCGTAGACACGCCGGGCCCGACGCACCGGCGTTCCGGCCGGGGCAGCATTCTCGGCGATCAGACCGTCGGCTTGCATCCGTCGCAGCGCGGGGTACAGCGACCCGTAGGAGAAGGCCCGAAACGCCCCGAGTAGACCGGTCAACCGTTTGCGCAGCTCGTAACCGTGCATGGGCGACTCGAGCAGAAGTCCCAGGATGGCGAGCTCCAGCATCGAGTCACCTCCTTTGCTCGGCTATATGCGACGCGGTTATATCGGCTGCAGTCTCGCGCAATAGTATCGCCCCGATATATTCGCCACCACTCCAGATGGCGTTCGCTTTCCGTTCAGCGAGCCTTGGTCGCGGCGTCAGGCCGACGACACCGGCGCCGGTTTTGTTGAAATCACCCTGGTCGCAAGCCTGTTGATGACGCGCTCGGACGGGCATAACCGGATAGCGTGACAGTTCACTTTCACTGGTTTCTGCCCACCTACGGAGATTCCCGCGACCTCATCGCCGGTGGCCACGGCAGCAGCATGCGCGGCGACCGGCCCGCCGATCTGAGATATCTCACCCAACTCGCGCAGGCCGCCGAGATCAACGGCTTCGAGGCGGTGCTCACGCCGACCGGGTTGTGGTGCGAAGACGCCTGGCTGACCACCGCGATGCTGATCAACAGCACCGAGTCGCTGAAGTATCTGGTGGCATTCCGGCCGGGGTTGATCAGTCCGACGCTGGCCGCGCAGATGGCAACCACCTTCCAGTGGCAGTCGCAGGGCCGGTTGATGCTGAACGTGGTCACCGGTGGCGAGAGCAGCGAGCAACGCGCCTTCGGCGACTTTCTGCCGAAGGAGGCCCGCTACGCGCGTTGTGGTGAGTTCCTCGACATCGTTCGCCGGCTGTGGACCTCCGATCAGCCGGTCAGCGTGACCGGTGAACACCTGCACGTCGAGCAGGCCACGCTGGCGCGCCACCCCGATCCGTTGCCGCCGGTGTTCTTCGGCGGCTCGTCGCCAGAAGCCGGTCAGGTCGCGGCCCAATACGCCGACACCTACCTGACCTGGGGTGAACACCCCGAACAGGTGAAGGAGAAGCTGGACTGGATCCGTGGCCTGGCCGCGGCGCGGGGCCGGCGGCTCGACTACGGCATCCGATTGCACGTGATCTCTCGCGACACCAGCGAGCAGGCCTGGTCCGAGGCGCAGCGACTGCTTAACGCGCTCAGCCCGGAGACTGTAGCCGCGGCGCAGCAGTCGTTGGCCCGGTCGGAATCCGTGGGCCAGCGCCGGATGCGTCAACTACACGGCGGCGGTGAGGATTTCGCGGCCGGGGCAGACGCCCGTCGGCTGGAGATCTACCCCAACCTGTGGTCCGGTGTCGGCCTGGTGCGCGGTGGCGCCGGCACCGCGCTGGTCGGCTCGCACGAGGAAGTCGCCGACCGGATCGCCGAGTACGCCGCGCTGGGCCTGGACCACTTCATCCTGTCCGGCTACCCGCACCTCGAGGAGGCCTACATCTTCGGCGAAGGCGTCCGCCCGTTGCTCGCCAAGCGTGGGTTGCTCGGCGACCAAGCCACGGGCCCGGCCGAACCGGTGCGGTCGGCTTTCCTGCCCCGTCTGGGAGACGTCAGTGCTTCATAGTCCGCCGGCGGTCGTCGAACCGGCGGCGCCGGACGTCGACGACACCCGCGCCACCCGGCGCACTGTGCTGATCGCGAGCCTGGTCGGCACCACCGTCGAGTGGTACGACTTCTTCCTCTACGCCACCGCGGCCAGCATGGTGTTCAGCCGCACGTTCTTTCCGTCGGCGAATCCGACCCTGGGCACGCTGCTGTCCTTCGCCACCTTCGCCGTCGGCTTCGTCATGCGCCCGGTTGGCGGCTTCGTGTTCGGCCATATCGGCGACCGGATCGGCCGCAAACGCAGCCTGGCCCTGACCATGCTGCTGATGGGCGCTGCGACCACCCTGATGGGCGCGCTGCCCACGGCGGCTCAGGTCGGCGTCCTGGCGCCGATCCTGTTGTTGGCTCTGCGGATCGTCCAGGGCTTCGCCCTGGGCGGGGAATGGGCCGGCGCGGTGCTGCTGGCCGTCGAGCACAGTCCGGACAACCGCCGAGGCATCTACGGTGCGACGCCGCAGATCGGGCTGGCTTTGGGGCTGGCGCTGGGCACTGGCGCCTTCGCGCTGCTGCAGACGCTGCTGCCCGAGCGGGCGTTCCTGAGCTACGGCTGGCGGATCGCGTTTCTGGTCAGCCTGGTGTTGGTGATCTTCGGGTTTGTCGTGCGCCTGCGGGTCGCCGAGACCCCGGCGTTTCAGACGCTCTTCGCGCGGCAGGAGCGGTCGGCTGTGCCGCTGCGCGAGGTGTTCGTCCCGCCGGTGTTGCGCTCGACGGTGCTCGGCATGCTCGCCCGCTGGGGCGAGGGCGCGGCGTTCAACACCTGGGGTGTGTTCGCCATCTCCTACGCGACGAACACACTGCACCTGGCGAAGATCCCGGTGCTGTCGGCGGTCACGGTCGCCGCGCTGGTGATGGCGCTGCTGTTGCCGGTGTCGGGTCGGCTTACCGACCGGTTCGGGGCGCGGGTAGTGTACGGCACCGGCATCGCACTGTTCGGGCTGAGCGTGTTCCCGGTATTCGCATCGTTCGGCCACCGCGGTATCGGTGGGTTCACCGTCGGCATGGTCTGGGCGTTCGGCGTGGTCCACGCGTGGTTCTACGGCGCGCAGGGGACCCTGTTCGCGTCGATGTTCCCAACCCGGGTCCGCTACACCGGATTGTCGACGGTCTACCAGCTGTCCGGTGTCTACGCATCGGGCCTCACGCCGCTGATCCTGACCGGCCTGATCGCGGCCGACCACGGTGCACCCTGGTACGCCTGCGGGTATCTGGCGACGACGGCGGCGATCAGTGTCGCCGCGACACTCCTGCTCAAGCCGAACGCGCCGGAAACGTAACCGACCTACATCTCGGCACCGGCCGGGCGGACGTACTCTGGTCATCGTGCGATTGCAGCGACAGGTGGTGGACTACGCGCTTCGGCGCCGCTCACTGCTGGCCGAGGTGTACTCGGGCCGGACCGGGGTGTCCGAGGTGTGCGACGCCAATCCCTATCTGCTGCGGGCTGCGAAGTACCACGGCAAGACCAGCTCGGTGATGTGCCCGATCTGCCGCAAGGAGCAGCTCACGCTGGTGTCGTGGGTATTCGGCGAGCACCTCGGCGCGGTCTCCGGCTCTGCGCGGACCGCCGAAGAGTTGGTCATGCTCGCCGCCCGATTCGAGGAGTTCGCTGTTCACGTGGTGGAGGTATGCCGGACCTGCAGCTGGAATCACCTGGTCAAGTCGTACGTGCTCGGCGCGAAGCGCCCGGCCCGTCCGACCCGCCCGTCGCGTCCTCCCGGGGGCTCGCGCGGCACGGGGGCGGCACGAGACGACGCCCGCACGGCCATTGAATAGCGAAGGGCCGCAAGACCAGTCAGCCGCTGATGTCTCGTCAGGGGCCGCTGGCGGCCCTAAACCCGGCACGCCGCGGAAGCGGCCCCCGATTCCACCTGACGACCGGCTGACCACGATTCTGCCGCCGGTGCGCGACGGCGACGATGTACCGCATCATCTCCGCGATCCGATCGAAGCGGTCAAGGCCGCGCTGGACGGCCGGCCGACGTCCCGCGAACCCGGGCCGCGCCAGACACCGCGGCCCGCATCGCAGAGCGCACCGCCACGGCGGCCGCAGCAAGCGGCGAGCACTCCGCCGGGCGGACGTCCGCCAGGCCCGCCCAGCGGCAAGCCACCGCTGCCGAACTGGGGATGGGTGCAGCGGATCGACTGGAGCCGGCTGCAGCACGTCAACTGGAGATGGGTCCGTCGCGGGCTCTACGTCAGCGCCGTGGTGCTGCTGCTGTTGCCGATCGTCACCTTCGCGATGGCCTACTTCATCGTCGACATCCCCAAGCCCGGCGACATCCGCACCAACCAGGTCTCGACGATCCTGGCCAGCGACGGCTCTGAGCTGGCGAAAATCGTTCCGCCCGAGGGCAATCGGGTCGACGTCAACCTCGACCAGGTGCCGGTTCATGTCCGGCAGGCGGTGATCGCGGCTGAGGACCGCAACTTCTACTCCAACCCGGGCTTCTCCTTCACCGGCTTCGCCCGTGCGTTCAAGAACAACCTCTTCGGCGGCGATACCCAGGGCGGGTCGACGATCACCCAGCAGTACGTCAAGAACGCGTTGGTGGGAGCGCAGCGAGCCGGCGTCGGCGGACTCGTCCGCAAGGCCAAGGAACTCGTCATCGCCACCAAGATGTCGGGGGAGTGGTCGAAAGACGAAGTCCTGCAGGCCTATCTCAACATCATCTACTTCGGGCGCGGCGCCTACGGCATCTCGGCGGCCTCGCAGGCGTACTTCGGCAAGCCCGTCGAGCAGCTCACCATCGCCGACGGCGCGCTGCTGGCCGCGTTGATCCAACGGCCGTCGACGCTGGATCCGGCCGTCGACCTCGAAGGCTCGACGGAGCGGTGGAACTGGGTGCTCGACGGCATGGTCGACGACAAGGCTCTGTCGCCGAGAGAGCGCGCAGCGCAGCAATTCCCGCCGACGGTGCCGCCCGAGCAGGCCCGCGCGCGAAACCAGACCACCGGCCCCAACGGGTTGATCCAACGCCAGGTGACTCGTGAACTGATGGATCTGTTCAACATCGACGAGCAGACGCTGAACACCCAAGGGCTGCAGATCACCACCACGATCGACACGTCGGCGCAAAAAGCCGCCGAGGCCGCGGTGTCGAAATACATGGAGGGGCAGAACCCCGACATGCGCACCGCGGTCGTGTCGATCGATCCGCACAACGGCGCGGTGAAGGCCTACTACGGCGGCGCCGATGCCAACGGGTTCGACTTCGCTCAGGCGGGACTGCAGACCGGATCGTCGTTCAAGGTGTTCGCTTTGATCGCCGCGCTCGAACAGGGCATCGGCCTGGGCTACCAGGTGGACAGCTCTCCGCTGACCGTCAACGGCATCAAGATCACCAATGTGGAGGGCGAAGGCTGCGGGGTCTGCAACATCGCCGAGGCGTTGAAGCGTTCGTTGAACACCTCCTACTACCGGCTGATGCTCAAGCTGAAGAACGGCCCTTCGGACGTCGCCGACGCCGCACATCAGGCGGGCATCGCGAGCAGCTTCCCGGGTGTGGCGCACACCCTGTCCGAGGACGGCAAGGGCGGCCCACCCAATAACGGAATCGTGTTGGGGCAGTATCAGACTCGGGCGATCGACATGGCCTCGGCCTACGCCACGCTGGCCGATTCCGGGGTCTATCACCGCCCGCACTTCGTGCAGAAGGTGGTCAACGCCGAAGGCCGGGTGCTGTTCGACGCCGGCAGTTCAGACAACGCCGGCGAGCAGCGGATCCCCAAGGACGTCGCCGACAACGTGACGTCGGCGATGCAGCCGATCGCCGCGTATTCGCGCGGTCACGCCCTGACGGGCGGCCGGCCGTCGGCGTCCAAGACCGGCACCACCCAGCTGGGTGACACCGACGCCGATAAGGACGCCTGGATGGTCGGCTACACGCCGTCGCTGTCGACGGCGGTGTGGGTCGGCACCACGCGTGGTGACATTCCGCTCGTCAGCAAGTGGGGCGGCCCGATCTACGGATCGGGTCTGCCGTCCGACATCTGGAAGGCGACGATGGACGGGGCCCTCAAGGGCACGTCCATCGAGTTGTTTCCCAAGCCCACCGAGATCGGCGGATCCGCCGGCGTCCCCGCCGCACCACCGCCACCACCTGCACCGCCCCAGATGACGGTCATCCAGCCCACGATGGAAATCGCGCCGGGCATCACCATTCCGGTCGGGCCGCCGACCACAGTCCCAGTGGCGCCCGCGCCGGCACCGTTGCCCGCGCCGCCGGGAGGACCCGAGCCGGCACCCGCACCGCCGCCGTGACCGACCGCGCCGCCATTTCGCCGCGGCGGTTGGCCGCCGACCTACGTTCGGCCGATGACCGGGATTGCCCCAGCCGCAACGACTTTCTCGGCGCAGCGCTGGCAGGCGTCGTGGGCGGTCCGGTAGGCCGGCACGCGCTCATCGGCCGCACCGCGGTGTTCACGCCTGTGCGGGTGATGTTCATGATCGCGGTGGTGTTTCTGGCGTTGGGATGGTCGACGAAAGCGCCGTGCCTGCAGACCATCGGGACCGGCCCGGGCGACCAGCGGGTCGCCAATTGGCAGAACCAGCGAGCCTATTACGAACTGTGCTACTCCGACACCGTGCCGCTGTACGGCGCGGAGTTGTTGAGCCAGGGCAGATTTCCGTACAAGTCGAGCTGGATCGAGAAGGACGGCAGCGGCAAGCCGCAGACCCGTTACGACGGCCGGCCCGCGGTGCGCTACATGGAATATCCCGTCCTCACCGGCGTCTACCAGTACGTGGCGATGTCGTTGGCCAAGACCTACACCACGTTCAGCAAGCTGATCCCGCTGCCCGTCGTGGCCGAGGTGGTGGTGTTCTTCGACATCGCCGCGCTCGGCTTGGCGTTGGCCTGGTTGGCGACGGTGTGGGCCACCGCCGGCCTGGCCGGCCGACGGGTCTGGGACGCCGCGCTGGTGGCCGGGTCCCCGTTGTTGATCTTCCAGATCTTCACCAATTTCGATTCGCTGGCAACGGCTTTGGCGATCGGCGGCCTGTTGGCATGGGCGCGACGGCGACCGGTGCTTGCCGGGGTACTGATCGGCCTGGGCACCGCGGCCAAGCTGTACCCGTTGCTGTTGTTGGGCCCACTGCTGGTGCTGGGCATCAGAACCGGGCGGCTGCGCGGGGTGGCCCGCACCGCAGCCGTGACGGCGGTGACCTGGTTGTTGGTGAATCTGCCTGTGCTGGTGCTGTTTCCGCGGGGGTGGTCGGAGTTCTTCCGGCTCAACGCCCGCCGCGGCGAGGACATGGATTCGCTGTACAACGTGGTCAGATCCTTCACCGGCTGGCAGGGCTTCGATTCGAACCTCGGTTTCTGGCAGCCGCCACAGCATCTGAACGCCGTCGTGCTGGTGCTGTTCGTCGTGTGTTGTGCGGCAATCGGTTACATCGCGCTGACCGCGCCGCGGCGGCCGCGGGTGATGCAGCTGGCGTTCCTGGTGGTGGCGGCGTTCTTGCTGACCAACAAAGTGTGGAGTCCGCAGTTCTCGCTGTGGCTGGTGCCGCTGGCGGCGTTGGCGTTGCCGCACCGCCGGGTACTGCTGGCGTGGATGACGATCGACGCGCTGGTGTGGGTGCCGCGGATGTACTACCTCTACAGCGTGCCCGATCGTGGGTTGCCCGAGCAGTGGTTCACCGCGACGGTGCTGCTGCGCGACCTCGCGGTGCTGGGGTTGTGCGCGCTGGTGGTCCGGCAGATCTATCGGCCGGAGGACGATCTGGTCCGGTGGGGCGGCCGGGTGGACGATCCGGCGGGCGGGGAATTCGACCGCGCGCCCGACGCGCCACCGAGCTGGCTGCCGCCGTTGCTGCGTCCGCCCCGGCCACGGCGACCGGTTTCTCCGAGCGTCGCTGCCGACGCGGATTTCGTAAGCTCGGGCCCCGTCCGGTAACCTGTGGCGGTTGCCGACGCAGGCGACCCTCCTGTCACGGGGACACCGTGGCCGCACACGACCATAGGAGGTGATGAGGTTCCCATGCGTCCATACGAATTGATGGTCATCCTCGACCCCACTCTTGACGAGCGCACCGTAGCTCCCTCGTTGGAGACCTTTCTCAATGTCGTCCGCAAAGACGGCGGATCTGTCGACAAGGTCGACATCTGGGGCAAGCGGCGACTTGCCTACGAGATCCTCAAGCACGCCGAGGGCATCTACGCGGTGATCGATCTGAAGGCCGAGCCCGCGACGGTGTCCGAGCTCGACCGTCAGCTCAGCCTGAACGAGTCGGTGCTGCGCACCAAGGTGATGCGCACCGACAAGCACTGACAAGCAGTGACCTGTTGGCGAATGACCGCGTCGCGTCAGAGGCGTTGCGTAGGCTCAGCGAGAAACCGCTCATGATCATGCGCCGCTTCCGGCGTGCCCAGAAGTACTGAGGAGTTCACAGTGGCTGGTGACACCGTCATCACGGTCATCGGAAATCTGACCGCCGACCCCGAACTGCGTTTCACGCCGTCCGGTGCGGCCGTCGCGAACTTCACGGTCGCGTCGACGCCGCGCATGTTCGACCGCCAGACCAACGAGTGGAAGGACGGCGAAGCGCTGTTCCTCCGCTGCAACATCTGGCGCGAGGCTGCCGAGAACGTGGCCGAGAGCCTGACCCGTGGCTCGCGCGTGATCGTGAGCGGACGGCTCAAGCAGCGTTCGTTCGAGACCCGTGAAGGCGAGAAGCGCACTGTGGTCGAGCTCGAGGTCGACGAGATCGGCCCGAGCCTGAAATACGCCACCGCGAAGGTCAACAAAGCCAGCCGCAGCGGCGGCGGTGGTGGCGGTTTCGGTGGTGGCGGTGGATCCCGTCAGCCGGCCGCCCAGAGCGGCGGCGGTGCCCCGGCCGGTGACGACCCGTGGGGCAGCGCCCCGGCGTCCGGCTCGTTCGCCGGCGGCGACGACGAGCCCCCCTTCTAACAAACTTCGATAACGACAGAACGAAAAGAGACAGACATGGCCAAGTCCACCAAGCGGCGGCCGGCGCCGGAAAAGCCGATCAAGACCCGCAAATGCGTCTTCTGCTCAAAGAAGGGCCAGGAGATCGACTACAAGGACACCGCGCTGCTGCGCACCTACATCAGCGAGCGCGGCAAGATTCGTGCGCGCCGCGTCACCGGTAACTGCGTGCAGCACCAGCGCGACGTTGCGATCGCGGTCAAGAACGCCCGCGAGGTGGCATTGCTGCCCTTCACCTCCGCGTCGCGGTAACCGCTTAGCGCAGAACGGAATTAGCCAAACAATGAAGCTCATCCTGACCGCCGACGTCGACCATCTCGGTTCCGCCGGCGACACCGTCGAGGTCAAAGACGGCTACGGCCGCAACTTCCTGCTGCCGCGCGGCCTGGCGATCGTCGCGTCCCGTGGCGCCGAGAAGGCGGTGGCCGACATCCGCCGCGCCCGCGAATCCAAGCAGGTGCGAGACCTCGAGCACGCCAACGAGATCAAGACCGCCCTGGAAGGGCTGGGTTCGGTTGCGCTGCCGGTGAAGACAGCTGGCGATTCGGGCAAGCTGTTCGGTTCGGTGACCGCCGGTGCCGTCGTCACGGCGATCCGGAAAGCCGGTGGGCCCAACCTCGACAAGCGAGTGGTCCGGTTGCCCAAGGGGCACATCAAAGCCGTCGGCAGCCACCCCGTCACGCTGCACGTGCATCCCGAGGTCGACGTGCTGGTCGCACTCGACGTCGTCGCCGAGGGCTAAAGGTTTGAAACCCTACCCCGGTTTGGCGCCAAGCGCGTCGGACCGGGGTAGAAAGCACGGCAGACGCACTGGCGAACTCGCTCGCGAAGGCCAGAGATAGCGAACGTTACCGTCCGTTAACGCTGGAAACGATTGGCTGAAACGCAACACGCCCGAAGTGGCAACCGGCCACGACACGCCGTAGAGATTCCCATCCACACAAATTCCGCAGCTGTGTGGTGCGCTTATCTGCAGTGATGTTGCAAAGTCGCATATTGCTCCACAAGTTCTCCACAACCCCTCAACACGGGCGCGGATGGATATGCACACACGATGCACAGGTCTATGAACAACACCGGTTGTTGTCCTCGCCAGCAACCTTTAACGTCGACGCGTCGTGAGGTGATGCCGGCGTTCGAAGACCGACAGCGCGACCCGCGGTGGGAGTCCCGCCGACTGTGGGGGCGCGTTGGTTACGAGGGCGAAGGCCGTCGATGTGCCCAGGGTGGGGGGTCCCCCTTAACGGGGGCCACTCGGGCGGTCGGGCTGAGTCGAACGGTGTCGGTGGTGTGACCTAACGTCTAACCATCGGCGTCGAATGCACGTTCGAACGTCGTGAGGAGGCGGGAGCTTAGTGGCTGTCGTTGATGATTTAGGACGCCCGGCCATGGATGCGCCGAGCGAGGACTACGGCCGTCAGCCGCCGCAGGATCTCGCCGCCGAGCAGTCGGTGTTGGGCGGCATGCTGCTGAGCAAGGACGCCATCGCCGATGTGCTGGAGAGGCTGCGGCCGAGCGACTTCTACCGGCCGGCGCATCAGAACGTCTACGACGCCATCCTGGATCTCTATGGCCGGGGCGAGCCGGCCGATGCGGTGACGGTGGCCGCGGAGTTGGACCGCCGCGGGCTGCTGCGCCGGATCGGCGGTGCGCCGTATCTGCACACTCTGATCTCGACGGTGCCGACCGCGGCCAACGCCGGCTACTACGCCGGGATCGTCGCGGAGAAGGCGCTGCTGCGACGGCTCGTGGAGGCCGGGACCCGGGTGGTGCAGTACGGCTACGCCGGGGCGGACGGCGCCGACGTCGCCGAGGTGGTCGACCGCGCGCAGGCCGAGATGTACGAGGTCACCGAGCGGCGGCTGTCGGAGGACTTCGTGCCGCTGGAGGACCTGCTGCAGCCGACGATGGACGAGATCGACGCCATTGCCTCCAACGGCGGGCTGGCGCGCGGGGTGCCGACCGGGTTCACCGAACTCGACGAGGTGACCAATGGTCTGCACCCGGGACAGATGATCATCGTTGCGGCCCGACCTGGGGTGGGGAAAGCACTGGCGCTGGACACGCCGCTCCCGACGCCGACGGGTCGGACGACCATGGGTGCCGTCGCCGTCGGGGACGAGCTGCTGGGCGCCGACGGGCGGCCGACGCGGGTGGTGGCCGCGACCGACGTCATGCTAGGCCGACCGTGCTACGAGGTGGAGTTCTCCGATGGCACGGTGATCGTCGCTGACGCTGAGCACCAGTGGCCGACTGCTTACGGCATCCGTCCAACGGGCCTGTTGCGCGGCGGCCTGGACACGATCTCCGCTGCGGAATCCTTGGGGCGCCATGGGATGCGGCCGGGCGCCACCACCGTGATGGCTCCGGTGCTGCAAGTCGACGCCGTGCGCCCAGTCAGTAGTGTTCCGGTGCGCTGCGTGCAGGTGGACAACGCGGCGCACCTCTACCTGGCCGGCCGGGGCATGGTGCCGACGCACAACTCGACGCTGGGGTTGGATTTCATGCGGTCGTGCTCGATCAAGCACCGGATGGCCAGCGTCATCTTCTCGCTGGAAATGAGCAAGTCCGAGATCGTCATGCGGTTGCTGTCCGCCGAGGCCAAGATCAAACTCGGCGACATGCGGTCGGGTCGGATGAGCGACGACGACTGGACGCGGCTCGCGCGGCGGATGAGCGAAATCAGCGAGGCGCCACTGTACATCGACGATTCGCCGAACCTGACGATGATGGAGATCCGCGCCAAGGCGCGGCGGCTGAAGCAGAAAGCCGATCTACGGTTGGTCGTTGTCGACTACCTGCAGCTGATGTCGTCGGGCAAAAAGGTCGAGTCGCGTCAGCTCGAGGTGTCCGAATTCTCAAGGCATCTCAAGCTTTTGGCTAAGGAGCTCGAGGTTCCGGTAATCGCCATCAGCCAGCTGAACCGTGGTCCTGAGCAACGCACCGACAAAAAGCCGATGCTGTCCGACCTGCGTGAGTCGGGATGCCTGACCGCCTCGACGCGCATCCTGCGCGCCGACACCGGCGCTGAGGTGACCTTCGGTGAGCTGATGCGCTCCGGTGAGCGGCCGCTGGTGTGGTCGCTTGACGAGCAGCTGCGGATGGTGGCTCGCCCCATGACGAACGTGTTCCCGAGCGGCCGCAAGGAAGTGTTTCGGCTGCGGTTGGCGTCGGGACGTGAGGTCGAGGCCACCGGAAACCATCCGTTCATGACGCTGGACGGGTGGACACCGTTGGAAGAGTTGAAGGTTGGCGACCGGCTGGCGGTGCCGCGCCGGATTCCGGAGCCCGTTGGCACAAACCGGATGGCCGACTCCGAGGTCGTTCTGCTGGCGCACATGATCGGCGACGGCTCGTGTGTGAAGAAGCAGCCGATTCGGTATGCGTCGATCGATGAGGCCAACCTGACTGCGGTGACGATTTCGGCCGCGTACTTTGGCGTGACGGCGGTTCGCGATGACTACCCGGCGGCGCGGGTTACTACGCTGCGGTTGCCGGCGCCGCATCACCTAACGCACCGCCGACGGAACCCCATCGCCGCATGGCTGGATAAGCTGGGGCTCTTTGGTCTGCGTAGCTTTGAAAAGTTCGTGCCGCAGCCGGTCTTCACTTTACCCAATGATCAAGTGGCGCTTTTCCTGCGGCATCTCTGGGCCACGGACGGATCGGTGCGTTGGGACGAGAAAGCCGGCCAGGCCCGCATCTATTACGCGTCAACGAGCCGACGCCTGGTCGATGACGTAACGCAGCTGCTACTAAGGGTCGGCGTGTTCTCGCGTATCAAGCGAGTATTGAAAGCCGGGTATCGCGACTCGTGGCACTTGTACATTTACGGTGCGGAGAATCAGGCCAAGTTCCTTAATCACGTCGGCGCGCATGGGGTGAAAGCCATTGCGGGACGGGAAATCCTGACTGAACTCGAGTGCGTCGTTCGCAACACAAACCTCGACACCGTGCCACGAGGCGTTTGGCGCCGGGTCAAGGCATCGCTGGTAGACCGGCAGATGACGCAGAGGCAGTTCGCCGGCTCAATGGGTACGAAGTTTTGCGGATCAACGATGTGGAAGCATGCGCCAAGTCGAGCCCGGTTACACCGTGCAGCAGCTTTGCTTGGCGACCGTGAGATTCATGCGTTGGCCACCAGCGACGTGTTCTGGGACCAAATCGTGGAAATCACGAGCCTAGGCGAAATAGACGTCTACGACGGAACCGTCGACGGCACACACAATTTCGTCGCAAACGGCATCTGCGTTCACTACTCTCTTGAGCAGGATGCCGACATGG
>JBAWAV010000445.1:0-2705 GCA_049589475.1 Mycobacterium sp.
CGTCGGTCAGCACGATGTCGGCGGCGCCACGAGCAGCCGACGATCCGCGGCCGCTGACCCCGATGCCCACATCGGCCATCCGGATCGCAGCGGCGTCGTTGGCGCCGTCGCCGACCATCGCCGTCACTCGTCCGCAGCGCTGCAGCGCCGCGACGATTTGGACCTTCTGTTCCGGGCTCACCCGGGCGAAGACCTGAACGTCGGCGGCGATCTTGGCGGACGCGTCCTCGTCGAGGCCGGCCAACTCGGCGCCGGTGATCACCCGCGCGTCGTCGGGCAGACCCAGTTGTCGGGCGATCGCCCGCGCTGTGACGGGGTGATCGCCGGTGATCAGCACGACGCTGCGGCCGGCATCCTCCAGCGCCTCGATCAGTGGGCGCGCTGACGGTCGTGCGGTATCGGCCAAGCCGACGTAGCCGATCAGGTCGAGATTCTGTGCGGCGGCGTCCACGGCGTCGGCATCGGTGTTCTCGTCATCGATGGCACGGTCCCAGCTGCGCTTCGCCACGGCCAGCACTCGTAGACCCTGCTCGGCCAGGTTGTGCACCAGCGACTCCGCGTGGTCCAGATCGGCCTGCGGGTCCGCGAACCGGCAACGCTGCAGGACGACCTCGGGCGCTCCTTTGAGCAGCAGCAGTGGCCCGGTCCCATTCGTGTTCAGAGTCCCGACCGCTGCGGCGAAGCCACGGCTCGATTCGAACGGCACCTCGGCGAGCATGGTCCAGTCCGGATCGCTGTCGCCGTTGACCGATGCGGCCGTGTTGAGGATCGCTTCGTCGGTGGCGTGCGCATGGCCCTGGGCCTCGTGCGGTTGAGCGGACGCGCGCGCGGCGGCTCTCAGCACCTGGCCGGCCGCGGGGTCGTCGAAGGCGGGGAACGGACCGTGCGGCGGGGTTGCCGCCGGTACCGCCAGGCGCAGGCGCAGTCGGTTCTCGGTGAGCGTGCCGGTCTTGTCGAAGCAGACGGTGTCGACGCGGCCCAGCGCCTCGATGGTGCGCGGCGCGCGGACCAGCACACCGCGGGTCGACAGCCGCTGGGCGGCGGCGAGCTGGGACAGGGTCGCCACCAGCGGCAAGCCTTCCGGCACGGCGGCCACCGCGATGGCGACGCCGTCGGCAACCGCCTGACGCAGCGTCGCGCGACGCAGCAGCGCCAGACCCGTCACCGCGGCTCCGCCGGCCAGGGTCAGCGGAAGCACCTTGCCGGTCAGCTCCCGCAGCCGAGCCTGCACCCCGGCCGAGGACTCGATGTCGATAACTGCCGATATCGCCCGCTGCGCGGCGGTGCCCACGCCGGTGGCCACGACGATGGCCCGGGCATGCCCCGCGACGATCGTGCTGC
Source organism: Mycobacterium sp. (assembly GCA_049589475.1). Lineage (GTDB taxonomy): Bacteria > Actinomycetota > Actinomycetes > Mycobacteriales > Mycobacteriaceae > Mycobacterium. The sequence continues at coordinate 1,342 of JBAWAV010000445.1, forward strand.
CCTCGAACAGCATGCTGGCTCGCTCGGTGTCGGCGGCCGCAACCGGATCCACCTGCTTGTCGACGGGCAACGACTCGCCGGTGAGCAGCGACTCGTCGACCTCGAGGTCCTCGGCCACCAGTAGCCGGGCGTCGGCGGGGACCACGTCCGGTGCTGCCAGGTCAATGACGTCGCCGGGCCGCAACGTGCTGGCCGCCACCGTCACCGTGCGTTCGGCATGACGGGCCGCTTCCAACCGGCGTCGCGACGTCGCCACCGTCGGGACGACAACCCGGCGCGCAACTTGGTCCTGGTCGGCGAACAGCTCGGCGGCGGCGGCGTCGGCCCGCAACCGCTGCGCCCCGCCGGTCAGCGCGTTGACGGCCATGACGCCGGCGACGAGAAGCGCGTCGACGTTGCTGCCCATAATCGCCGACGCCGCAGCGCCGACGGCCAGGATCGGGGTGAGCGGATCGCTGAGCTCGGCCTTGGTGGCCGACAACAGCTTGCCGGCCTGACGGGCCGGCCCACGCAGCGGCGACACCACCGGGCTGTAGGACAGATCCTCCAGCACCCGTCGCCAGGCCGGGGCGCTTTCGACAGCGGTCAGCGGCCGGGTACGGCCGGCCAGCCGCGAGTAGACGATCTCCGGGTCCAGCGCGTGCCAGGCGGTCAGCGGCTGGGGGGTGGGGTCGGGTTGGCGCAGCACCTTGCTGGCCGAGAACGCTCCCGAGATCAGGGCGCTCGCGGCGGCCGCGTTGACCGGGTTGAGCCAGCGCTGAACGGCCATCGGATTCGTCGAGGTCCGCGAATCACCGGTGACGAGCAGCAGCCCGGCCAGGGTGGTGCCGCCCTTGGCGAGGTTGACGGACGACTCGCTGGCCTGGCGCGCGGCCGGTAGTGCCGAGAGGATCCGCACCGCGGCGGCCAGGTCGGTGCCGGTGATGATGTCTGCGCTCCACGGCGTCGCCGCCTTGGGATCGTCCAGCGCGACCCCGACATCGGCGATAGCCAGCGCGGCCAACGTGTCGGTCGAGGCGAAGTCGCGGTGCAGCGCGGTGATCAGCAGCACCGGTCCGCGGTCGGCCCGGAGATCGCGGACCAGTTTCAGCAGGGGAGTGCCGCTGGGATGACTCGCGGCGACGCTGGCGGCCAGATCCTGAGTGCCCGCCACGTGCCGCAGCACCACCCGGGCGCCGGTACGGTTCGCGATCTGCAGCAGCGGAATCGCGAACGGGTCGACCTCCCAGCCGACCTCGACATGGCCGACAATCTCGCCGTCGACCACCAGGTCGGCGTGCTCGAGGCCCTGGGCCGGGGTGGCCGACGGACCATCGGGGCGCAGCCAGCGCAGCCGCGCGGTGTTGGCCGGCAATTCGTCCGCG
>JBAWAV010000446.1:0-12680 GCA_049589475.1 Mycobacterium sp.
CTGCCCAGGCTTTTTGGTTGGGGGCATGGTATTACCTGGCCTTCTTCTTGCCGGCGATGGTGCGCTTCGGGCCCTTGCGGGTGCGCGCGTTGGTCTTGGTGCGCTGACCGCGCACCGGCAGGCCGCGGCGGTGCCGAAGCCCCTGATAGCAGCCGATCTCGATCTTGCGGCGGATGTCGGCCTGCACCTCACGGCGCAGGTCACCCTCGACCTTCAAGTTCGCTTCGATGTAGTCGCGCAGATGGGTCACCTGATCGTCGGTGAGGTCCTTGGTGCGCAGATCTTTGTCGATCCCGGTAGCGGCCAGGATTTCGTTGGAGCGGGTACGGCCAACGCCGTAGATGTACGTCAACGCGACCTCCATGCGCTTATCGCGCGGGAGGTCGACGCCCACTAGTCGAGCCATGGGTGGCATTCCTTCTCTATGCGGAGGTCTGTTCTCAGCCCATTCCCTGGCCCAGAAAACAACTCAGGGCTCCGGGGTCCGGCCTCCGTTCCGGACGAAGCTAAGCGAGCCCATCTCTAAAGATGCCAACCGCTTAGTGGTGCTGGGAGGTCTGCATTCAGTTGTGTTGCGCCGGGTCTGTCTGACTAGCCCTGACGCTGCTTGTGGCGTGGATCAGGGCAGATCACCATGACCCGCCCATGCCGACGGATCACCCTGCACTTGTCGCAAATCGGCTTCACGCTCGGGTTGACCTTCACGGCTGTTCGATCCTGTTCTGTCTTCTTGTCGGTGTTTATCTGTCGGGCGGTTGATTACTTGTAGCGGTACACGATGCGGCCCCGGGTCAGGTCGTAGGGAGACAACTCCACTACCACCCGGTCCTCGGGCAGGATGCGGATGTAGTGCTGCCGCATCTTTCCGCTGATGTGGGCAAGCACCTTGTGGCCGTTTTCCAGCTCAATGCGAAACATCGCATTGGGCAGGGGCTCGACTACGCGGCCCTCGACCTCAATGGCGCCGTCCTTCTTGGCCATAACTTGTCTTCAGATCCTCGTCTTTGGTTTCGTTTAGCTTCTACGCCCAGATCGGTGCAGCATTCGCCGGCTTTGCAACGTGAACCGGCGACAGGAAATTCCGAAGACTGGGCACACTGAAAGTCAGCGCATGATGCGCCGTTGCTCCACGATACCCGGTGTTTCGTGCTGACCAAAATCGCCGTCAGCGGAATCAGACCGGTCACCGTCGGCCCCCATGCGGCCTCTGACAAGCGCATACTTAATGCCGATGACTAGCCCCACAAGCCCAGATCCCCAACGCAAGCCTGTGATGCTGACCGTCGACGACGACCCGGCGGTCTCGCGGGCCGTTGCCCGGGATCTGCGCCGCCACTACGGCGAGGCCAACCGCATCGTGCGGGCGGAGTCAGGGCCCGACGCGCTGGACACCCTCAAGCAGCTCAAACTGCGCGGCGAGACGGTCGCGATGCTCGTCGCCGACTACCGGATGCCGCAGATGACCGGCATCGAATTCCTCGAAGCGGCCATGGACCTGTATCCGGCGGCCAAGCGGGTGTTGCTCACGGCCTACGCCGACACCCACGCCGCAATCGACGCGATCAACGTCGTCGACCTCGACCATTACCTGCTCAAACCGTGGGACCCACCCGAGGAGAAGCTCTACCCCGTCATCGACGAGTTGCTCGACGCCTGGAGGCGGGAGCCCCAGCGGCCGATCCCGCACACCAAGGTGATCGGGCACCGCTGGTCGGCACGATCCTGGGAGGTCCGCGACTTCCTGGCCCGCAACGGGCTGTATTACACCTGGTTCGCGTCCGATGAACCCGTCGGCGAGCAACTGCTGCAAGCGGCCGGCGAGGACGGCAGGCGGCTCCCGGTCGTCGTCACCGAACACGGCGACCCGCTCATCGAACCCACCGACGCCGAACTGGCCGACACGCTGGGCCTGACGACGACGCCGTCGCAAGACTTCTACGACCTGATCGTCGTCGGCGGCGGGCCCGCGGGTCTGGCCGCCGCCGTCTACGGCGCGTCCGAAGGTCTTCGTACGGTGCTTATCGAAACCACCGCGACGGGCGGCCAGGCCGGCCAGAGCTCCAAAATTGAGAACTACCTGGGCTTTCCCGACGGTGTGTCCGGCAGCCAGTTGGCCGAACGCGCACGCCGGCAAGCGGAGAAGTTCGGCGCGGAACTCATCACCGCCCGCACCGCCACTGCCCTGGAGATCAACGGACCAAAACGCACGGTTCGCTTCGCCGACGGCGGCTCGATCGACGCGCACGCAATCATCGTCGCCACCGGCGTCGCCTATAACGAGCTGACAGCGGACGGCTGCGAAACGTTGAAAGGTCGCGGCGTGCACTACGGGGCCGCGGTGTCCATCGCCTCGGAATGCGAGGGCGAAGAGGTCTACGTGATCGGCGGGGCGAACTCGGCGGGCCAGGCCGCGATGTATCTGTCCCGTGAGGCGAAATCCGTCACGATCGTGGTGCGCGCGCCGTCGCTGGAGGCGTCGATGTCGCACTACCTGATCGAGCAGATCGAGCAGCGCCCCAACATCACCGTCCGCACCTGCACCGAAGTGCATTGCGCCATCGGCGGCGATTACCTCGAACGACTGACCCTGATCGACAACCGGACCGGACAGACCGACGACGTGAACTGCGCGCGGATGTTCATCTTCATCGGCGCCGCACCGCGCACCGAGTGGCTCAAGGATGTCCTCGCCCGCGACGACCACGGCTTCATCCTCACCGGGCCGGACCTCCGCAACGTGTGCGGATGGACGCTGGACCGTCCGCCGCACCATCTGGAGACCAGCGTGCCGGGCGTCTTCGTGGCCGGCGACGTTCGGTCCGAGTCCGCCAAACGGGTCGCGGCCGCGGTTGGTGAGGGATCGATGGCCGTGATGCTGGTTCATCGTTACCTGGCGGAGTCATGACAATCGAATCTTCTTGCGACGCAGATGAATTACGCACGCTGTTCCTGTTCGAGCATCTCAGCGACGAGCAGCTTGCGACGTTGTGCGCCGATGGTCACATCGAGAACTACGAGCCCGGACCGCTCTGCGTCGAGGGCGAGCCGGCGACGTGCTTCTACGTCATGATCGACGGGGAACTCGCGATGTCGAAGCTCTCCGGCGGCCAGGACATCGAGACCAACCGGACGTCGCATCGCGGCGTGTATTGCGGTGCGTGGCAGGCGTTTACCGGCGAGAAGCAACAGCTTTACACCACCTCGGTGCACGTGACCAAACCGTCGCGGTTCTTCGTGATGGACGCTCCGGCGTTCGCCGCGTTCATGAAAGACCAGTTCCCGATGGCGGTGCATCTGCTCGACGGGATCGCCGTGGGCACCGAGCGGACCCGCCGGCTGATCGACAATCGCGAAAAGCTGCTGGCGCTGGGTCAGCTATCCGCCGGGCTCACCCATCAGCTGAACAACCCGGCGGCGGCCATCGCACGAGCAGCCCAGGACTTGCGCGGGCGGATCTCGCGGATGCGTGGGAAGCTCGCGATGCTCGCCGACGGCACAGTCAGCCCCGAAACGCTGAATGCGTTGGTGCTTCTACAGGATGCCGTCGCCGAGCAGGTCGCCAAGTCGGCCTCCCAACATCTGAGTCCGATGGAGACCTCGGACCGCGAAGACGCCCTCGGCGATTGGCTGGAAGACCACGGCATCGACGGCGGCTGGGACATCGCACCGACATTCGTCGAAGGCGGCATCGACACTGACTGGCTGGAGCGCATCGATTCGACGGCCAACGAGTTGGACGCGTCGGCTTCGTTGGAGGAGGCGATCCGCTGGATCAGCTACACCATCGAGAGCGAGCTTCTGATGAATCAGATTTCAGAAGCGAGTCAACGTATTTCGGCACTGGTCGCCGACGCCAAACAGTATTCCCAGATGGACCGCGCACCATTTCAGGTGGCCGACGTGCACGACCTGCTGAAGAGCACGCTGACCATGTTCGCCGACCGGTTGGGCAAGGACAGCAGCTGCCATATCACGGTCGCCAAGGAATTCGATCGATCGCTTCCGCAAATTCCCTGCTATCCAGGCGATCTCAATCAGGTGTGGACGAACATCATCGACAACGCGATCGCCGCGATGGGTGACAAAGGTGGCACGCTGACCATCCGCACCTCCCGCGAGGCCGACAACATGCTGCACGTCGAAATCTGCGACACCGGTCCGGGTATCCCGGAAGACGTGCGCGAGCGCATCTTCGAGCCGTTCTTCACTACCAAACCGGTCGGCGAGGGCACCGGGCTGGGGCTGGATCTGGCGTGGAAGATCATCGTCAACAAGCATCACGGCGATCTGCGGGTCGAGTCGGTGCCCGGCGACACCCGGTTCATCGTGCTGTTGCCGCTGGAGATGCCGCCAGCCGTCGACGTCGCGCTGCCGAGCGACGGCGACGGTGGCGACGCAACTCCGCCAAAAAGCTAGCCAACCTCCGACCCATCGGCTTCGAATACCTGTTTGGTGTGACCGGTGGTCAAACCGGGTACGCCGGGACAAGCTGACACGCGGGGACTCCCCACCTGGGGTGGCGTGACGGGGGTAGTTCATATGCGACCGATGACCTCATGGTCTTTTCGGCCTTCTACCTGCACCCGTGCCACCGAGTCCGCGGGTTTTCGCAGCGTCTTCAGCCGCAACGACAGGGGGGTACTGATCGCATGGAGAGCAAGACCTTTTCCGAAACCGGCGATATCGCCGCGGATGTCACCGAACGCATTGCCATGGCGCGGCATTTCGCGTCCATCGGCAAAAATCCGTTCTTCCAGCCCATCGACTCCGTCGACCCACCGCGAGTAGGCGTCCGGGGCAGTCAGTGCGTGCTGCTCGGGTCCAACTCCTACATCGGCCTGTCGACGCACCCCGACGTCACCGCGGCGTCGATCCGGGCGATCGAAGAATTCGGGGTCGGCACGACCGGCAGTCGCCTGCTCAACGGCACCTACAGCCTGCACATCGCGCTGGAACAGCAGATTGCGAACTGGCTCGGCAAGGACGACGCGCTGGTGTTCACCACCGGGTATCAGACGAATGTCGGCACCATTCAAGGGCTGCTCGGTCCTGACTGCCTTGCGGTGATGGACTCCTACGTGCACGCCTCGATCCGCGACGGCGTGCATTTGAGCCGCGCGGTAGAGGCCCGGTTCGACCACAACGACGTCGCCTCGTTGGTGGCTGCGCTGCACAGTCATGCCGGCACTTCCTTCCGACGGATCCTGGTCCTCGTCGACTCGCTGTACTCGATGGAGGGTTCGACCGCACCGCTGAAACAGATCATCGACGTCTGCAAAGAGGCCGGTGCGCTGTTAATGGTCGACGAAGCGCACGGCATCGGGGTGTTCGGCCCGACTGGCGCGGGCTTGAGCGAACGGAGCGGCGTCGCGCAGCACATCGACGTGCTGATGGGATCGCTGTCCAAGGCCGTCGGCGGACTGGGCGGATTCATCGCCGGCTCGCAAGACATCATCGACGAGGTCCGGCTCAGCGCTCGATCGTTGTGGTTCAGCACCTCCGGGACGCCGGCGTCCGTGGCATCGGCTGCCGCCGCGATCAACGTCATCCGCCGGGACGACGGACGGGAACGCCGGCGGAAGCTCGAGCGCAATTCGCGGTTGATGCGCGAGGCGCTCAAACCGCTCGACGTCGAGTTGCACCGGCCGGACGGAGACAGTCCGGACTGGTCTCCGATCATCCCCATCCGGCTGTTCGACGAGCTGCGCACGGTGCTGAGTTGGAACAATCTCAAAGACAACGGCGTCTTCGTCACTCCGGCGATCTATCCGGCAGTGCCACTGGGTAGGCCGATCCTGCGCGTCTGCATGACCTCGGAGTTGAACGAAGACGAGATCCGCCAGTGCGCCGACGTGCTCACCGACGAACTCTCCTGGGCGCTGGCGGCTGCATGAGGGACGGATTCCGTCTCGCACTGACCGGCGCGAGCGGCGACTTCGGCCAGGCCGTGCTGCGATGGGCATGCGCGAACGACGACATCGCCGAGGTGACCGCCTTGGGACGCCGGCCGACTGGTGAGCGGCACCCGAAGCTGCGCGAGGCCTTCCTCGACCTGAGTGGCCGCGTCGATCTCGAATCAGTTCGCGGTTACGACGCTTTGGTCCATTTGGCCTACTGCGTCGAGGAACCACACGACAAGCGACTCGCTTTTCAGATCAACGTGGTGGCGACGCAGAGTCTGCTGCAACATGCACGCAAGGAGGGCATCGGGCAGCTTGTCCTGACGTCGAGCGCCAACGCCCTGGGCGTGGCGGCCTGCGGCACGGGACAGCCCAGCACCGAGGCCGACTATCCGGCCGGCGATCAGGACAACGGCCACTACTACTTCCAGCACAAAGCGCTGCTGGAACATCTGGCGAACTGGTACTGGGTGAACGTCACCGACGGCAAGACCAAGCTGGCCGTCGTGCGACCGTGCTACGTCGTCGGCGAGCACTTCGACAACTCCGGTCTTACGACCTTACTGTCGAAAGTCGTTGTCTACCCGCGGCCTTCGCGGTCGTACTACCAATTCCTATGGGACACAGACCTGGTCGATGCCTACGCGACCATCCTCACGCACGGGCTTAGCGGCCTCTACAACGTCGCGCCGAAGGATCACACCAGCGTGGCCGAGATCTGCTCGATCAACGGAGCCCCGCTGATCCCAGGTCCACTGGGCGCCCTGAAAGCCGGCTCGAATCTGCTGTTCCGGTTGCGGCTCACACCCTTTTCCGGACATTGGGTGACACTCGGCGACCCACTGCTCGACTCCGCGTTGCTGCAATCCACCACCGATTGGCGGCCGTCGATGAGCTCGGCGGACGCACTCAAGAAGTATCTGGCCACCCGAGACAGATGAGGAGACTGCACATGGATCGCGCCCCGCTCGAAGCCCGGCTGTCACACGTCGCAGCCGTGCGCCGCCACCTCCCCGCACTTGCCGGCAAGCTGGAGGACATCGGCTTGCTGGCCGCCGAGAATCCAGCAAGCGGCGTCATCGACTTGTGGAAAGAGCACGACGGACCTCGCCTGACCGCGCCGGAAGACCTCGGCGGCTTAGGCGCCTCATGTGTGGAAACCGTTGAGCTGCAACGCGGTATCGGTTATCTCAGCCCGTCGCTGGCCGCGGCGAGCACCATGCACTACCTCTCCGTCGCCGGGCTGGCCGACTTCGCCGCCACGGCCGACGAGACGACGGTGGGTCTGGTCAAGAACCTGATCGAGAACCGCACGATCTTCGCGTCAGGCTTCTCCGAGGGGACGATCTCCGGCAGCGTCTTCCACCCCACGATGGAAGCCGAACCGGCCGAGGGGGGCTACACGGTCACCGGCCGCAAGAAGCCGTGCAGCCTCGCCGACAGCATGGACTGCGTGATGGCGAGTGTGCTGCTGAAAGACACCGACCAGCGGGCCATCATGCTGATCTTCAACGGCACCCCGGGCCTGTCCGTCAGCCCGCTGTGGACCAGCCCCGCGCTGGGTGCCGCCCAAACCCATGAAGTCATCTTCGAAAATGTCTTCGTGCCAAGCGATCTGTCGATGGTCAGCGACGTCGAGGATCCCGACGGTCGCAACGAGAAATCCGGCTACGTGTTGTTCGGCCTCATCATCACCGCCGGCTACATCGGCGCCGCGACCCGTCTCGCAATGAAACTCGCCGACCGGCCGAACTTCGGCGAATCCGACTTCGCCGAACTGTTTTCGCCGATCGAAGGCGTGTGGCGGGCGCTGTTGATGATCGCCGCCCGCTACGACGCGGGTGACCGCAGCGACGCGTTGTTCGCCGATCTGCTGTGGATCCGGCTGGGTCTGCGCGACCAGCTTCAGGCCAGCATCGCGCGGATGGTCTCCCGTATCGGCGGTGTCACCTTCGCCACCGACCCCGAGGTGGCCTATCTCGTGTCAGCGATCAGCGCGTACTCGTTCCATCCGCCGACGCTTCGCGAGTCCGGGACCTTCCTGGTCGACCACGAGCTGGACAATGCGATTTCGCTGACGAAGACCTAACCCTCACGAAGCCCCACTGCCGCATGCACTTCGGCGAGCGGGCCCGGAATCCACCAGTTCCACCTGCCGGCCAGTTTCATGAACGCCGGCACCAGCACCATGCGGACCAGCGTGGCGTCCACCACGACCGCGAGCGCCAGGCCGACACCGATCATCCGCATGAACGCGACCTGGCCGGTGCTGAGGCCGACGAAGACGATCACCATCAATAGCGCGGCCGCGGTGATCACCCGTCCGGCCCCGGCGATGCCGACGGCCACTGCTTCGGTGTTGTCGTCGGATTCGAGCCAATGCTCCCGGATCCGCGACAGCAGGAACACCTCGTAGTCCATCGACAAACCGAACGCCGTCGCGAACAAGAACACCAGCACGTCGGCGACCAGGGTGCCCGTCGCCGTCGTGCCGAGCCCGCCGAGGTGGCCTTCCTGGAATACCCACACCAGCGCGCCGAGCGTCGCCGACAACGACAACGTGTTGAGCACCAAGGCTTTCAGCGGAAGCACGAGGCTACCGGTGAGCAGAAAGATCAACACGAAAGTCGTTGCGGCAACCAGCGACAGCACCACCGGCAGCAGCTCGACGATCTTGTCGACCGAGTCCCGATTGAGTTGGTCGGACCCGGTGAACAGCGCGTGCGCCCCGTCCGGCACCGCGACGGCCCGCAGTCGGTCGATCTCATCGCGGTACTGCGAGGACAGCGACGAACCGGGCACCGTCGCCGACAGCCACAGGCTGCCGTCCTTCGCGCCGGTCGACGACATCGGCGGCCCGGCAACGCTTCCCGTCACGTAGGAGCCGTTCGGCGTCGCGACCGCCTCGACGCCGGGAACCTTGGACAGCGCTTCGGCATAGCCGGCGAGGTCGTCATTGGTCAAGCGGCGCGCATCGGGGATCACGATCGACACGGCCATCGCCGGATCGGCAGGGAATTCGCGGCGGACGGTATCGCCCACCTGTCGCGACTGGGCGGTAGTCGGCAACACGCGATCGTCGGGCAGACCGAAGCGTGCGCGTGCGAACGGCGCCCCGAGCACGAGCAGCAGCACCACCACCGCCAGGGCGCACGGCAGGGCGTGCCGCATGACGAAGTTGGTCGACGTGTACAGGAAGCTGCGTCTGACGTCCAGGTTGGGGTTGCTGCGCCCGAAAAGGGTTCGGATGTTGAGGGATTCGATCCGATCGCCGAGAAGTTTGATGACCGCCGGGGCGACGACGACGGCGTACAGGCCGGCCAGGGCCACCACCCCGCAGCCCGCATATGCCATGGACCGCAGAAAGTACATCGGAAACACCGCCAGCGCGCTGACCGCCAGGAACACCGTGCACGCGGAGAACAAGATGGTGCGTCCGGCCGTCGCCACCGCTCGACGTAATGCTTCGTCGCGGTCGCCGCTCCGGGCATGTTCCTCGCGGTAGCGACTGACCAGCAACAGCGTGTAGTCGATCGCCAGCGCCAGACCCATCGCCGTGGTCAGGTCGAGGGAGAAGATCGACACGTCGGCGAAAAGGGTTATGGCGCGCAGCATCCCGAGCGTCCCGACGATCGCCAGGCCGCCGACCACAAGCGGTAGGAGCGCGGCAAACAGCCCGCCGAACACCCAGACGAGAACGATCAGCGACAGCGGCAGCGCGATGCCCTCGGCGGTCACGAGATCTTTCTCGGACTGGTCGTTGATCTCCGAGGCGACCATCGCGGTGCCGCCGGCCAGCACGGTCATGCCCTCGCGTGGGCCGGTGAGCCGGCCGGTCACTGCCTTGGCGTACTTCGGTGCGTCGCTCTCCGAGCCGGAGATCCCAGCGATGACCAGCCCCGTTTTGCCGTCCTTGCTGATCAGTCCGGCGCTCTGCGGCGAGCCGTCCCACGGCGACTCGACATGGCTCACATGCGCGGAATTGCGGAGTTGGTCCACGAGTTCGCGGCCCGCTGCCGTGGCCGCCAGGTCGAGTACGCGGCCCCGCGCGCGGACAACCAGCGTCACATCCATGTCGCCCTGGCCGTACTTATCGGTGAGGATTTTGACGCCGCGAGCAGACGGCGAACCGGGGTCTTGGAATCCGGCGGCTCCGAGGTGTTCGTCGACGCCCGCACCGAAGGCCCCGGCCACGACGGTCAGCAGCAGGACAGTAAACAACACTCGTTTTGGCGCCGCGATCACCAGACGGGTCAGCAGCGACAGCACTCGGTGGATGTTACCCAGACCGGCGAACGTTAATCGTCGTCCGGAATAGCGGCACCGAAGCGCTGGTTGCCACAGGGCATGACCGATTCTGCTGTAAGCAAACCCAATCTAGGCCGGTTCGGATCGTTCGGACGCGGCGTCACGCCCGCGCAAGCCAAAGACATCGAGGCCCTGGGCTACGGCGCCGTCTGGGTCGGCGGCTCACCACCCGCCGAGTTGGCCTGGGTGGAGCCGATTCTGGAAGCGACGACCACGCTGCAGGTGGCCACCGGGATCGTCAACATCTGGTCGGCCCCGGCCAAGCCGGTGGCCGAGTCGTTCCACCGGATCGACCGGGCCTACCCGGGGCGTTTTCTGCTGGGCATCGGTGTCGGGCATCCCGAAGCGATCACCGAATATCGGAAGCCCTACGACGCGCTGGTCGACTACCTCGACCAACTCGACGAATACGGTGTCCCGGCCGATCGCCGGGTGGTGGCGGCCCTGGGCCCGCGGGTACTGAAGCTGTCGGCGGAGCGCAGCGCCGGCGCACATCCCTACCTGACCACCCCCGAACACACCGCGTGGGCCCGCGAGCTGATCGGGCCGTCGGCCTTCTTGGCGCCCGAACACAAGGCGGTGTTGACCACCGATGCCGACAAGGCTCGCGCGGTCGGTCGCAAGGCACTCGACATCTATTTCAATCTGGCCAACTACCGCAACAGCTGGAAGCGGCTGGGGTTTTCCGAGGACGAAGTCAACCGTCCGGGCAGCGACCGCTTGGTTGACGCTGTGGTGGCCTACGGAACCCCAGACCAGATCGCGGCGCGGTTGAAGGAACACCTCGACGCCGGCGCCGACCACGTGCCTGTGCAGATCCTGACCAAAGATGAAAACCTGGTGTCGGCTCTGGCCGAACTCGCGGGGCCGCTCGGACTGACATCGGCGTGACGAACTAGAGGGGGACCTCGATGACCGAGGGCGTTTCACTGAAGCTCGACCTTGGCCGGTATGGCGTCTGGCTGCCGACTCGATCGATCACTCCGCAGCTCGCCAAGCAGATCGAATCGCTGGGCTACGGCGCGGCGTGGATCGGCGGCTCGCCCGATGCCGGCCTGGAATGGGTGGAACCCGCGTTGACGGAGACCTCGTCGCTGCAGCTGGCTACCGGGATCGTCAACATCTGGGCCTCCCCCGCGGCCGAGGTTGCGGCGTCCTACCACCGCATCGAGAAGGCCTACCCTGGCCGGTTCCTGCTGGGCATCGGGGTGGGTCATCCCGAACACACCGACGTCTACAAGAAGCCCTACGACGCGCTCGTCGAATATCTCGATGAGCTCGACGCCGCATCGGTACCGACCAGTCGGCGGGTGCTCGCCGCGCTGGGCCCCAGAGTGCTGGCGTTGTCCGCAGAGCGCAGCGCCGGTGCTCATCCCTACCTGACCACGCCGGCGCACACCGCGCACGCTCGCGAGCTCATCGGCAACACCGTGTTCCTGGCCCCTGAGCACAAGGTGGTTCTCACCACCGACGCCGACAAGGCTCGCGAGACTGGCCGCGGCGCCGTCGACTTCTACCTCGGCCTGAGCAACTACGTAACCAACTGGCGCCGGTTGGGGTTCACCGACGCCGACGTGCGGAGGCCCGGCAGCGACAGGCTGGTCGATGCCCTCGTTGCCTACGGCACACCCGATGCGATCGCGACTCGCCTCAACGATCACCTGGAGGCCGGTGCCGATCACGTCACGATCCAGGTGCTGGGTGCCGAGTCGGAGGACAAGCTGGTGGCCGTACTGAGTGAGCTGGCCGGACCGCTAGGGCTGGCGTCTCGGAGCTGACTATGCCGCTCCGCTAAGGTTCCCCCATGCGGCTGTTGGTCACCGGCGGCGCCGGCTTCATCGGCGCCAACTTCGTGCATGCCACCGTGCGTGATTACCCCGAGGACACCGTGACGGTGTTGGACGCGATGACCTATGCCGGCTGCCGCGAATCGCTGGCAGCTGTCGGCAACGACATCAGGCTGGTAGAGGGCGACGTCAACGATGCCGAGCTGGTTTCCCGCTTGGTCGCCGAGTCGGACGCGGTGGTGCACTTCGCCGCGGAAACCCACGTCGACAACTCGTTGGCCGATCCGCAGTCTTCCCTGCGGGCGAACGTGCTCGGGACGTTCACGATCTTGGAGGCCGTACGCCAGCACGGCGTGCGGCTGCATCACGTGTCGACCGACGAGGTGTACGGCGATCTCGAACTCGACGATCCGCGGCGCTTCACCGAGTCGACGCCCTACAACCCGTCGAGCCCGTACTCGGCAACCAAGGCCGGCTCCGACTTGCTGGTGCGAGCCTGGGTGCGTTCTTACGGCGTGAGCGCGACGGTTTCGAACTGTTCCAACAACTATGGGCCTTACCAGCACGTGGAGAAGTTCATTCCCCGCCAGATCACCAACGTGCTGACCGGGCGGCGGCCGAAGCTATACGGCAAGGGGGCCAACGTCAGGGACTGGATCCACGTCGAGGACCACAACGACGCCGT
>JBAWAV010000447.1:0-1546 GCA_049589475.1 Mycobacterium sp.
ACCAGTGGGTCCAGCACTTCCAGGCTCGCCCCGATGCCATTGCACAACACCAGCGGCACACCGGTTCCCCACCGCACGTTCACCCGAATCCGCTGCCCGCCGGTGGCGACGTAGCACTCTTCGCCAAACTGACTCACGGGTAGCGCACGAAGACGCCGCCGATCTCTGGCCGATCGACGCTTGTCGGCAGATTCTGACTTCACTTTTCCATCACGTAATTACCCGGAGCGGGCCCCAGGGGCGGAAGCTCCTCCCCGCCAAGCATTTTCGGAGCGTCGATCTCCGGTCCGCTGCGCTCGGCAAGCCAGGAAGTGTAGTCCGGCCACCAGGAGTCAGCATGCTTCTCAGCAGAGTCGAGCCATTGTTGGGGATCCTCGACGTCGACCGGACCGGTGCGAAACGACGCCTTGGGGTTGCCGGGCGGGTTGACCAGCGCCGCGATGTGACCGTTGGTGGATAGCACGTAGCGGTTGTCCTTGCTGCCGAGCAGGCCTGCACTTCGATAGGTGGCCTGCCACGGGGAGATGTGGTCGGCAATGCCGCCGACCACGTAGGCGTCTGCGGTGATCTTCGACAGGTCGACCGGGCTGCCCAGCATGCTGACCGCGCCAGGGGTGACGAGCGCATTCCGCAGACCCATCAGCACCAGGTCGCGGTGCAGCGCGGCCGCCATCCGGGTTGTGTCAGCGTTCCAGAACAACACGTCGAACGCCGCCGGCTTCCGGCCCTGTACGTAGTTGTTCACCACGTACCGCCACACCAGGTCGGTGGGACGCAGCCAGGCGAACATCTCCGCCATATCGCGTCCGTCGAGGAAACCCTTCCTGGCCGAGACACGAATCGCCGCCTGCGCCGCGCGGTCGCTCATCGCCGCGGCCGCAAACCCCGCGCGGGTCTCATCCAGCACGGTGACCGCCAGGTTGAGGCCCGCGACCCGGTCGCCCTCGCCGATCTCGGCGAGGTGGGCCGCCGTCATCGCCGCCAGGATGCCGCCCGAGCAGGTTGCCAACAGGTGTGTGCTGTCGGCCCCGGTGATTTTCTCGGCCGCGTCCATCGCCTCCACGATCGCCGCCCCATAGGTATCGAAGCCCCAATCCCGATGGCGGGCTTGGGGGTTCCGCCATGAAATTGTGAAGACCTGCTGACCCTGCTGGACGAAGTACTCGATCATGCTGCGCCCCGGCGCGATATCCATGACGTAGTACTTGTTGATCACCGGGGGCACCATGAGCAATGGAATCGCGCGCACCGTGGGTGTCTGCGGGGCGTACTGGATCAACTCGAACACCGAGGTTTGCAGTACAACAGCCCCCTTGGTGACAGCCAGGTTCTCCCCCACCGCATAGGCGTCGGGCTCGATCATCGCCGGCACCCGGGGCTTCGAAAGCATGTCTCTGGCAAAGGCTCTCGCACCTCGCACCGCGCTCAGACCGCCGGTGTCGATCAGCGCCTTCCAGCCGAGCGGACTGATCAGCGGGTTGTTGCTGGGCGCTAGGCCTTCGACAACATTGTCGATAACGAACTGCATCTTCTCTTTGTCGCGCCA
>JBAWAV010000448.1:0-1779 GCA_049589475.1 Mycobacterium sp.
CGACATCGATCTCGATGCGGGCATCCGCGCCGCGGCCGCTGATGCTGAAGATCTTCTTGCCGGTCTCGCGATCCCGGACGAACTCCACACAACGCTGGCAGAAGATGCAGCGGTCGCGCTCCAGCCAGATCGTGTCCGCCGCATGATCGGCAACCCGCTCCGGGAACTGGTACGGGAAGCGGGACACCATCATGTCCACCTCGTAGCCGACCGCCTGCAGCGTGCACCGGCCGGCCTTCTCACAGCTGGGGCAGTTGTGGTTGCCCTCGGAGAACAGCAACTCCACCAACGCTTTACGCGCATCGGTGGTCTCGGGGTCGTTGACCTCCACCCGCATCCCATCGCTGACCTGGACCGCACACGCGGGCACGACCGCGCCGTCGACCTTGACCGAGCACACCCGGCAGGTGCCCAGGACAGGATGTTCGGGCAGGTAACACAAGGTCGGGATATAGACGCCCGCCTCCGCGGCGACGTCGACGAGCGTCCTGCCCTGCTCGCAGGTGACGGTTTTGCCGTCGATCTCGATCCGGACGCTCACAGCGACTCCTGGGGTGCGAGCGCGGCAACGGCTTGGGCATAACCAGTCAGCTCCGTCTCCGGGTCGAAGGACGGCAGCAGGTCGCCGTTGCGTTCACGCAGTCGGGCCGAATAGATTTCCGGGAACTTCGTGAGCGTGCTGAGGATGGGATTGGGCGAGGTTGCACCGAGCCCGCATCGGCTGGTGTGAGCGACGATCCCACCCCAGGCAACCATGTCGTCGAGATCGGATCGGACCGCCCGACCGGCGGCTACCAGGCCGACCTTCTGCCGCAGCATCACGTTGCCCGCACGACAGGGCACACAGATGCCGCAGGACTCGTCGACGAAAAACTGCATGAAGTCCCCAACGATGTCGATCAGGTCGCGTTCGTGGTTGAACACCATGAAGGACCCGTTGCACGACAGATCGTCGTAGGCAAGCCTGCGGTCGGCGTCGGCGTCCACCGAGAGCATCTCCCCAGAGGGACCACTGATCTGTACGGCCCGCGGGTTGTCTGCGCCGACCATGTCGAGCACCTGACGCAACGTCACCCCCCACTCCGCCTCATAGATCCCTGGCGCGGCGCAGTCGCCGGCGACGCTGATCAGCCGGGTGCCGGTTGACCCCGGTACCCCCATTGCCGCGAACCACCCGGCACCCTCCTGCATGATCCGGGTGGCCGCGGCGAATGTCTCGACGTTGTTCACCACCGTCGGCTTGCCCAGGAAACCGTGCTCGACGGGGAACGGCGGCTTGAGTCGCGGCGTCCCCCGCTTACCCTCGCAGGACTCGAGGAGCGCGGTCTCGTCGCCGCAGATGTAGGCGCCGGCACCCAACTGGATGCGGATGTCGAACCCGTCGCCGAGTACGCCACTCCCGCGTAGTTCCACCAGCTGCCGTGCGAGGTAATCGCGCAGATACGCATACTCCGCGCGGAGGTAGAGGATGCCATGGCGGGCGCCAACGCCGTGGGCCGCGATCGCCATGCCCACGAATACCTGCTTGGGGGAATAGGTCAGCAACGCTCGGTCCTTGAAGGTCCCGGGCTCGCCTTCATCGGCGTTGCAGATGATGTACTTCTCGTCGCCGGCGGCCGCGCGGCAGAACTTCCACTTGTTGCCGGTCGGGAAACCCGCGCCGCCCAGCCCTCGCAGGCCGGACTCGGAGACGGTGGCGATCACGTCCGCGGGGGTCATCGCCAGGCAGCGGTGCCACAACGCGCTGTAATCGGTGTCGCCGCAGAAGAACACCGGCCC
>JBAWAV010000449.1:0-4215 GCA_049589475.1 Mycobacterium sp.
GTGCAGGTGTTCGCGGACCGCAGGGTCGATGCGCAGGCCGTCCAGCGACCGCTTCCAGTAGTCGTCGAAGGCGACCCGATCGGTCGGCCACATCGTCTCTCGCACCTGCAGCGTGGTGCCCAGCCGCCTCGCGTCGTCGAACACGGCGTCCGCAGACTCCTCATCGAGCGGGCCGTGCAAGAACTCGTGCTGGTCGACGAAGTAGCGGTACAGGCAGGCGGCCACCCACAGCTGCAGCGCCGGATCGAACGCGTTGTAGGACACCGGACTCGACGCCGTCGAGCGAACCTGCCGATGCGCGGTGTCGACGGCCGCGCGAATGAGCTCGCGGTCGGATTCGGTACCGATGGTCGCGACGGCCAGATACGTGCCGGTGGTGCGCGCCCGCTTGAACGGATGCTTGTAGACGTTGCCGCTGTCGACCGGGCTTTCCAGCACGCCGTAGCCGACGCCGGGCAACGACAGCTGCATGATCACATTCGCGGCGGGCAACAGCGCAGCGGCGGGATTCAGCAGGTCAGCGACCCGGGTAATACGGCGCCCCATCAACCGAGTGAACCACGTGTGAGACGCTGCCGGAGTGTTTGACGCCACGCGGGCGATCGGAGTGCTGATCGGCTACCTGGCTGACCTCGTGCTGGCTGACCCGAGGGCAGTTCACCCGGTGGCCGGATTCGGCACTGTGGCAACGGCGGTGGAGCGGCTCAGCTATCGCGATACCCGGGCCGCCGGCGCGGTGCAGGTCACCGTGTTGGTCGGCGCCGTGAGTCTGCTCGGCGCAGCGCTGGAGCGGCGCGCCGGGCGTCGTGGTCCGGCTTGGTCGATCGCCGCGACCGCGGCCGCCACCTGGGTCTCGCTGGGCGGAACCTCGCTGGCGCGCACCGGCGCGGCGATGAGCGATCCGCTGCGCGGTGACGACCTGGAGGGTGCCCGACGGCTGCTGCCGTCACTGTGCGGGCGTGATCCGGAGCAACTCGACGCAGCGGGCCTGATCCGCGCGACAGTGGAGTCGGTCGCCGAGAACACTTCCGATGCGCAGGTGGCGCCGCTGCTGTGGGCGTGCGTCGGCGGCGTGCCCGGTGTGCTCGGCTATCGCGCGGTCAACACGCTCGATGCGATGGTCGGTCACCGATCGCCGCGCTACCTTCGATTCGGCTGGGCCGCAGCCCGATTGGACGACGTGGCCAATTACGTCGCGGCGCGGTTGACCGCGATGCTGACGGCGGCGTGCGCGCCGGTCGTCGGCGGATCACCGTTAGGCGCGATCGAGGCCTGGCGGCGGGACGCGCGCCGTCATCCCAGCCCCAACGCCGGCGTGGTCGAGGCCGCGTTCGCCGGGGCGCTGGGCGTGCGGTTGGGCGGACCGACCCAGTATCACCACGAATTGCAGATCCGGCCGGTTCTCGGCGGCGGAGCAGCCCCGACAGTGGTGGATCTGCAACGCGCGGTGCGGCTTTCACAGGCCGTGCAGGCAGCAGCGGTGCTGCTGTTCGTCAGCGCCGGCGTCCGTAGCGGTCGGTGAGCTTGTCCTCGACAGTCGCGGGCTTGTCTGTGGGCGTGGCCGGCGACGACTGAGCGTGCTCGGCGCGGCGGGCCCGCAACTCGGAATAAGCGAAGTAGCCCAGCAGGATGGGTGCGACGACCCCGAACGTGATCCACTGGATGCCGTAGGACAGAAATGGCCCGGCGTCCAGATGGGGCAGCGCGATCACGCCCAGCCCACCGGGCTGATCGTCGACCAACTGCAGGTAGGACCCGGCCAACGGCACACCGGTCAGTTGCGCTATGTGCTGCACGTCGATCGAATACACCTGTCGCACACCGTCACTGACAAACGAATCCTTGTCCAGCACCGGCGCCTCGGAATCGCGCAGACGGGCCGTGATGGTCACCGGCTCTGGCGGCGGCGGGGGCATCGGCGGTACCCGCGAGCCGGGAAGTGGCCGCACGTAGCCGCGGTCGACCAACACCGTCGGGCCGCCGTCGACGGCGAAGGGAATCAGCACCTCCAGCGCGGGATCGCCCTCGGCGACCCGCAGCCGGACTACGAGTTGCTTGTCCGGCAGATAGCGTCCGGTTGCCGTCACCCGTCGCCACTGTGCATCGGGTGCCGACGAATTCTGCTGCGGCAAGAGGTTTTTCAGGGAGACAGGTGCGGTCGTCAGAGATTGCTGGATCTGGTCGTTCTCGCGCGACGTCTTGGTGTTCTTGCCCAGTTGCCACGGCGCGAGCACGCTGAAGCAGAGGTAGGTGAACGCGATCACCACCACGGCCAGTGCGATCCAGCCCGGCCGCAGCAGGAACCCCAGACGGCGCATCAGCCTGATCCGTTCTGACCAAGTCGGTCGTCGACCCACTTGTGCAGCCCCGGCAGGGACGCCTCGATCGCGGCGAGCACGGCTTCGAAGTCGTCATGATCGCCGTAGTAGGGGTCGTCGACGTCGAGAACATAAGCGCCGGACCGGGGGTCGAACGACCGCAGCATCCGGATCCGGTCGGTGTCGACACCCAGCTGTTCGAGAAGAGGCACGTGGTTGCGGGCCAGCGCGACGACCAAGTCGGCGTTGAGGTGGTCGATCGCCACCTGCGCGGCGCAGTGGTCGGTCGGGTAGCCGTGCGCGCGCAGCACCCGGTTGGCCCGCTCGTCGGCGGACTTGCCGATGTGCCAGCCGGCGGTTCCGGCGCTGGTCACCCGCACCGCATCATGCAGACCGCGTTGGGTGATCTGGTGGGCGAAGATCTTCTCGGCCATCGGGGACCGGCAGATGTTGCCGGTGCACACGAAGGTGATGTGCAGTCGCTTGTCAGACACCCAACGCCCTCCGCAGTTCGTCGACGGTCGCGACGTGCGACGCCGTCCCTGACCCGGTGGCAGCGAAGTCGTCTCGGCCGTATCCCCAGCCGACCACCACCGCATCGATGCCGTGCGCGGCCGCGCCCTCGACGTCGTGGCGTCGGTCGCCGACCATGAGCACCCGCTCGGGCAACGGCTGCAATTGAGCCAAGGCGTGTGCCAGCACGTCGGCCTTGTTGGCGCGGGTGCCGTCGACACTGGCGCCGGCGACCACCTCGAAGTGCCCGTCGAGACCGAAGTGGGCCAGGATGCGTCGGGCGGTCGGCTCCGCTTTGGAGGTGGCCACCGCAAGGCGTACACCGGCGGCCCGCAGGTCGGCCAGCAGCGGCCCGATCCCGTCGAACAGGCTGTTGATGGCCCAACCACGCGTCGTGTAGTCGGCGCGATAGGCGGCGATGGCGGCTTCGGTGTGCTCACCCAGCCCCATCGCCGACAGCGTGTGATGCATCGGCGGTCCGACGATCCGGCCGGCCAGATCGCCGTCGGGGACGGCGGCACCGATCTCGTCCAGGGCGTGCCGAAAGCTGGACACTATGCCGTCCGCGGAGTCGGTGAGGGTGCCGTCGAGGTCGAAGATCACCAGCTGGGGACGATGCGATTGAGCGGCCGAGACCGTGCCTGTCACGGCACCATTGTCCTCGATGCCGCGACTGTGTCCGGATACCGGGGCAGATGGCGGGGCCGTTACTGTCTTCAGATGTGGCCAGTCTGCATTCGAGCGAGTCGATTCCGCTCGCAGTGGCGCGCTACCACGGCGATCAGGCCGCCGAGCCCGGCATGCTCGATTTCGCCGTCAACGCCCGACATGCGCGCCCACCGGTCTGGCTCACCGAGCGGCTCGCGGCGCGCTTGACCGACCTGGCGCGCTACCCGAGCCGCGACGATGAGCGCGCGGCCGTCCAGGCAGTCGCCGCCCGGCACGGTCGTGGTCCCGACGAGGTCGCGCTGCTGGCCGGAGCCGCCGAGGGATTCGCGTTGCTGCCCAACCTGCGACCGACGCTCGCGGCGGTGATCGCGCCTTCGTTCACCGAACCCGACGTCGCATTGACGACAGCCGGCGTTGAGGTGCGTCACGTCGTGCTCGATCCGCCGTTCGGCCTAGCCGGTGTGCGGGTACCCGACACCGCCGACCTCGTGTTGGTCGGCAACCCCACCAACCCGACGTCGGTGTTGCACACCCGTGAGCAGATCCTGGCGTTACGCCGACCGGGTCGCATCGTCGTCGTCGACGAGGCCTTCGCCGATTCGGTTCCAGGCGAACCGGAATCACTGGCAGGCGAGTCGCTGCCCGACGTGCTGGTGCTGCGTAGCCTGACCAAGACGTGGTCGCTGGCCGGACTGCGGGTGGGCTACGCATTGGG
>JBAWAV010000450.1:0-2013 GCA_049589475.1 Mycobacterium sp.
ATGAGATGCCGCCGAGCAATTCCGCCGACGCGGCACGCCCACCGGTCAATGAGCAGCCGTTCTCTCCGGCCAAAAGGCTGTATTGAATGGCGGACAGAAATAGGCCGAGAAACGCATTCATCAGCGCAACGCCCGTCAAGGTCTCGTGTTCGACCTCGTGCGCTGTGCGCGCCTTGCCCTCGCCGCGACGTCGATAAGCGCGGTCGAGCACCAAGTTGATGACCACGAACGCGAAACCGGCCAGCACGCCGGCCAACTGGGCGTAGTTGCGCGCCACGATTGATATGTCGAACCCGGTCCACAGCGTGCAGGAATCCGCAATTTGTCCCGTCGGCATCGGCGAAATAGTAATGGCACTGAAGTATCCAGCGGGGCTATGACACGAGGGATCCAACGCCACGGTTGCGGTAAATCGTTAGTGTTGATCCCCGTGAGCACTCAACCCGGTTACCCGGCCCCCACTGTCTCCGTCGCCTCCTCGCTGCCGCGTCGCGGCATCGGCTCGGCGGTGCTGATCGTTCCCGTGGTGTCGTCGGGTGCGGAGGGAAAGAAAGAGGAAGTCCGCGCGGTCGTCACCGCTGCCGAGACCTTCTTGTCGAAGGACGCAATCGCCGACATCGAAGACGGCTTGCGCGCGCTCAACGCGACCGGTTCTGCCGAGCAGGTACACCGGCTGGTGGTGAAGTCGCTGCCGGTGGCCAGCGTGCTCACGGTCGGCTTGGGCAAGCCGCGCGACGAGTGGCCGGCCGACGTGATCCGGCGAGCGGCCGGCTCGGCGGCACGCGCGCTGGGCGGCGCCGAGGCCGTCGTCACGACGCTGACCGAGCTTGCGGGCGACGGCGTGTTGGAGGCCGCGGTCGAGGGCCTGATCCTGGGCAGCTACCGATTCACCGCGTTCCGCACCGACAAGACGGCACCCAAAGACGCCGGTCTGCACTCGATCACCGCGGTCTCCACCGCGAAAACGGCCAAAGCGCAGGCCGCCCACGCCGCCGCGGTCGCAACAGCCGTCGCCACCGCCCGAGACCTCGTCAACACCCCGCCCAGCCACCTGTTCCCCGCTGAATTTGCCAGTCGCGCAAAGGCTTTGGGCGAGTCAGTAGGGCTCGACGTCGAGGTGCTCGACGACAAGGCGCTGGACAAGCAGGGCTACGGCGGTGTGATCGGTGTCGGCAAGGGTTCCGCGCGGCTGCCGCGGCTGGTGCGGCTGACCCACCAGGGGTCGCGGCTGGCGAAGAAACCCAAGCAGGCCAAGAAAGTCGCTTTGGTCGGCAAGGGCATCACCTTCGACACCGGCGGCATATCGATCAAGCCGGCCGCGTCGATGCACTACATGACCTCCGACATGGGCGGTGCCGCGGCCGTCATCGCGACCGTGGCGCTGGCCGCCCGGCTGGAACTGCCGATCGATGTCACCGCGACGGTCCCGATGGCCGAGAACATGCCGTCGTCGACCGCCCAGCGCCCCGGCGACGTGCTCACCCAGTACGGCGGGACGACCGTCGAGGTGCTCAACACCGACGCCGAGGGACGACTGATCCTGGCCGACGCCATCGTGCGGGCGTGCGAGGACAACCCTGACTACCTGATCGAGACCTCGACGCTGACCGGCGCGCAGACCGTGGCGCTCGGCGCGCGCACGCCCGGGGTGATGGGCAGCGACGAGTTCCGCGACCGGGTCGCCGCGATCTCGCAACGGGTCGGCGAAAACGGTTGGGCGATGCCCCTACCCGACGAACTGAAAGACGATCTGAAGTCGACGGTGGCCGATCTGGCCAACGTCAGCGGCCAGCGGTTCGCCGGAATGCTGGTGGCCGGCGTGTTCTTGCGCGAGTTCGTCGCCGACGGCGTCGACTGGGCGCATATCGACGTCGCTGCGCCGGCGTACAACACCGGTGGCCCGTGGGGCTACACCCCGAAGGGCGGCACGGGCGTGCCGACTCGCACCATATTCGCGGTGCTGGAGGACATCGTTGCGAACGGCTAGCCGCGCACGACCGGTCGCTGGAACCA
>JBAWAV010000451.1:0-7520 GCA_049589475.1 Mycobacterium sp.
GTCGGCGACCCGACCGACCCGGACACCGACGTGGGTCCGCTGGCCACCGAGTCGGGCCGCGACGAGATCGCCAAGCAGGTCGACGACGCCGTCGCCGCGGGTGCGAAGGTCCGCCTCGGCGGCAAGACGCCCGATCAGCCGGGATGGTTCTACCCGCCGACGGTGGTCACCGACATCACCAAGGACATGGCGCTCTACACCGAGGAAGTCTTCGGACCGGTCGCTTCCATGTACCGCGCCTCAGACATCGACGAAGCCATCGAGATCGCCAACGCGACCACGTTCGGCTTGGGCTCGAACGCGTGGACCAATGACGAAGCCGAGCAGGAGCGCTTTATCGACGACATCGAGGCCGGACAGGTGTTCATCAATGGGATGACGGTGTCGTACCCCGAACTCGGGTTCGGCGGCGTCAAACGATCCGGCTACGGTCGCGAACTCGCGGACCTCGGCATCCGCGCGTTCTGCAACGCCAAAACCGTCTGGGTCGGCTAGGCAGGCGCGGCGGTCGCGAGCGCGGCGAGGGCTAGACGGCCGCGCCGGCGAGGGCCTTCTCGTCCTCGTCGGCGAAGGCGTCCTCCAACTGGACCGGCGAATAGTCGAGGTCGATCTCGGCGAGCGGTCGCCCGCGCGCGCTGCTGATGGTGCCGAACCGCCGCATCCCCTTGTCCGCGGCGTACTGCATGAACTCGTCCGTCGATAGGCCGAACGGCATCGGGTCATACAGCGCGAAGCCTTCTTCGATCATGCGCAAGGCAAGCGGCATCAGCTCGTTCATCCGCGTTTCGAAGACGCCCCAGTTGGAGTCGTCGGCGGCGACGTGGCGCCGACAGGTGAAGGTGCCCCACGCCATATGGCGTCGCTCGTCGTCACCGATGCGCCGGACCAACTCCTGCATCCCCGGAAGGATGCCGCGTTCCACGCAGATTTTGTGCCAGCCGAAGTAGCCGGTCAGTGCCAACATGCCTTCGACCATGTGGTTGTACGTGACGGACGCGCGGACCTGGGCGGCCGGCGAGGCGTCGGTCTCCAGTGCGCTGAGGCATTCGGGCAGCTCCTCGTAGAAGATCGTGCGGTAAGTGGGGACGTCGTCGAGATAGGGGTTCAGGTTCTCGGTGACGCCCACGGCGTCGAGCCACATACGGAACACCTGGACGTGCTTGGCCTCCTCGAAGGCGAACTGCGTCAGGTACATCTCGTCGCCGAGCCGCCCCTCGGCCCGCATTGCGGACATGAACGGCTGGATGTCCTGGGTCACCGATTCCTCGCCGGCAATGAACTCGGCGCACAGTCGGGTGGCGTAGTGGCGTTCGTCGTCCGTCAACCGCTCCCAGTCGGCCCGGTCGCGGGAGAAGTCGATGTCGGCAGGATTCCAGAACTTCGCGTTGCCACCGGCGAATAGCTTCAGCGGCAGGCTGTCCCAGTTGAGTCCTCCCGCGGCGAGCGAGCCTAGCTGCGTCCGTGTCATATGACCTCCTCAGATCTTTTGCTGCTGAATTGCTTTGCAGTCGAGGGTGTTTCGGAGAAAGCCGCGGCCAGCACGGCGACCAGTCGGCGGACCGCCAGCGCCGGCTGCTCCGGGCTGGGTTCATCAAGTCCGAGGATCGGATCCAGCCCGCGCATATACGGCGCCAGCGCCAGGTGCGGAAAGATCAACAGCAGCAACGACATCAGCACCTCGGTGTCGGCGTCGTCGCGGAAGTCGCCACGAACCCGCGCGTCGCGCACCAGAGGCCGCAACACCTCCAGGTAGTGACGGTGGATAACGCTGCGCACGCTGACGCGGGCGTCGGTGTCGACCTCCAGGCTGGCCGCTGCATGCAGTGCGCGTTCGTGCGGGTGATCGGCGAAGTAGGCGACCCACACGTCGAGCCAGTCGGTCAGGAATTCGAAGAACGGCCGACTCGGATCGAGGTCGCGGATGCGCTCTTCCATGTACACCCGCACCCGTTGGCTGGCGACATCCGTGATGAACGCATACAGGTCACGCTTATCGGCAAAGTATTGGAAGAGACTGCCTTTGGCCACACCGGCACGCCGGGCGATGACGTTCAGGCTGCCGCCCGAGAAGCCGTGCGCGCCGAACTCCGCCTCGGCGGCCTCGACCACCGCTGCTCGCCGCGCCGGGTCGACGCGAGCCCACGTAACCGTTGGCATCAGGCCCCCTCCGTTAAATGACCAGTGGTCACTCTACTGTGAGCCAGGTCACTTCTCAAGGGGTCGGGCATGATCGATTCCGGGCTGTCCAGCGACCGCAAACCCTCGACTACGGACTCGAGCTCTAACCGCAGCTATCGGCCCAACGTATGCGCTCCAACAACAGTTGGGTGAATACCGTTTAACTAGAGCCTGTTGGCTTTGTGGGGTAGACGCGCGATACTGGTTATCATGGCGACACGCACTTCGGCGTGCATTTTCCAAAGCTTGCACTACCTCGACCCGCTTTTGGTCAAAACAGTCTGAGGTGCTGATCACTCTGTCTCACAGACCAATTGGACGCGATAAACCCGGCGGTGATCGTGCTGCAGCCGCTTGTAGAGCCCGTCGCGATCGCATCGGTGACCGCGTTCTGTTTTCCTTGAAGGTGTTGGCTAGCAACGGCGTGACCCTTGTCGCCTTGGGTGGATGGATGTGAGCACGCCTTCCGAAGCTGACGCCTTTCCGGTATTTGATGATGGCCAGCTGGCGCGGTTGCGCAACTACGGCACACCGGCGCAGGTCGAAGTTGGTGAGTTGTTGTTCCAAGCCGGCCAGTCCAGCTATGACTTCATCGTCCTGGACAGCGCCACGGTGGAAACGTTCCGCGAGGGCAGCGTCGAGAACGGCGAAGCTGTCCTTGCCCGCCTCGGCCCGGGCCGGTTTTTAGGTGAGTTAAACCTGTTGACCGGCCAGGCGACCTACCTGAGCACCCGGGTAGTTGAAGCCGGCGCGATTACCCGGATTTCCCCCGCGCGGTTCCGCGAGCTGATGGACCGCGACACCGAGCTGTCGGATTTCATCCTTCGTGCCCTGCTGGCCCGCCGTCAGCGGCTGCGCACCGGTGAGGCCGCGCGCAGCATCGAACTCATCGGCAGCGCGTTTTCCGCGCAAGCAATGACGCTGCGCACGTGGCTGGCGCGCCTTCAGGTACCGCATACCTTCACCGACGCCGACACCGCCGACGGCGCAGCGCTTGCGGAGGCGCTGGGCTTAAGGGTCGAGGATTTGCCGGTGTTGATTACGCCGATGAAAACTTTGCGGCGCGCCACTGCGGCATCCGCTTCCGCTGAATTGGGGCTGGCTTACCGCCCGGCGCCCGGCGGGGGCCAGATTCGTGACTTGATCGTCGTCGGTGGTGGCCCGGCCGGCTTAGCCGCGGCTGTCTATGGTGCGTCGGAGGGCTTGGACACGCTGCTGTTGGAGGCCGTCGCGATCGGTGGTCAGGCCGCGGCCAGCTCGCGTATCGAGAACTACTTGGGGTTCACCTCGGGCGTTAGCGGTGCCGAGCTGACCGGGCGCGCCACCATTCAGGCGCAAAAGTTCGGCGCTCAGCTCAACAGCCCCAGTGCGGTCACCGCGGTCAACGCCGACGCCGCGGCGCTGAGCGTAAGACTGGCTGACGGCACCGACTTAGCCACCCGGGCGGTAGTGATCGCCACCGGGGCGCGCTATCGCACCCTGCCGCTACCCCGCTGGAACGAGTTCGAAGGCGCCGGAATCTACTATGCGGCAACTGAATTGGAAGTACGGTTGGTCGCGCCGCATCCGGTCGCTGTCGTCGGCGGCGCGAACTCGGCCGGTCAGGCCGCGCTGTATTTGGCTGGCGCCGGCAGCCCGGTCGATCTGATCGTGCGCGGCGCAGACCTACGCAAAGACATGTCGGCCTACCTCGCCGACCGGATCAGCGCGAACCCGCACATCAATGTGCGCCTCAGCACCGAAGTCAGCGCGCTGCTCGGTGAGCATCATCTCACCGAGATCACCGTCACCGACAACGTCAGCCAGACCACTAACACGCTGCCCTGCCAGGCACTGTTTGGCTTCATCGGCGCCGCGCCGGCCACTGACTGGCTGCATGGCATCCATCTCGACCGCCATGGGTTCATCCCCACCGATGCCGCACTAGCCGAGGACGCGCTGTCAGCGACCTGGCCGCACCTTGGCCGCCGCCCGTTGCCCTTCGAAACTTCCATGCCTGGAGTCTTTGCCGTCGGCGATGTGCGCGCAGGATCTATGAAACGCGTCGCCGCCGCCGTCGGTGAAGGAGCCAGCGCCGTGCGCTCGGTGCACCAGGTCATGGCTACTCCGAATCTAGGCACCGCGCCGTAACCGGAATCGGCCTTGTTCGGTTTAATAACCCGTCTCGGTTCTGATACCACCGCAGATCGTGCTCACCTGCCCACGCGGACGGGCTTGATTGCGCACTCGCAGCGATAAATGGCGGTCATGTTGCGGCGTTAGGGGCGGGCTGTCTGGGGTTGGTGGGTGTCCGTATACGATCGTTGGCGAGACGCGATCCGGGTCTTCCACAAGGGTCCGTTCTGTGCAAAGTGGTCAGCCCCGACCGCGAGAAGGGGCGGGGCTCACAGCACCGACCGCGACGACACCCGTGCCATCGACTCTAAGACGGCGGTGAGGGCCCCTTCGGGGAAGTCGACCGCCCCGCCGATCTGGGCCGCGGCGAGTTCTGCCTCGGCGCTTTCCTCGATCTCCACCACCAGCCGGGCAGTAGCCATAGGGTCACGGCCGAACGCCAGGAGACCGTGGTTGGCCAGCAGAACCGCGGCCGTCGTCGGGTGTTGTCCCAGAACCTCGGCGATGTTCCGAGCCGACATACCCGACCCGCGAGGTCCCCATGCCGCCACCGGCACGTCTTCGGCCTGCCCGAAGCGCAGCAGCGGCTCGAACCGGCACGGCAACGGCCGGTGGGCCAGCGCGAACGCCGTCGCGGCGGGAGAGTGGGTGTGTATGACTGCGCCCACAGCACTGCGAGCGTTGTAAACGACGCTGTGCATGGCGACTATTTCGGCGTTCTCAGGCGCCAGCTCGCCGTCTAGGACCGTCCCATCGAGACCGACGGTGGCCAGCTGGTCAGGCCGCAACTCTCGCACATACCCGGTGGTGGTCAACAAGAACCGGTCGGCGTCGAGTCTGGCGCTTAGGTTGGCGAGCCCGGAGTGCGATAGCACCCCCGAGACGAGCAGATGCCTGGTGGCTTCGACGACCCGTTGAGCTTGGGTCTGCACTTCATGCGCGCTTGTCATCTCGTATTTCTCCGTATCCTTGTCGACTCCGCCATTCTTGAGCGTGCTCCGGCCCCCAGGCGCGGTCAAGCGAGGTTTCGCCGATCGCGCCGAGGACCGGCGCAGGACGGCCGTGGCCACCAACCAAGTCACCATCGGTGGCGGCATAAAGCCTGCTGACCAAGCGGTCTGCCTTGCGTAGAGCGACTTCGTCCTGACGCCAGCGCATAACGGGCACACGCCCGAGCAAATCCAGCACGATATTGATTTGGCGGGGAGCCACACGGTCATGAGTGATGATCCCGATGGACCCGATCTTCGGCGCGATGATCTGCGCAAGTTGAGTTGGGTTGTCCCCGACTTCACCGTCACCAAATACTGGACATCTGCCGCGACTGCACGGGCATCGAAGCCGAGGGTTCTTTCGTCACCCTCACCTCACGCGTACTGATCGACGTCCGCAAGCCGGGATTGATCCGTCTCGTCGATCTCGACTAACTGGCGCGTCGGAGTCATAGCATCGGCTACGTGTCGTTACTGAATACCGCTCAGGGATCTGTCAATACCGCTGACATCGGCGTCACGCTCATGCACGAGCACGTGTTCATCATGACGACCGAGATCGCGCTGAACTACCCCGAAGCATGGGGAGACGAAGACAAACGGGTCAACGACGCGATCGCCCGGCTCAACGAGCTGAAGTCGCGCGGCGTCGACACCATCGTCGACCTCACCGTGATCGGGCTGGGCCGCTACATCCCGCGCATCGCCCGTGTTGCCGCGGCCACCGACCTGAACATCATCGTCGCGACGGGTCTGTACACCTACAACGACATACCGTTCCGATTCCACTACGAGGGCCCCGGCGGCATGCTGGGCGGCCCGGAGATCATGACCGAGATGTTCGTCCGCGACATCGAGCAGGGCATCGCCGACACCGGCATCAAGGCCGGGATCCTCAAGTGCGCCACCGACGAACCGGGCATCACCCCCGGTGTGGAGCGGGTGCTGCGCGCGGTCGCCCAGGCGCACAAACGGACCGGGGTGCCGATCTCCACGCACACCCACGCCGGGCTGCGGCGCGGGCTCGAGCAGCAGAAGATCTTCGAAGAAGAGGGCGTCGACCTGAGCAGGGTGATCATCGGGCACTCCGGTGACAGCACCGACATCGGCTACCTCGAGGAGCTGATCGCCCCCGGCTCCTACCTCGGGATGGATCGTTTCGGCCTAGACGTGATCTCGCCGTTCGAGGACCGAGTCAACATCGTCGCGCAGATGTGCGAGCGCGGGCACGCCGACAAGATGGTGTTGTCCCACGATGCCAACTGCTACTTCGACGCGCTGCCCGAAGAGCTGGTGCCACAGATGGCGCCGAACTGGCACTACCTGCACATCCACAACGACGTGATCCCCGCCCTCAAACAACGCGGTGTCACCGACGAGCAGTTACACACGATGCTGGTCGACAATCCGCGCCGCATTTTCGAGCGACAGGGCACCTACTCGTGACCGAACCGGTACCGCCGATCGGCACCCAGATCTCCGCGCTCGCGGCGCTCGCACCCGACGAACCGGCCGTCACGTGCGACGGGCGCACGCTGACCCGCGCCGAACTCGACCGGTCCACCAACAGGCTGGCGCGGGCCTACGCCGAGCGCGGCGTCGGCGTCGGCGACTACGTGACCATGGTGCTGCCCAACTCGATCGAATGGATTCAGGCGACGGTGGCCTGCTGGAAACTCGGCGCAGTGCCCCAGCCGCTCTCGGCACGGTTGCCGGACGCAGAGTTGCAGGGGCTGCTGGAGTTGCGGCCACCGGCCTTGCTGGTGGGGCGCGGAGGCGATCGCCAGCTCGGCAAAGCCGGGCGCAGCGGGTCGCCGACCGAAGGGTCGGAGCATTCTCAAATACCCAGCGTGCCTGCTGGTTTCACACCCGACCCGGAGTTGTCCGATGAGTCGCTACCGGAGGCGGTCTCGCCGGTGTGGAAAGCGATGGGCTCTGGCGGCAGCACGGGTCGGCCCAAGCTCATCGAGTCCGGCGGCGACAGTCGCATCCCCGCCGCGATCGGCTATCCGCTGGGGGCGCAAGAGGGCGACACCACCCTGATGCCGGTTCCGCTGTCGCACAACACCGGTTTCACCACCGCGACTATCGCGTTGCTGATGCGCCACCACCTGGTGTTGATGAGCCGGTTCGAGCCGCAGCAGTTTCTCCGCTTGATCACCGAGCACGGCGTGACCTTCTTGACGACGGTGCCGACCATCATGCAACGGACGCTGCCGGTCTATCACGCCGATC
>JBAWAV010000452.1:0-3556 GCA_049589475.1 Mycobacterium sp.
GACGGGCCGACGCCGCCGAACGGCAGCTTGTGGGTGGCGAAGTGGAACAGCAGATGGTTGACCACCATGCCGCCCGCGGGCACTTCCTTGATCACGCGTTCCCGCACAGCCTTGGCCTTGGTGAACAGGTAGGCGGCCAGCGGCTTGGGCCGCGCGTTCACGAATTTGATTGCCTCGTCGAGGTTTTGGACGGTCACCACCGGAAGAATCGGGCCGAAGATCTCGTCGGTCATCAGCGGCTCGTCGGTCGCGGGGTCGACCACCACGGTCGGCTGGATGTTCAGGTTCGCCGCGTCCGAGCCTCCGCCGATCGCGATTCTGCCCTGGGTCGCGGCGAGCGCGGTCGTGAGCCGGTTGAAGTGCCGCTCGTTGACGATGCGCTTACCGCCGGTGGCGTTCTTCGCCTCGAAAGCGGTGACCGCCTTCTGGATCTCGTCGACGAGCTGATCGCGGATCGGTGCCTCGGCCAGGACATAGTCGGGCGCAATGCAGATCTGGCCGGAGTTGATCAGCTTGGTCCACGCGATCCGCTTCGCCGCGACCTTGATGTCGGCGTCCGCCGATACGATGACCGGGCTCTTGCCGCCGAGCTCGAGGGTCACCGGCGTCAGATGCGACGCCGCGCCTTCGTACACCTTGCGGCCGATCTCGGTGCCGCCGGTGAACAGCAGGTGGTCGAAGCCCTGCGCAATGAGCTCCTGGCTGACCACGCCGTCGCCCTCGATGACGGCGATCGCGTCATTGTCGAGGTATTGCGGCACTAGCTCGGCCATCAACGCTGACGAGGCGGGCGCGACCTCGGACGGCTTGAGCAACACGGTGTTGCCCGCCGCGATCGCGCCGACAGCCGGGCCCAGCGTCAGGGCGAACGGGAAGTTCCATGCGCCGATGATCAGCACGGTGCCGTACGGCTCGTACTCGACAAAGCCGCGGCCGGGCAGTTGCGACATCTCCAGTAAGCGGTGGCGGCGCTTCGCCCACTTGCCCACGTTCTTTGCGGCGTACGCGGCCTCACCGCTGGTGTTGGCGACGTCGGCGAGCCACGCCTCGAACGGCGACCGCCCGAGGTCCTTCTCCAAGGCGTCGGCGATTTTGGTTTCGTTCTCTTCAATGAGTCGCTTGAGCGCGAGCAGCTGGGCTTTTCGCCAGTCCAGGTTGCGGGTGCGACCGGTGGCGAAGGTCTGACGGAGTCGGGCGACCGTCTTGGCGACATCAGAGCTCGGAGCCTGTGTCGCGGCTGCGGCTGGTGCACTGACTTCGGTGGCGTGCGTGGTCATAGGGATTCCCTTCCTCGACCGGCGAAAACTCAATCCTAATCAACCACCCGGTTGGGCAACAGGTGCCCTCAGCTATAGCGGGCGCTTGCTGTTGGGCTCCCGCTGATCACCGCCGCGCCGCGCGAACTCGAACGCCTCCATGGGCTGCCTTGGGCATTACCAGAACTGATACACCAGGGCGGTGCATGCTTATCTGCTAAATTCTTTAATTGAAGGATTACGGGTTTGAACGAGTCGTCAGGGGGCGTCGGGTGGTGGAGCCGCTGTCCTCGCTTAAGGCAGTCGTCAAGACGCTGCCCCACCCGGAGTGGATCCGGGTCCTGGAACTGCACAGTGATCAGGTTCGTGTCCTGAAACGTTCGGCGACCGAACCGTGAGGGGCTGGATCGCCAGGATCGCAGCGGTGCGCCGCATCACCGAGCCAGCCGGTGACGATCCCCCGGCCACGATCGGGGCCCCCACCGGGGTGGCGGGTTCGCTGCAGGTACGTCACGTAGACGCCGGGTCGTGCAACGGCTGTGAAGTCGAGATCTCCGGGGCGTTTGGCCCCGTTTACGACGCCGAGCGCTTCGGCAGCCGCCTGGTCGCGTCGCCGCGGCATGCTGACGCGCTGCTGGTGACCGGCGTGGTGACCCGCAACATGGCCCAACCGTTGCGCAACACCCTCGAGGCGACACCGGCTCCGCGAGTGGTGATCGCCTGCGGTGACTGCGCTTTGAACCGCGGAGTGTTCGCCGGCGCCTACGGCGTGGTCGGTGCCGTGGGGGAGGTGATACCGGTCGACATCGAAATCCCGGGCTGCCCACCGACCCCCACCCAGATTGTGTCCGCGCTGCGGTCGGTGACGGGGCGGTGACCCTCACCCTCGACGCGACACCCGACGCCGATCCGGTTATGGCGCAACATAATGCGTTCGGTGCGGTCGTTGCCGGGATCCTGACCTCGGCCTTGGGGGTCGCCGGCGTCGCGGTCGGCCTGGCCGGGATGCTGGGTTCGCCCCGATCGGTGCAGATCGGCTGGCTGGTCCCGCTGACCGGTGTGGCGCTGCAGCTCGATCCCCTCGGTGGATTCTTCATCGCGTTGACCGGTGCGGTCACGGTCCCGGTCGGGGTGTACGCGATCGGGTACGCCCGCCGCGAGCATCTGGGTGCCGTCCCGCTGTCGGTATTGCCGCTGTTCGTGGCGGCGATGATGCTGGTGCCGGCGGCCGCGTCGGTGTCGACGTTCCTGCTGGCGTGGGAACTGATGGCGGGCGCGTCGTTGATCCTGGTGGCCGCGCAGCACACCAGGCCCGCGGTGCGCGATGCCGCGGTGTTCTACGCGGTGATGACCCAGCTCGGGTTCGTCGCGATCCTGCTCGGCCTGATGGTGCTGTCCGCGGCCGGTGGCGCCGACCGTTTCGCCGACCTGTCGGCGATCCCCGCCGGTGCCCGCACCGCGGTATTCGTCCTGACGCTGGCGGGCTTCGGATCCAAGGCCGGGCTGCTGCCGCTGCACGCCTGGTTGCCGCGCGCCCACCCCGAGGCGCCCAGCCCCGTCTCGGCGCTGATGTGCGCGGCGATGGTCAACCTCGGGATCTACGGCATCATCCGCATCGATCTGCAGCTGCTCGGGCCCGGACCCCGCTGGTGGGGGGTGACTCTGCTGGTCATCGGCGCGGTGTCCGCCGTCTATGGAGTGCTGCAGGCATCGGTGGCCACCGACCTCAAACGGCTGCTCGCCTATTCCACGGTGGAGAACATGGGGCTGATCGCCGTCGCGCTCGGCGCCGCCACGTTGCTGGCCGCCACGGGCGCAACGTCAGCGGCCTCCGTTGCGATGGCCGCGGCGCTGCTGCATTTGGTGGGTCACGCCGCGTTCAAATGCCTCGGGTTCCTGGCGGCCGGGTCGGTGCTGGCCGCAACCGGGCTGCGCGATCTGGACCGCCTCGGCGGTCTGGCCCGCCGCATGCCGGCCACCACGATTCTGTTCGGGGTCGCCGCGCTGGGCGCTTCCGGACTGCCGCTGGGTGCAGGGTTCGTTGGCGAGTGGCTACTCGTGCAGTCGCTGATCCACGCCGCACCCCACCCATCCACCGTGGTGGCGCTGGCCATGCCGCTGGTCCTCGGTGCGGTAGCGCTGACCACCGGACTCGGGGTGGCGACAATGGTGAAGGCTTTCGGCATCGGCTTTTTGGCGCGGCCCCGCTCCGATGCCGGCGCCGCCGCCCGGGAGGCACCCGCCAGCATGCTCGCTGGCATGGTCGTGCCCGCTGTCGCGTGCGTGGTGCTGGCCGCGGC
>JBAWAV010000453.1:0-2812 GCA_049589475.1 Mycobacterium sp.
CCATGGCGATCCCGACTGAGCAGATGATCACGTATTTCCAGGTGGCTTCCAATGAGGCGCGGGTGCGGCGGTGCCCGACCAGGAACGCGGTGATCACGGTGGTCGCTTCGATCGCGACCCAGGTGACGCCGATGTTGTTGGCCGACACCGCCAGGGCCATCGCAGCCAGAAACGCCGGGGTGAGCGTGCCGTAGAGGCGGGCGCCCGCGGCGCCGGTGTGGCCGTGGTCGAGTTCAGTGTTGATGTAGCCGACGGCGGCCACCGTGCTCAGTACGCCGACCGCACCGATGACGATCAGCATCACCACCGACAAAGCGTCTACCCGCAGCAGCCCGCCCGCGAGGACGTGCGGGGTCGTTCCCAGCCGGAATGCCAACACGAGGCCGCAGCCCAGGATGGTCAGCGCGCCCATCACGGCCCCGACGCAATACCACCCTCCCCCGCCGGCGGCGGGGGTGATCGCCGCGGCTGCCAGCGGCACGAGGATTGGGGCGAGCAGCAGCAGTGTCATCAGTCGTGCAGCTCGTGA
This sequence comes from Mycobacterium sp., assembly GCA_049589475.1. Taxonomy (GTDB): domain Bacteria; phylum Actinomycetota; class Actinomycetes; order Mycobacteriales; family Mycobacteriaceae; genus Mycobacterium. Next base: position 530 of record JBAWAV010000453.1, read on the forward strand.
AGGGCGTCGAGTTCGGCGCCGCCGAATTTGCGGCGCATCCGGCCGGTCAGGACGCCGATCACGATGACCGCGAACAGCACGTCCAGGGACGCGCCGAATTCAACGATCAGCGGTACCCCGTCCGTCAGCAGGAAGGCGGTCGCGGCGATCCCGTTGTCCAGCATCAGGAATCCGGCCGCCTGGGAGATGGCGTGGCGCCGGGTGACCATCACGAACAGCGCGAGCAGGACCACCGCGAACGCGGCGGGGACCGCGCCGGCGGCGGCTCCGGGGTCGAGGCTTATCACCGGGCGGGTGACCGCGAACGCGATCACCGTCAGAGCCGCCGCGATCAGCAGGGAGGCGGTGGTGTTCACCAATGGTGTGGCTTCGCGTTGCCCCCGTGGTTCGGCGCCCAGGGCGCGGTTCAGCAGCCATGGCAACAGGACGGTGCGCAGGAGGGCGATGGCGGCACCGACCAACACGAGTATTGCGTCGTGTTCCTGTACGCCGCGGATGACGGGGATCGCCGCGAGTGCAACCCCCTGCCAGGCGAGCAGCCGGATGATCGAGCGCAGGTCACGGCGCCACACGACCAGGACGGCGGCCAGCACCAGGGCGCCCGCCGCGAGGTCGATCACACTTGCGAACGCGGCGTCGGTCATGGCGCGGCCCTCAAGACCGGGTGGTGAAGAAGTTGGCGGCGGTGACCGCGAGCAGCGCCAGCAGGAACGACCCGGCAAGCAGCTCGGGCACCCGGAAAAGTCGCAGCTTGGCCAGGAACACTTCGGCGCCGGCGAGCAGGATCGCCAGGACCGCCACTTTCGTTGCGACCGCGAGGATTCCGACTGCGACGTCCAGGGCGCTGGGATCTGGGCCGGCGATGCCCCATGGGATGAACAGGTTGCCCAGCAGCGCGAGCAACACGGTCAGCCGCATCCCTGACGCCCATTCGACCACCGCCAGGCGCGGTCCGGCGTATTCGAGGACCATCGCCTCGTGCACCATCGTCAACTCCAGGTGCGTGGCGGGGTTGTCGACCGGCAGCCGGCCTGTTTCGGCGATGATCACCACCACCAGCGCGACGAAGGCCAGCACCCCAGGCAATGACACAGTCTGCGCGGGATTGGCCAGGGTATGGGCCACGATGGCGCCGAGATTGGAGGACCCGGCCGGGATCGAGAGCGTGAACACCGCCAGCAAGATGGTGGGTTCCACCAGGGCGGCGATGGTGATCTCCCGGCTGGCACCCATCCCGCCGAACGAGGTCCCGGTGTCGATACCGGCCAGGGTCAACGCGGCGGTCCCCACGAACAGCAGACCGACAACAGCGAACAGGTCGGCCACCGGGTCCAGCGGCGAGCTGTTCGCGACCAGCGGCAGCACCGCGACGATGAGCAGGGTGGTGCCGGCCAGGACGGCAGGCGCGGCGGTGAACACCACGGTGGTGCCGTGCGGGTTGATCTGCTGTTTGCGGAGCTGTTTACGCAGATCGCGCCACGGCTGGGCCACCCCGCCGCCGACACGACCCTCTAGTCGGGCCCGGACCTGGCGGGTCACACCGATCACCACGGGCGCGCCGAGAGCGACGCCGGCGATCTGCGCGGCACCGGCCAGATACGACAAGGTCGTCATCGTGCGACCAGCAGGACGATCAGGACGCCGAGCGCGCCGTAGGCAAGGTAGAGATGCACGCTGCCGGTGTGTGCACGACGAATAGCGTTGGCGCACAGCGTGACCGCCCGGATCACCGGGGTGTACAGCAGGTCCTGCACGGCGTCGTCGATGCGGGCGCGGTAGGCGATTCCGGCCACCAGATATCGCGACTCCTCGAACGGGGTGACCTCGATGTCGGTGTCCGGGCGCAGCACGTCGTCGAACACCCGTTGCAGCGGCTCGGCGAACGAGGTGGCTGTGTACTGCATCCGGGCGGTGAGATCATCAGCGCCGCATGCCCACAGCGGCAACGCCACCGGCGGGGGGCGCCGCCGCGAACCCCACCGGGATGCGCCGACGGCGACCAGCATCGCGATGACCAGGAAGACGGCGAGCAGGCCGGGCGCTATCGATCCGGCCAGGCCGGGCAGGTGCAGGACCGTGCCCATCCCGGAGAAGTCGGCGCGCGCAGCGGCCGGCACCGCGGGCAGCACCCGGCGCAGCGGTGTCGCAAGCACGCACGGCGTGGTGGCCAGCACCACGCAAGCGGCGGCGGGCGCGACCATGCCGGTGAGCATGCTGGCGGGCGCCTCTCGGGCGTCGGCGGCGGCATCGGAGCGGGGCCGGGCCAAAAAGCCGATGCCGAAC
>JBAWAV010000454.1:0-2273 GCA_049589475.1 Mycobacterium sp.
TGCGCAATCCGCCCGCGACCCGCGCGGCGCGGTCCCACAGCTGGCGGTAGGTCAGGCGCTGGCCACCCAGTTCAACCACGGCCTCGGCCTCGGGTCGGTCGGTGACATGACTCTCGAGCATTTCCAACAACGACGTCGGCAGCGCTTCATAGTGCGGTATGTCGTGTTCGTCATAGAAGATCCGCGTCTGCGAAAACGGACTCAGCGCGGTGGGAACCTCGTGGATCTCCACCTCGACCATCGTGCTTTCTCCCTACTTGCCGGACCAGTAACAGCCGCTCACCGACGCGAGTGCGCCGTCCAGATTACCAAAACCAGAATTGACTTTGAGTTCATATTCGTATTTGTTCTAGCTGTTTGAACTGGGCTATGGTCCAGAAATGGCTCTCCGAATCGCGCTGTCGTCGGCCGCACCAGCGGTGTTTGCCAGCCGTGGTCAAGACCGATCTGAAATGGCAGGCAGCGCCCCCGCGCAGCGGCAGCGAGCGATGAGGGCAACCGCACGGAAGCGGGCTGCGGCGGCCGCCACCAACGGCGCTGCGACCGGAGTGGATGGGTTCTGGTTGGGTCATCCGCTGCTCGAGTGCCGGTCATCTGGCGAACTGGCACGGTTGCTCACAGACCCCGTGTTGCGGGGCCGCGGCGTGCCCCACGGTGATGGCCGCAGCGTGCTGCTGCTACCGGGCTTCCTCGTTTCCGACGCGACGTTGAGGCTGTTAGCCCGGTTTTTGAGGCGTATCGGCTACCGTCCGGTTGCCAGCGGAATCCGGTTCAATTCCGGGTGTGGCGATAGCTTCGATGAGCGAATGGTCGGCGTCATCGATCGCGAGTACTCGATAAGCGGCCGGCGCCTGGCAATCGTCGGGCATAGCCGCGGCGGCCATTACGCCAGATCCCTCGCGGCTCGGTATCCCGATCGGGTTTCTCACATCGTCACGATGGGCGCTGGGGTGGAGGATCCACTTGACGTCTCGATGTTGACTAAGTGCGGCGCCGTGGTCGTGCGGAACGCCTTGGCCGGTTGTGACCCCGCGCGATCCGAGCGTGGATGCCTCACCCTGCACTGCACCTGCGCATACGGTGTGGGTTTCGCCGCACCGTTTCCTAGCGACGTCAGATTCACCTCGATCTACTCGCGCAACGACGGAGTGGTGCGCTGGCAGTCATGTATAGCCGATTACGCAATGTGCGTGGAGGTGCACGGAAGTCACATCGGCCTGGCATTCAACCGGCACGCCTACCGCGCGGTTGCCGAAGCATTGGCAGTGCCGGCCACCGACGAATAATCACTAGCGGCTGTCGTTCCGATCGGGTTCGCGTCGGACGTAGAGCGTGAAGCTCCGGCGACACCCACCATCGGCGCCATCGTGTCGATGTGTTCCGGAACAGCGATGCGGGCACCGGTCTTGTGCACCCCGACATCGACAAGGGCTGGCGGCTCCAAGGAGGCTTGAGTTGGCCATGTAGAACCGAGCGAACGCGGTTGCAGGCTATGAGCGGCTATCGGGTTGGCCACATCGTCGATGGAAGGGAAATAGCATGAGCAGCAATGCTTTAGCCACACCACAGGCGACTGCAGGCTTCGACGTCAACGCGCGCTTCCGCTCTCTGATGCACGAACTCGGACTCTCCCCCAAAGACACCGGCGGCACCATCACCTTCGTCGGCGAGGATCCGATCTTCCCAAGCGTGCACCGGCTCGGAGCCTGCATCGGTATCCCGATGATGTTGGGGGCGGCGGGGATTGCCGATATCTGGCGCCAACGCAGCGGCCGCGGCCAGGACCTGACCCTTGACCTCCGCAAAGGCATCCACGGCATCAACCCGATGTACAAATTCACGCCCACGATCAACGGCTACCCCTATCAGCTGCCATATTTCATCGGCAACCCAATGGGGTTCGACCTGTACCGGACCAAGGACGGTCGCTGGTTCCTGCCGACGGGCGCCTACCCTCGCCTGCTGGCGGGCATGTGCACGTTTTTGCGGTACTCGCCCGATAAGGACAGCATCACGACGGCCGTCTCCCAATGGGACAGTATGGAACTCGATGAGGCGGCCGCCGCGGCAGGGCTCGTGTTCGCCGTCGTCCGCACGCCCGAAGAGTGGGCCGCGCACCCTCAAGGCAAACAGCTAGCCGAAAAGCCGGTGGTGGAAATCGTCAAGATCGGCGACAGCGATCCTGAGCCGTTCACACCGGCGGCACGTCCGCTGTCGGGGCTTCGGGTGCTCTCGGCAACCCATGTGATCGCCGGGAACGTCATGTCCCGCAC
>JBAWAV010000455.1:0-2874 GCA_049589475.1 Mycobacterium sp.
GGATAACTGCGCAGTTAACAGCGGTGTTAGCAGCAGGGATAGCAGCGCAGCTATGGGTCAAACGAGCCTGATCATTGGTCGAGAGCGGCGTCGGCGTTTTACGGAAGATCAGAAGTTTGATCTGCTAACGGCGGCATTTGGCCCGGGCGGCAACGTGGCCGAGGTGGCGCGCCGCGCCGACATTTGCACGAGCGTGCTCTATCGCTGGCGTCAAATGCATTTGGCGGCGCAGAGGCCAGCCTTTGTCCCGGCGATTGTGAGGGACGAAAGGCAGGCAGATGGTTCGTGCTCGGTCCTGGAAGCGGCGATCACTGTTGAGCTAAGACCGGGTACAACGGTGCGGATCAGCATGACGGCTCCGGCGGCACTGGTCGAGGCAACGATGCGGGCGCTACGATGATCCCGGTCCCGAGCGGGGTTCGGATTTGGATCGCTACCGGCCACGCGGATATGCGCAAGGGAATGGCGGGCCTTTCGCTGCTGGTGCAAGAGCATTTCCGGCGTGATCCGTTCGCAGGAGATGTCTTCATTTTCCGCGGCCGTAACGGTTCGTTGATTAAGTGCTTATGGCATGATGGTCTCGGTATATCGCTGTATGCCAAACGCCTGGATCGGGGGCGCTTCATTTGGCCGGCGGCGTCCGAGGGGGTGATTTCGCTGACAACGTCGCAGGCCTCTTGCCTCTTGGAGGGCGTCGATTGGCGTAATCCGCAACAGAGCTGGCGGCCCCGGTCTGCCGGCTAAAAAAACCGAGCACAAATCGCATTTAAGGGTACCACAATAGCCCGGAATTATGATTCCATAGGGCTCATGGACGCCGATCTCGATGACCCTCCGGAAGACGTCGCGGCCCTGAGACAGGCGCTGAAGATGGCGCTCGCCCAGGCATCGATTGCGGAACAGAAGAGCCTTGATGCCGCTGCTGAACTGGCCGTGGCCAAGGCCATGGCGTCCGAAGACAAGGCCATGATCGCGCATCAGGCGCTTAGGATTGCCAAGCTGGAGCGCCAGATCTATGGGCCGCGCAAGGAACGTAGCGCCCAGCTTCAGGATCAAATGGAGCTCGCGCTCGAGGAGCAGGAGGCCAGCGCCACCGAGGATGAGATCGCGGCGGAGATTGCTGTCGCCAAGACTACGACCGTGGCAGGGTTCGTGCGTAAGCGCCCTCAACCGCGGACTACCTTTCCCGACCACTTGCCCAGAGAGCGCGTGGTGATCAATCCGCCAACGGCGTGCGAGTGCTGCGGTGGGAACCGGCTTCGCAAGCTCGGCGAGGATGTGGCCCGCACCTTGGAATCAATCCCCCGGCAGTGGAAGGTGATCGAGACCGTACGCGAGAAGTTCACGTGTCGCGACTGCGAGAAAGTCAGCCAGGCGCCGGCACCTTTCCACGTCATACCTCGTGGATGGGCGGGCCCAAGCCTTCTGGCGATGATCCTTTATGAGAAATTCGGCGCCCACCAACCGCTGAACCGGCTCTGCGAACGCTATGCCTTGGAAGGCGTGCCAATCCCGTTATCGACTATGGCTGACGCCGTAGGCGCCGGCTGTCTCGCCCTCAGTCCCATTTTGAACGCACTCGAGCGTCACGTCTTTTCCGCCGAGCGGCTCCACGGCGATGATACCACTGTCCCCGTTCTCGCCGCCGGCAAGACCGCTATCGCGCGATGTTGGGTGTACGTCGCCGACAATAAGCCCTTCGGCGGGACCGGTCCGTCCGCGGCGATGTTCTACTATTCGCGGGATCGAAGCGGCGAACATCCGCAAGCGCACCTCGCCAAGTGGTCCGGCGTTTTCCAAGCTGATGCCTTCTCGGGCTACGGCAAGCTCTATGCGCCAGATCGCAAACCCGGCCAGATCCTGCAGGCCGGCTGTTGGAGCCACGCGCGGCGACCGTTCTTCATCTTCGCTGATCTCCAGGAGGCCGCTCGGCGCAAGGCAAAGAGCAAGAAGCCCGTGGTGGTTTCACCCATCGCCCTTGAAGTGGTCCGCCGGATCGACGCCCTCTTCGATATCGAGCGCGAGATCAACGGACAGCCCCCCGAGAAGCGCCGCGCCATACGCCAGGAATTGAGCAAGCCGATCGTAGAGGCACTTCGCGCCTATCTCGAAGAGAAGCGGTGCGAGTTCTCCCGCACCCACGACCTCTACATGGCCATCAACTACATGCTGAAGCGCTGGCCCGTCTTCACGCTGTTCCTCGACGACGGCCGTGTCTGCCTCAGCAACAATGCCGCCGAGCGAGCCCTAAGGGGTATCGCCCTCGGGCGCCGCTCATGGCTTTTCTGCGGTTCCGACCGGGGCGGCCAGCGGGCCGCGGCCGTCTACAGCTTGATCGTCTCCTGCAAGATGAACGACGTCGACCCTCACGCCTGGCTGACCGATGTGCTCAACCGCATCGCGGCCCATCCAGCTCACCGGATCAACGAGTTGCTGCCATGGAACTGGAAGGCCTTGCGCGAAGAGACCCCCACCGCCGCAGCGGCCTGAATATGCAACGCAACAAGGTCGATGCCGTCACCGTCATCGCCGCCGTCGCCCAGCAACTCGGCGTCGACGAAGACCTCTTGCACGAAATTTCTATCGGCTTGGAGCCCGAGGACGGCGTCATCTGGGTTTACGGTATCGGCGAAGATGCCATCATGGCCTTCACCAAGGATGGCGTCGAGGAGCTCAAAAACCTTCTCGAAATGCACCGCGAGAACCCCGACCTATTCAAGTGAGCCTCCTTGGCTGCGGCCCACGCCGGATGGCTACGAAATCAAAGACCGTTCCATGAAAAAACAGAACTTCTTCGAAAATTTCCGGGATAAAGCCAAAGAGCCACATCGCAAAGCTGTCGTGCAGGATAAAGGCCCGTCTCCCGTTCTTTAC
>JBAWAV010000456.1:0-5515 GCA_049589475.1 Mycobacterium sp.
CCACGGATGGTGACCGCGAGGGTGAGGCCATCGCGTGGCATCTGCTGGAGACCCTCAAACCGCGCATTCCGATCAAGCGGATGGTGTTCCACGAGATCACCGAGCAGGCGATCCTGGAAGCCGCCGAAAACCCCCGTGACCTGGACATCGACCTGGTCGACGCCCAGGAAACCCGCCGCATCCTGGACCGGCTGTACGGCTACGAGGTCAGCCCGGTGCTGTGGAAGAAGGTGGCGCCCAAGCTGTCCGCAGGCCGGGTTCAGTCGGTGGCCACCCGCATCATCGTGCAGCGCGAGCGCGACCGGATGGCGTTCTGCAGTGCCGCCTACTGGGACGTGGTCGCCGAGCTGGACGCCAGCGTCTCCGACCCCAAAGCGCAGCCGCCGACGTTCACCGCACGACTGACTTCCGTCGACGGCCTGCGGGTGGCGACCGGGCGCGACTTCGACTCGCTCGGCGCGGTGCGCAAGCCCGACGAGGTGACGGTGCTCGACGAGGCCGCCGCGGTCTCGCTGGCGACGGGGTTGCGCGGATCGCAGCTGGCCGTCGGATCGGTGGAGGAGAAGCCCTACACCCGTCGCCCGTATCCGCCGTTCATGACGTCGACGCTGCAGCAGGAAGGCGGCCGCAAGCTGCGGTTTTCCGCCGAGCGCACGATGAGCATCGCCCAGCGGCTCTACGAGAACGGCTACATCACCTACATGCGTACCGACTCGACGACGCTGTCGCAGTCGGCGATCAACGCGGCCCGCACTCAGGCCCGTCAGCTCTACGGCGAGGAGTACGTCTACCCGTCGGCGCGGCAGTACACCCGCAAGGTGAAAAACGCCCAGGAGGCGCACGAGGCGATCCGGCCCGCCGGGGAGACCTTCGCGACCCCCGACGCAGTGCGTCGAGAGCTCGACGGCGATGAGTTCCGCCTCTACGAGCTGATCTGGCAGCGCACGGTCGCCTCGCAGATGGCCGATGCGCGCGGGACCACGCTGAGCCTGCGGATCAACGGCGAATCCGCCGGCCGCCAGGTGCAGTTCAGCGCCAGCGGTCGCACACTGACGTTCCCGGGCTTTCTCAAGGCTTATGTGGAAACCGTCGACGATCAGGCCGGCGGCGAAGCTGACGACGCCGAGAGCCGGCTACCGCAGTTGACCCAGGGCCAGCGGGTGGACGCCACCGAGCTGACCCCCGACGGGCACTCCACCAACCCGCCGGCCCGCTACACCGAGGCATCGCTGATCAAGGCGCTCGAAGAGCTCGGCATCGGACGGCCGTCGACGTACTCGTCGATCATCAAGACCATCCAGGACCGCGGCTATGTACACAAGAAGGGCAGCGCGCTGGTCCCGTCATGGGTCGCGTTCGCCGTAACCGGGTTGCTGGAACAGCATTTCGGGCGGCTGGTCGACTACGGGTTCACCGCGGCGATGGAAGACGAGCTCGACGCGATCGCCTCCGGCCAGGAGCATCGGACCAACTGGCTCAACAACTTCTACTTCGGCGGCGAGCACGGGGTCGCCGATTCGATCGCCCGCTCGGGTGGGCTGAAGAAGCTGGTGGGCGTCAACCTCGAAGGCATCGATGCCCGAGAAGTCAACTCCATCAAGCTGTTCGACGACGCCGAGGGTCGCGCCGTCAATGTGCGGGTCGGCAAGAACGGTCCGTACTTGGAGCGGATGGTGCTCGGTGACGACGGCGAACCGACGCCGCAGCGGGCCAACCTGCACGACTCGTTGACCCCCGACGAGCTGACGCTCGACGTCGCCGAAGAACTCTTCTCGACGCCGCAAGAGGGGCGCACGCTCGGCGTCGATCCGGACACCGGACACGAAATCGTCGCCAAGGACGGACGTTACGGGCCTTACGTCACCGAGGTGCTGCCCAAGCCCGAGGGCGACGACGACGGCACCGCGGGTCAGCCTGCCAAGAAGGGCAAGAAGCCCACCGGGCCCAAGCCGCGGACGGGTTCACTGCTGCGCACTATGGATCTGCAGACCGTGACACTCGAGGATGCGTTGAAGCTGCTCTCGCTGCCGCGAGTTGTCGGTCTCGACCCGGAATCAAAAGAGGAGATCACCGCGCAGAACGGCCGATACGGTCCATACCTGAAGCGCGGCACTGATTCTCGGTCGCTGGCCACCGAGGAGCAGATGTTCGACATCACTCTCGACGAGGCGTTGAAGATCTACGCGGAGCCGAAACGCCGTGGTCGCCAGGCCGCCGCGGCGCCGCCTCTGCGTGAACTCGGCAACGACCCGGCGTCCGGCAAGCCGATGGTGATCAAGGACGGCAGATTCGGCCCCTACGTCACCGACGGCGAGACCAACGCAAGCCTGCGCAAGGGCGACGACGTCCTGTCGATCACCGACGACCGTGCTGCCGAATTGCTGGCCGACCGGCGCGCTCGCGGCCCGGTGAAGAAAACGGCCAAGAAAACCGCCCGCAAGTCGCCTGCCAAGAAGACCGCCAAAAAGGCGGCCAAGCGCAGCTAGCGGGCTGTTTTTGACGTCGCCGAAGTGGCAGCGTAGATCCTGAGGATTCCTTCCCCGAGATTTCTGCAAAATAGGGGGTGATTCTCAGCCACTTCTCAGGTACAGTATCCCTACACCTTTGTGGAACGCCCACATCGTCATACCGGGAGAATCATGCGATCCGCTGTCCGCTACTGCATCACCGCTGGTGTTGCACTCGGCGGCGTCAGCGTCATCATCGCTGCTCCCGCGGTACCGCCGCTGAGCGACGTTCAGGTGCCCGCGGTGCAGCTATCGGGCAACACGCACGACAATCCCGATGCGAACAGCCCTTCGGTGGCCGACTTGCTGCAGGTCATGAATGGTTCCGAAGCTCCGGTGGTCGTGCAGAACATCACCGAATCCCAGACGGGGGTTTTCGAGGGCGATACGCCGGCGACCGTGCCTGGTTTGAGTGACCTGCTGAACCTGGGCAGCGACCCAGCCGGCGTCACCGACCCGCAGGGTAAGGCGTTCATCGATCTCGGGCCGCTGGTGCCGGGCGTGTTGACCCCGGCGCCGGCCGGTCCGCCACCTGCCGGCGGCTAACTCAGCTCTTCGGTCCGGTCAGCATGTCTTGCGAGGTCCGCTTTTTCGTGTCCTGACTCAGGCGCTGCCGGCTAGCTGCTCATCTCGCGGGCCGCTTCTTCCGGCGCGGCCAGGTTCAGCGGCCGGGCCAATTGCGTCGGTGCGGTGCGTCCGCGCAGGGCGACAACCTCGGCGACGTCCCAGCACAGCGCTTCGGCGTCCAGCGCGCCACTGACCGCGACTGCCGAGGCCAGCACATGGCCGTCTTCCAGCTTCGCCAACTCGGTGAGCCGCGCGGCCTCGTTGACCGGGTCGCCGATCACGGTGTACTCGAAGCGGGCCAGCGCGCCGATGTGGCCGGCGATGGCGCGACCGGATGACACCCCGATGCCGAACTCCGCCGAGCCGATCACGGGCAGCAGCTCGTCGTGCAGCTCGCGGGCCGCCGCCAGCGCGCCGCCGGAGGCGTCCGGATGCTCAATCGGCGCACCGAAGATGGCCAGTGCGGCGTCACCCTGGAACTTGTTGACGAATCCGCCGTGCCGGCCGACGGTGTCGACCACCACCCGGAAGAAGTCGTTGAGCATGCTGACCACCTCGGCCGGTGGTCTCGTCGAGGCCAGCTTGGTGGAGCCGACCAGGTCGACGAACAGCACCGCGACATCGCGTTCCTGGCCACCCAACTCGGTGCCGCGCTCCAGAGCGCGACGGGCGACGTCTTCGCCGACGTAGCGGCCGAACAGGTCGCGCAACCGTTGCCGCTCGGCCAGGTCACGGACCATGTCGTTGAAGCCGGCCTGCAGCAGGCCCAGCTCGCTGGCGTCGTAGATCTGCATGTGCGCGTTGTAGTTACCGCGTTGCACCTCGCCGAGCGCCCAGCGCAGCTGCCGCAACGGGTCGGCGATCGACATGGCCACCAGCAGCGTGCTGGCCAGCCCGATGCCCAGCGCCAGCAGCGCCAGCAGAAGTATCGGGTTCAGCAGCTTCTCCGGCGGCCCATGAAGGTACGCGGCCTTGTCGCCGACCACGGCCAGCACGATCGCCAGCAGCGGTACCCCGGTGGACAGCGCCCAGGCGAGCATCTGGCGCCCGATGACGCCCGATGCCCGGATGTTCTCCGGCAGGCCGCCGCGCAGCGCGGCGACGGCCACCGGACGCAGCACCCGCTCGGACTGCAGATAGCCGATGATCGCCGTGGCGGTGGCGCCCAACGCGGTGGCGACGGCCACCACCGGCGCGGCGTGCTTGGCCACTGGCCAGCTGGCAACGATGAAGATCGTGCCGCCGATGCACCAGGACGCCAGGTTGATCACCGTGCGATAGAAGGGCGTTCGCAACGCTCGGCTGCGGGCCAGCTCGGTGGCGGCGGGGTCGGTATCGGTGAGCAGATCGTCGCGGCGCTGCCACCGGAACACCGGCACCAGCAAATGTGCGCTGATCGCGGTTCCGATGAGGAACAGCAGGACGATCGACCCGGCGAAGGTAGCCAGGTTGAGGGTCGGCAGCTTTTGCAGTTCGATGCGGTCTTCAGGGGGCAGCCCGTAGCGCAGGAAGCCCAGAACCAGCAGCGCGCCGATGATGTCGGCCTGCAATTGGCTCAGCGTGAAAACCGGCCAGGGTGTGCGCACGAACCACTGGACGAATCCACTGATTCGCCCTGGAAGTGCCGCTGCCGTGCCCACCTGCCCACCGTATCGGTCAGCGGCAACCAAGAAGTAGCCAAAACGTTCGATGGTCAGCCGCTGATGTTGCGGGAGTGTCCGCCCCGAGCACTACTGTTTCGGGTGATGTCGCGGGTATTCACACGGCTGGTTGGCCAGGAGTCGGTTGAGGCCGACTTGGTGGCCGCTGCCACGGCGGCCCGTGGTGATTCGACTCACACGGGCGCGATGACGCACGCGTGGCTGATCACCGGCCCGCCCGGGTCGGGCCGATCGATCGCCGCGCTGTGCTTTGCGGCGGCCCTGCAGTGCACCTCCGACGGCACACCGGGCTGCGGAGAATGCCGGTCCTGTTCGACGACCATGGCCGGCACCCACGCCGACGTGCGGCGCGTCATTCCCGAGGGGCTTTCCATCGGCGTCGGCGAAATGCGCGCGATCGTGCAGATCGCGTCGCGGCGGCCCAGCACCGGTCGCTGGCAGATCGTGCTGATCGAGGACGCCGACCGGCTGACCGAAGGCGCGGCGAACGCGTTGCTCAAGGTCGTCGAGGAGCCGCCGCCCCGCACGGTGTTTCTGCTGTGTGCGCCGTCGGTGGACCCCGAGGACATCGCGATCACCCTGCGGTCTCGCTGCCGGCACGTGGCGTTGGTGACGCCGCCACCGGAGGCCATCGCGCAGGTGCTGGTCGACAACGATGGTCTGTCGGCGGAGACCGCGAGCTGGGCGGCGTCGGTCAGTGGCGGTCACGTGGGCCGGGCCCGGCGGCTGGCGACTGACCCGGACGCGCGGGAGCGGCGGCTTCAGGCGCTGGGGCTGGCC
>JBAWAV010000457.1:0-1941 GCA_049589475.1 Mycobacterium sp.
GTGATGGGCCATGCCCTGTGGCTGGCGCTGGCAGCGGTCTTGATCTCCGCCGGGCTGGCCGTGCTCACGCTGCGTTTCATCGAGAACCCGTTGCGATTTGCAGCTCCGGTGCGCCAGTCGGCGGTGCGAAGTCTCGCACTGGGCGGTGCCGCCACCGCACTAGCGGTCTGCGTGGGCGCGGCTCTGCATGTGTCTGACCCGGTCGGCCGGGGCCCGGCGGCTCCGACCCTGAAGGTGACGGCGGCACCTCCCCCCTCGGGCTCCACCATCGACGCCTACCACGCGGAGGTACGCCATGCGTTCGCGCAAGTGCAAGCCGCGGTCGCGGCATCGGCCGAGCTGAAGGCCGTCCCATCTAACCTGGACCCAGCCCTTGCCAACGCGGCGCCCAGTGGAGCGCTCGGCCCCCCCAAAGGCTGCTTTCGCGGCATTTTCGAAGTCGGACAGCCTGAGTGCGCAACGGGCGCCACCGCATCAACGACGACGGTGGCCCTGGTCGGGGATTCGAATGCCGTGATGTGGAGCCCAGCGTTCCAGCAGATCGCCGCCCCGCGGCACTGGCGGCTGGAAACCCTGACCAAGGCCAGCTGCCCCTTGTTCGACCTGCCCATCATCAACCCGGTTGCCGGCCGCGAGTACACCGAGTGCGAGCAGTGGCGCGGTCAGATCCTCGCACGGTTGCAGACCGAACACCCTCGGCTGGTCGTGCTCAGCGTGATGCGGCGATACGGTGCTCGCTACGGTTGGGCGACCGGTTTCACGTCCTACGACCGGGCATGGATCGATGGCCTGACACGCCTGGTGCAGCAACTGCGCGGCACTGGCGTCAACGTGCTGGTGCTCGGGCCGATCCCGGATCCGCAATCAGAGGTGCCGGAGTGTCTGTCCGTCCACCTTGATGACGCGACGGCCTGCTCGCCGCCACGCTCGGCCGCGGTGAACCAAGCCGGCATCGCCGCCGAGTCTGCCGCGACCAAAGCCGGCTCCGGACAATACGCCGACCTGACCGAGCTGTTCTGCACCGCGGCCCGCTGCCCGGTCATCGTCGGCAACACCCTGGTGTACTTCGACCAGAACCACGTGACGGACGAATACTCCCGACTGTTGGCACCCGTCATAGGGGCGCTGGCCGACCGCGCGCTGGCCCACGGTTGACGTGCCGCGCATTGTCGGCTCCGGATTGTTGACGAAGCCCTGCACCAGAAGAGTGCGCCGACTACCAGCCAACCTGTTAGACAGGTGTGTGATAATGCCTCGATTCGACGAATACTTCCTCATATCAGGTAGGTGATGTTGCGCCACGCAGAGAGTGCTAGCCCTACTAAAGAGTTGCAGGGTCGGCGCTTGGCGCAATCGGGCTTTCGCCCAGATATCGAGGGATTGCGCGCTGTCGCAGTGGTGGCCGTTGTCCTGTTTCACGCCGAGGTGCCGGGCGTGGGTGGTGGGTTCGTCGGCGTGGACGTGTTCTTCGTCATCTCGGGCTTTTTGATCACCGGGCTGCTATGGCGCGAGGCGAGCACCACCGGCACCGTAGGGCTGCGCCGCTTTTACGGAGCGCGGGCCCGCCGACTGCTGCCGGCATCGGCCATCGTCGGTGTCGTCATCATGATCGTCTCAACTGTCCTGCTACCCCGGTTGCAGGCGCGAAGCATCATCTATGACGGGATCGCCAGTGCCCTGTATGTCGGCAATTATCGGTTCGCTCTCCAAGGCGTCGACTACCTTGGCGCCTCCAAGCCGCCATCGCCGTTTCAGCACTATTGGTCGTTGGGCGTCGAGGAGCAGTTCTACCTGGTGTGGCCGGCCGTCATCATCGGCACGGCGTGGTTCATCCGCCGTGTGCGTCGGCGAAGCTTCACCCCTGCCACCTCCTCGGAACGCCCGTATCTGGTCGTCCTTGCATTAGTCGCGGCCATGTCGTTCGCGGCGTCGCTGGTGGTC
>JBAWAV010000458.1:0-1633 GCA_049589475.1 Mycobacterium sp.
GAGGAGATGCTGTATCTGGCGATGGAGGACTTCCGGGTCGACGTCGTCGTCGGCAAAGGACCTGGGGCGACGTCGATTCCGCTCGACGTGGCGCCGTTCACGCTGGTCGGCGCGACTACCCGGTCCGGCGCACTGACGGGACCGCTGCGCGACCGGTTCGGGTTCACCGCGCACATGGATTTCTACGAGCCCTCCGAGCTGGAACGGGTACTGAACCGGTCGGCGGGGATTCTGGGTATCGAGCTGGGGGCGGAGGCCGGCGCGGAGATCGCCCGTCGCTCGCGGGGAACCCCGCGGATCGCCAACCGGCTGCTGCGACGGGTGCGTGACTTCGCCGAGGTCCGCGCCGACGGCGTGATCACCCGCGACGTCGCCAAGTCCGCTCTGGAGGTCTACGACGTCGACGAGCTCGGCCTGGACCGGCTGGACCGCGCGGTGCTGACGGCGCTGACCCGCAGCTTCGGCGGTGGTCCGGTGGGGGTGTCGACGCTTGCGGTCGCAGTTGGGGAAGAGGCCACCACGGTGGAGGAGGTGTGCGAGCCTTTCCTGGTGCGCGCCGGCATGATCGCGCGCACGCCGCGCGGCAGGGTGGCCACCCCGCAGGCGTGGACGCACCTGGGAATGACGCCGCCCCCGCGGGCCAGCGGGTTAGGGCAGCCGGGACTGTTCGAGTAGCGGTTCGCCGCCATCGGGAAAGGAGGCGCCATGATCACCGCTGCATTGGTGTTCGCTGGTCTGGCCGGGTTGCTGCACGTCTACATCTTCACGATGGAGTCGGTGACCTGGACCAGCAAGCGCACCCGCGCCGCGTTCGGCACGACGCCGGAGGAAGCCGAAACCACCAAGCTGCTGGCCTTCAACCAGGGCTTCTACAACCTTTTCCTCGCGATCGTCACTGCCGTGGGCATCGGCGCCGTCGAAACCGGGCATCGCGGCATCGGAGCGGCGCTCATCCTGGCCGGTGTCGGGTCGATGGCGGCGGCAGCCGTCGTGTTGCTGGCATCGGCCCCGGATAAGGCCAGGGCGGCGCTGACGCAGGGCACATTCCCGGCGATCGCCGTTGTCCTGCTGGTCGCGGGACTGCACTAGACCGATCCTGAATTAACTCAGCAATTGCTGAGTTTGGTTGCTCGCTTCATAAGTCGTGGACTGTTCGTTTCAGTGCCAGATCGCACCGTTGCTGGCCAGCGTTTGAGTCCTTCAGCTCTGAGCTGAATCTAAGGCGCGGTGGCTAGCGTGGCACGCGCGTCATCGGCATCGCTTGGATCCGCCGCCGCATAGGGGCACTCAGCACGCACTTGACACCTCGGTGTCCACTGTTTGAGGAGAACTCGTCATGAATGACTCGCGGTCAGGGTTCGGCAGCCTGCACATGCCGCGCAGCCGTGGTGCGGTCAGCGGACTGCTCTTGATCATCCTCGGTGTATGGGGGGCACTGGTCCCATTCGTTGGGCCCTACTTCCATTTTGCGTAGACGCCCGGGGACGTTTGGGTGTGGAGCACGGCACGTGCGTGGCTGGAGGTGTTCCCCGGCGCGATTACCGCAATGGGTGGCTTCCTCCTGCTGGTGTCGGGAAACCGTGCCACCGCGATGTTCGGTGGCTGGCTGGCGGTCATCGGCGGCGCATGGTTC
>JBAWAV010000459.1:0-21629 GCA_049589475.1 Mycobacterium sp.
GTCGAGCACAGGTTCGTTGGGCACGAGGTGCCTCCTTCGTGAGGCAATTACGATACGGTGGGTAGCGTTATGAAAGCAGACCCATCCGCGGTTGACAAGGTCTCGGGTGCCGGACGGCCCCGGGACCCACGCATCGACGCTGCCATATTGACGGCGACTGCGGATCTGCTTGTGCAAATTGGCTATTCGAACCTCACCATGGCCGCGGTCGCCGAACGCGCCGGGACGACGAAGACGGCGCTGTATCGGCGGTGGTCAAGCAAGGCCGAGTTGGTGCATGAGGCGGCATTCCCGGTCGCCCCGACGGCGTTGGTCGGCCCGGCTCGCGGCATGGCCGCTGACTTGCGGGCGATGATCGCGGCCGCCCGTGATGTGTTCACCACCCCGGTGGTGCGCGCCGCTCTGCCCGGGCTGGTCGCCGATATGAGCGCCGACGCCGAGCTCAACACCCGGGTGATGTCCCGGTTCGCGGGGCTGTTCACGGCCGTGCAGGACCGGCTGAGCGAGGCGGTGGATCGCGGTGAGGTCCACCCGGACGTCGACCCGGGCCGGCTGATCGAGCTGATCGGCGGGGCGACCTTGTTGCGGCTGCTGGTGAGTCCCGACGAACCGCTCGACGATGCCTGGGTGGATCAGACCACCGCCATCCTCGTGCACGGTGTCACCCGAGATGTAGGGTCGGCCCGGTGACCGGACGACTGGATGGCCGCGCCGCGATCGTCACCGGCGCCAGCCGCGGATTGGGACGGGCAATCGCTCTGGCGCTGGCAGCCGAAGGGGCAGCCGTCGCGGTCGTCGGGCGCACCGAAAACGTCTGGGACGAACGGCTTCCCGGAACCATCGGTGAGACTGTCGCCGATATCGAAGCGGCCGGTGGACGCGCGGTGGCCATCAGGGCCGACCTGCTCGACCGGGACGACATCGCCCGGCTCGTCGACGAGGCACGAGATGCGCTGGGTCCTGTCACGATTCTGATCAACAATGCGGCGTTCACCGCGCCCGGCCGTCCGCCGAAAGCCGGCGACGACGCGCGCCCCAGGTCGGCGAAGGTTCAGCGCGGTGGCGTCAAGCCGGACTGGCCGCCGTTGCTGGGGACGCCGTTGAGCGCATATCGGCGGCATTTCGAGATCGCGGTGTTCGCCGCCTACGAGCTGATTCAGTTGGTCTGCCCAGACATGATCGCCGCGCACGGCGGCTCGATCATCAACATCAGCTCGGTCGCATCGCGGCTGCCCGGCGACGGTCCCTACCCCGAGCGCAGTGCCGGCGTGCTGCCCGGCTACGGCGGGTCCAAGGCAGCGCTGGAGCACTTGACCTGGTGTGCCGCCTACGATCTGACGAACCACAACGTCGCGGTCAATGCGCTATCGCCGTCGAAAGCGATTATGACGCCTGGTCTTTCGTATTACGCCCGCGATTTCGCGGAGGTGTCGACCCCGGAGGAGTTTGCCCAGGCGGCCGTCGAGTTGGCGCTGGTGGATCCCACGGTGGTGACGGGGCGAACGATCGGGCACCGGCAGGTGCTCGACGGCAGCTTCCGCGCGTTCGAGGCCTAGGCCGTCTCTGCGGGCGGATCCGGATCGCCGCGCAGCAGTTCGTCGGGATGGTGGGCATGGTTGATCTCTGGGGGTCCGGTGCCGTCGGTCCAGCCGAGCCGCCCGTCGACAACTTCGGTGCGCAGTTCGCCTCGGCTTGCCATGCCGTGGTTAGGGCCGCAGGCGAAGAACAGCTTGTCGGCATCGGTCCGACCGCCGTGCAGCCAGTCCGGCGAATGGTGCACCTCGCAGCGATAGCCGGATTCCAGGCAGTTCGGCCGCGTGCAACCGCGGTCGCGCGCGTAGCAGATCAGCCGCTGGTCGGCGGTGGCGACGCGCTTCTGGCGGGCCAGGTACAGCGGCCGCTCGGTGTGCTCGTCGAACACCGCCAGGTAATGGATTGCATTGGCGGCCATAGCAATCAGGTCCCGCATCGGTAGCCGGGAGCCACCGCCCGTTCGCGCCGGAGCCGGGGTCGGCGCCGACGCGTCGGCTGCCTTGTTGAGCTCAGCCAGTGTAGTGGTGACGACCACGGTGACGGGGTGGCCGCGGTGCACACCCAGGCCGCCGGAGGCGATGGCAGTTTTCAGTCCCAGCTTCAACGCGTCGTGGCAGCGCTGAGCGGGGCTGCGCACGTCGCGGTCCGTGGAAGCTTCGGGCTGGTGACGGCCGGGCCGCACCGCGGCGTCGATCGCCTCGAAGTACGCCCGGGCTTCCGGATCAAGCAAACCGGTGAGCCTGGACATGCCATCGGGACCCTGCGGACCGAGGTGCGCGCCGCGGCGCCTGGCCCGGTCCTCGTCGCTGAACAGGCCATCGGGGTTCAGGTAGTCGGCGATGCGTTGACCCAGTTTGACCACGACACCGGCGTCGACCGCGGTCGCGTGCTTGACCAGCGTGCGTTCGGCGGCCACTACGTCGTTCGGTGAAACAGAGCCGGGCAGCACGTCGATCGATCGGCACACCGCGCGGATGTGGTCCTCGCCGACAGCGCCGGCCTCGACGGCGGCTGCCAACTCTGGCAATTCCGGCGCGAGCTGAGGGCCGGTCAACGATCGTCGCGGTCGGATCCGCACCGCAAGCTTGAACCGTCGGGTGATCTCGTTCGGGGTGATCCGGAGTCGCGCCCACAGCGTCGACCGCATGAGAGCAACCGAACTGGCCTCGTCGGGCGGGTCGGCGATCTCGGCGAATACCCGATACATCAGCCCGCGGTTGACCCGCTCCTGCGTTTCGAGCCGTTCGGCGATGTCGACCCGAAAACTATTGCCCACCAAATCCGATGGTGTCGAACGCAAAACGTCGTGAGCAGCATCGATCGCATCGAGAGCGGCGGTGATCCGCTCGCGGCTGATCGTTGGACTCATACTTCGAGGTTATGAATCAGCCCGACAATTCCACTGTGAGCGCATCGCACCCAGGACAGCCTGTGGATCAACTGCCAACTGTGGATAACTACGGTCGTTCCGCAAGCGCCTTGAGGTTGAGCAGTTGCCGGCGGGCCATGACGAGGTCACCGACCGAGAGCCAGGGCGCCGCCCAGCGGCTCATGCCGCTGACGAGCTTCATCAAGAGCCGGGTCGACGGCCCCTGTGGCACAAGAACATACGAAATGCACGCGCCCATGATCTCACCAGTGAGATGCTCGGGCGGCTCGACAGCGAGAACCTGCCCGAAGGGTCGGGTTGCGGCGGTGGAGAAGGGTTCGCCGACGACCGGCCCGGGCAGGTTCATCAGGCGCCGCGGCGACCGACGGCCGAGGTTGTCGATCCAGTCGTAGGAATACGGGGCCAGCCTGATTTGAGTGACCCACGGCCACAGCGTCTCTGGCGTAGCGCGCACCGTGACTCCACGCCATGCCTGCAGAGTCGGCATGGCGACGAATTCATCGCACGGGTAGCGGCGGGCTACCTCGTCGTCCGACACATTCCAGCGGTCACCGATCACACGCTGGCCCGCCCAACAGCATGCACGGCCTCGGCAACCGCGTCAGCGAGCGGCTCGATCTCATCGGCAGCAAGTCCCGAAACCGTAATCCGTATCCCCGGTGGACTCCCGATCCTGAACCGGGCACCCGGCGCCGCAGCCCAACCCGCGCTGAGCAATCGGGTGATCGCCACGGTCTCGTCCGGCACCGGAATCCAGAGGTTGAGGCCGGATCGTCCGCTTGACGCCACACCGCGATCGGCCAGCGCCGTCTGCAGCGCCGCACGGTTGCGGGCGTAGACGCTCTCGGCTTTCTGCACCAGCCGGGTGGCGTCCTTGTTGCACCACAGGCGGACGGCGAGGTCCTGCAGCAGATGACTGATCCAGCCCGGTCCCAAACGCAACCGTCCCTGCACCCTCTCGACCGTACGCCGGTCGCCGGCGAGCAGCGCCAGCCTCAGGTCGGGCCCGTAGGCCTTGGCCGCCGACCGGACGAATGCCCAATGCCGGGTCGCTCCGGCCAACGGGTGCAGCGGCGCGCCGGCAATGCCCGCGCAGTGGTCGTCCTCGATGAGCAGCACGTCGTCATGCTGAATGAGCAACGCGCGCAACTCCTTTGCCCGCAGGGCCGATACCGCCGCACCGGTCGGATTCTGGGCGCGGGTCGTCACCAGCACCGCACGCACACCGCGACGCAGTGCGAACGCGACGTCTGCAACCAACGGGCCGTCGTCGTCGACACCGATTGGCTCGGCCGAAAACCCCAGGGCGGCAAGCAGATCGAGCAGGTTCGCCCAACCCGGATCCTCGACCGCCACGCGGTCGCCGGGCCGCAGATGCGCGGCGAGCACACGCTCGATGCCGTCGAGCGCTCCGGCGGTCACCGCGATGTGCTCGCCTGCCACGCCATCGCCGGTCAGCGTCGACCGCGCGTACCGGGCCAATTCAGGCGAGACCGCCGGTTCGCCGTACAGCACCGGCTTGCCCGGCCGGGCGCTGAGCTGCGCGATCGGCAGCAGGTCGGGGTCCGGGTTGCCGGTGGACAGGTCGCGCACGCCGGGCGGGACGGCAACGCCGCGCAGTGAACGCGGCGTGGTCGCCGGCCGGTCACGCACCCGGGTGCCACGCCGTCCCGCGGTCTCGACGGCTCCGCGTTCGCGCAGCAGGCGATAGGCGGCGGCCACCGTATTGGCGTTGACGCCGAGCCGACCGGCCAGCTCGCGGATCGGCGGCAGCTCGGCGCCGGGCGTCAGGGCGCCGGTGGAGACCGCCTGTTCGACGTCGGACGCGATCGCCTCCGCGCCCGTACCCTGAATCATGTATTGTTCTGGCACAGAAATTATTATGTACTAGGACAAAGCGGGAGGCAACGGTGCAGTCGTACACGCCGACAGCGCGGACCACGCCATCCAGATATCGCGAACGGGCGCATTACGACCGCGAGACCGTTCACGGCATTCTCGACGAGGCGCTGATCTGCCACGTCGGTTACGTCAATGCCGGCCGGCAGGTGGTGTTGCCGACCATGCATGCGCGGCTCGGCGAGACTCTCTACCTGCACGGTTCCACCGGCAGCGGGCCGATGCTCACCGCCGCCGGATCGCCCGACGGCCTGCCGGTCTGCGTCACGGTCACGCTGGTCGACGGTGTGGTGCTGGCACGGTCGGCGATGCACCATTCGCTGGAATACCGGTCGGTCGTCGCCATCGGCGACGCACACTTGGTGACCGACCCCGACGAGAAACTGCGTGCGTTGGCGGCCGTGCTCGATCACGTCGCACCGGGCCGTTCCGCCGACAGTCGACCGCCCAACGCCCGCGAACTCGCGGCTACCGCTGTGCTCGCACTCGACCTCGTCGAGGTGTCGGCAAAGGTGCGCACCGGTGGCCCGGTCGACGATGCCGACGATCTCGCGCTGCCGCACTGGGCCGGGGTGGTACCGCTGACCGTCACCGCAGGGACACCGGTCCCTGCCGACGACCTCGCCGCCGCCCTGCCGCTGCCGCCTTACCTGTCGGACTATCGTCGGGACTGATGTCTGACACCGGCGTCCCGCGGGTGGTGAGCGCGAGCCGCGAGATCGCGGCCGGCGCAGCTGAGATCTTCGAGCTGATCGCCGACCCCGCACACCAGCCGCGATGGGACGGCAACGACAACCTCGCGAACGCCGAAGCCGGGCAACGGGTCCGCAGCCTCGGTGACGTCTTCACGACGACACTGACCCGCGGCGGCGTTCGGGAGAACCACGTCGTCGAATTCGCCGAAGCCCGTCGAATCGCTTGGACGCCTTCACTAGCGGGCGAACGTCCGTTTGGGCAGCTGTGGCGTTGGGAGCTCGAGCCGCTGGACGACACCCGTACCCGGGTCACCCACACCTACGACTGGTCGCGATTGACCGATCCGCAACGGCTCGCGCGGGCCCGTGGTACGACGGCCGACAAGCTGCAGGCGTCGCTGGATCGGCTGGCCGAGCTCGCCGAGCGCCACTGAACTGCACCGATCGCTGGCCGTCCGCGCCGACTCCGTGCCACGATGGGCACTTGTTCCAGTGGTGTGCCGATGTTTGACAGGGCGACCGGCCGCGTGGTCGCCGTGATCGTGCTGCTGATCGCCATCGCCGCCGCGTTGCGCGGGTATCTCCCCGGTGTCGACCGCACCGACCAGCAACGTCCGCCGGACAGCGGCGCGTCGCTGGTCTACGTCGCGGCTCTGCTCGGCGTGTCACTGATGATTGTGGCGATCGCACTCATCGCTCGACTGCGCGACCCGCGCCGGTTGCCGGCCAGCGCCAGTCCGTTGTCGGACAGGTTTTCCGACGGCCCCGGTCGGCCGCGGTGGCGGGTGGTGTTGATCGGCGCCGCAGTGCTGGTGGTGTGGCTGCTGCTGCTGTGGCTGATGTCCCGATTCTTCATCCCGCAGGGGATGGGTCAGCCGCAGTCCGCGCCGCAGTCAGCCGCGCCCACTCCCGCCGGCAACGCGCCACGACGACCGCCAGCAGAAGATGCGGGCGCAGACCGTCACGTGCTGCGCTTGCTGATCGCCGGGACCGTGGCGTTGCTCGCGATGATCGTCGTGGGCGCGGTCGCCAGCGCCCGTCGTCGTCGGGTCGGTCCGTCCGGCATCGTCTCGGGCGACACTCCCGGCGTACCGTCGCCCGCGGTGGCCGCCCCGGCGCTGGTGCGGGCGGCCGAAAGCGGGCTGGCCGAAGTCGAAGACCCCGATCACGCACCGCGAGAGGCGATCATCGCGTGCTACGCGGCGATGGAACGGGAACTGTCGCACTTTCCCGGTGCCATCCCGCAGGACTTCGACACTCCGACAGAGGTTTTGGCGCGGGCCGTCGAACACCACGCGCTGCATATCGACACCGCCGTCGAGCTGGTGAACTTGTTCGAAGAGGCCAGGTTCAGCCCGCATGTGATGGACGAGTCGCATCGGACGAGTGCGCTGCGGGTGTTGCGGCTGGTCCTTACCGAACTGCGGAGTACGGTATGAAAAAGCTTATCGGACTTGGCATTTCCGTCGTTTTGAGCGCGGAGCTGGCCGCGTTGTCCTTGCATGATCGTCGGTTCGTGCTGTGGGCGGCTGGTGCCGCGGCCCTCTTCGCGTTGGTCAACGTGCGCCAGGTACTCGGCCGCGACATCGACCCCCCGCCGCCCGCTGCTCCGAACGCGCTGGAGGAATCGCTACGCAGCTGGCTGTCTCGGACGCAGACGTTGATCCACCGGTCGGAATCCACTCGGGCCGACTGGGACCGGCATCTGCGCCCGATGCTGGCGCGACGGTTCGCGATCGCGACCGGACAGAAGCAGGCCAAAGATCCGGCGGCCTTCGACGCAACCGGCCGAACGCTTTTCGGCGCGGAACTCTGGGCTTGGGTGAACCCGAACAACCTCGCGCAGGCCGGCGGGCGCGAACCCGGACCGGGCCGGGCGACTTTGCAGGAAATCCTGGAGCGGTTGGAACAGGTGTGAGAGGGGGGCGGGTATGAAAGGGGATACGGGTCGACGATGACAGAGACGGCGGCGACGACGACGGCCCGCGCGACGGCGGTGCTCGACGAGATCGAGCGCGTCGTGGTGGGGAAGCGGTCCGCGCTCACGCTGATCCTGACCACGGTGCTCGCGCGCGGGCACGTGCTGATCGAAGACCTGCCCGGGCTCGGAAAGACACTGATCGCGCGGTCCTTCGCCGCGGCGCTCGGACTTGACTTCACCCGTGCGCAGTTCACGCCCGATCTGCTGCCGGCCGACCTGCTCGGGTCGACGATCTACGACATGCAGTCGGGTCGCTTCGATTTCCGCCCCGGCCCGATCTTCACCAACCTGCTCTTGGCCGACGAGATCAACCGCACACCGCCCAAAACCCAAGCGGCGCTTCTGGAGGCGATGGCCGAGGGTCAGGTCAGCATCGACGGCGCGACGCACCGGCTGCCCCAACCGTTCATCGTGTTGGCCACCGATAACCCGATCGAGTACGAAGGCACCTACCCGCTGCCGGAGGCCCAGCTGGACCGGTTCGCGGTGCGACTGGAACTGCGCTACCTCTCTGCGGCCGACGAAGCCTCGATGCTGCGCCGCCGCCTGGACCGTGGATCGGCCGAGCCGACGGTCAACCAGGTTGTCGACGCGCATGATCTGCTGGCGATGCGCGAGGCGGTCGAGCAGGTCAGTGTGCACGAGGATGTCCTGCACTACGTGGTGTCGCTGGCCGCCGCGACCCGGCACCATCCCCAGGTGGCGGTCGGTGCCAGCCCGCGGGCGGAGATCGACCTGGTTCAACTCGCGCGCGCCCGCGCCCTGTTGCTTGGCCGCGACTACGTGATACCCGAAGACATCAAGGCACTGGCCACGCCCGCCGTCGCGCATCGAATCACGCTGCGGCCCGAGATGTGGGTCCGCAAAATCCAAGGCTCGGACATCGTCGAGGAATTGTTACGACGGCTGCCGGTGCCGCGAACACCCGGCGGCCCGCAGTAAGTGCCGTGATCGAAACCCGGGAAGTCCAACTACATTGGCGCGCATCGACGTTGACGCGGGCGATCGCGACCTGCGCTGCGCTCGCGCTGGCGGCGGCGTTGATCGGATCGCGTTGGCAGCTCATCGCATTCGCCGCGCCGCTACTGGGCGTGTTGTGTTCGGTCAGCTGGCAGCGGCCGCTGCCCAAAGTCGTGGCGCATGCCGAACCCGGTTCGCAGCGCTGCTTCGAATCCGAACAGATCGAGTTGACTGTGGGCGCCGACACCGAAACCTTCGGCGTTGCGACAGAACTCACGGTATCGGCGCCTGACGGGATGACGCTGGACGTCGTGGAACGGACGTCGCGGCAACGTCAGACCGTCGTGATCAGCGCCAGACGCTGGGGGCGTTATCCGCTACGGGCCAGCGTCGAGGTGGTCGCCTATGGCGGGTTGCTGGTCGGGAAAGGCGCCGTCGATGTGACCGACGTGACGGTCTTCCCGCTGACCCCGCCGCAGGCGACGATGCTGCCGCCAACCGAGTTGCTCGATCGGCTGGGCACCCACCTGACCCGGCACATCGGCAGCGGCGTCGAATACGCCGACATCCGTGCCTACGTGCCAGGTGACCAGCTACGCGCCGTCAACTGGCCGGTGAGCGCCCGCCGCGGCCGCCTGCACGTGACTCAGCGGCTGACCGACCGGTCCGCCGATGTCGTCGTGCTGATCGACGGCTACCCGCAGCCGGCCGGCCCGGCGACCGATGCGACCGAGCGGATTGTCCGAGGTGCCGCGCAAGTCGTGCAGACCGCGCTGCGCAACGGTGACCGGGCCGGCATCGTCGCGCTCGGTGGCGGCAGACCGCGCTGGCTGGGCGCTGACATCGGTCAGCGTCAGTTCTATCGGGTGCTCGATGCCGTTCTCGGTGCCGGCGATGAATTCGAAAGCACCACTGGGACATTGGCGCCGCGCGCAGCGATGCCCGCGGGTGCGATCGTGGTGGGTTTTTCTACATTGCTCGACACCGAGTTCGCACTCGCGCTCATCGAGTTGCGTAGACGCGGCCACGTCGTGGTGGCCGTCGACGTGCTGCAGGGGTCGCCGTTCCGGGCTGCACAGGATCCGCTGGTGGACAGGATGTGGACGTTGCAGCGCTCGGCCATGTATCGCGACATGGGCACCGTCGGCGTCGACGTGGTGGCCTGGCAGGCCGACCGCACCCTGGACCAGTCGATGCGGGCGGTGCCCGATCACCGGCGACTGCCGGCAGGACGGCGAGCATGAGCCGCGGGGCGCAGCTGATCGCACACCTGCTGTCGACGGCGTCGGGTGCGGCCATGGTCGCCGTCGTCGGGATCGGAACGCACGGAGCGGCCGGCGTCGCGGCGGTCTCGGCCGCGGTCGCGGTGGCGATCGCCATCCTGCTTCGCCCGGTCGCCACGCTGGCGGTGCTGCTCACCGTCGCGGTAGTCGCCCTGTCGAGCCCCGACGCCGCTCTGGTCGCGGTGTCCGGCCTGTTCGCGGCCGTCTATCTGGTGCTGCGGCACGCGGCCGCCGGCGCCGTCGGCCTCAATTCCGTGAGCGGAGCAACCATGGTGTCTGGCGTGGGCTTCACGCTTGTGGGCCTGGTCGCCACCGCGTTCCCGCTGCAGCTGCCGTGGTTGCCACTACTGGCGCCGCTGGCGGTGTTTGCTATTTACCTGCTGGCCACCCGCCCGTTTCTGCGGGACGAGGACGGTTAGGGGTTTGCTGGACACTGCCTGCGGCGGGACCTGAACCCCCACCGCAGCGGATGGAAAAGGAACCGTATCTGAAAGAACTGCAGGACAATTGGTTGAGCAAAACGTCTTGACCAGCACCGGGCTGGCAGTAACAATATCGGGATGCCGCAAGAGGAGCGGGCGTTGATTTGTGGGGTGGAGCGTCGCCTCGCGAAAAAGCACGCCGCTCTTCCCGTCGACCACATTGCCGCCGTCGTGCAGCACGCGTATTCGCAATTTCAGAGTTGCCGGGTGCGCGCTTTTCTTCCGTTGCTCGTCGAACGCCGCGCCGAAGAGGAACTCGAGGAGCTCAGTTTCCTGCGGCCAGAACTCGCGGCCGCCGCACTGGGAGAGTTGGGCGTCGTAGCGGTATAGCCGCGTGAGCGCCGTTGATCGACCGCCTCTTCGCATTGCGGGTTTCGGGCTCATTCCCCACGCATGTCTGTACGGTAGGCGCGCAGGGTTTACCGCCAAGGGGGAGTGCGGGTGAGCAAGCTGGGAGAGCGAGCTGTCGTCTGCGGCGCGGGCATGGGTGGACTGCTCGCCGCGCGGGTGCTCAGTGATTTCTGCGACGTGGTGACCGTGGTCGAGCGGGACACGCTGACCGACGCTGTCGAGCAGCGTCGCGGAGTTCCGCAAGGCCGGCACTTCCACGTGTTGTGGAGCCGCGGCGCCCAGGAGCTAACGCGACTGTTCCCCGGCATCCACGAAGAACTGGTCGCCGCGGGTGCGGCCGTATGCGACGACGGGGACCTGTCCCGGGTGTCAATCCGGGTGGCGGGCCACGAGCTGAGCAGAGCGGGCAAATTCAGCGATCCGTCGGCGGTGACGCTGCACCTGCTGAGCCGTCCGTTACTGGAAGCGCATGTCAGGCGCCGGGTCAGCGCCATCGACAACGTGGAAATCCTCGACGGCCACGACTTCGTCGAACCGATCGCGCCTACACCGCAGCGGGTGACCGGCGCGCACATCGTCAACCGCGAGACCGGCGCCAAGCAGCGATTGGACGCCGACCTGGTGGTCGACGCGATGGGTCGCGGCGGCCGCACCCCGGCCTTCCTGGAGGACCTGGGCTACGAACGACCGGTTGTCGAGCGCTCCACGACCAATGCCAACTACGCCAGCCTGTTGATGCGCATCCCCGAAGGCATCATCAAGGAGAAGATGACCTTCGTCGTCCCGGAACCGAAAAGGCCCACTGGCGGGGCATTTTCGATGTACGAGCACGACACCTGGATCTTCACGCTAACCCGCGTTGCGGATAACGAGCCACCCGAGGACCTGACCGGAATGATCCGGATGGCAACCCAATTCGCGCCCGCGGCGCTGTTGCGTGCGCTGAAGCGAGGCGAGACCATCAGTGAGACCTCGGTCTTTCGCTACCCAGGGGCGACCTGGCGGCGTTACGACAAGCTGGATCGGTTCCCTGCGGGGTTTCTGGTGTTCGGCGACGCGATCTGCAGCACCAATCCCATTTACGGGCAAGGCATGACCGTGGCGGCGCTGGAGGCGAGGGCGCTGCAGGACTGCTTGGCCGAGGCGGACGGCGACCTGAGCCGGCGGTTCTTCGCGGTGGCCGCCGAGCACATCGGCCCGCTGTGGGCGGCCAACCAATTCAACGATCGCTACATGGACGACGGCAACCCGGAACACGCGCCGTCGAAAGAACTGCTGGACTTCCGCGACGCGGTGTTGTCCGCCGCCGAAAGCAGCCCGGCTCTCGCCGAAAAGCTGTACCGGTCGATGAATCTCGTCGACCCACCGACCGACTACAGCCCGCTGTTGACCAGCTAACGCCGCGGCTGAATTTGGCTGCGGTTGCGCTCGGTGACCTCTGCAAACCGATCTTTCAAGCCTGACTGGTCCAGCGTCTGGGCTCCGGCGATCGCCTGTTCGGCAGCCAGTGCGGCGTCGGTGGTCGCCGCTGTGCCGGTGACATAGATGTCCTTGAGGCCGGCCATGATCGGCGCGGGTACTTCGGCGATCTGCCCGGCCAACTCGACAGCCCTCGGCAGCAGTCGGTCGTGCGGCACGACTTCGGTGACCAGCCCGATCTGCTCGGCTCGGTTGGCGTCGACCACTTCGCCGGTCATCGACAGTCGCCGCGCCATCGCCGCGCCGACCACCTGCGGTAGCCGCGCGGTCATCCCGCCGCCGGGCAGGATGCCGACGCGGGCGTGGGTATCGGCGAAAACCGCACGCTCAGAAGCGATGAGGAAGTCGCAGCCCAGCGCCATCTCCAACCCGCCGGTGAACACCGCGCCGTTGACGGCGCCGACGATCGGCTTGTGCATCAGCGCGGTCTGGCGAATGCAGCTCTGCCTCTGGAACTGCTCGAAGTACACCGAGCCGAGCCGCTGCGCCGCTTTGAGGTCGACGCCGGCGCAGAACGCCGGGTCGGCTCCGGTGAGCACCACCACCCGCACCGACGGGTCGTCGTCGGCCTCGCGCAGCGCGGCGTAGAGCGTCTCGATCAGCTCGGGACTCAACGCATTTCGTGCCGCGGGACGGTTCATCGTCAACACCCGGACTGGGCCGGTGTCGTCGCTGAGAACCAGCGCTGCCGTCATGACCAGAACTGCGAGGCCTGCCGGACCAGATCGAGCAGCGGCTGGGGGAACACTCCCAGGCCGATGGTGACGATCGCGCACGCCGCGATGGCCGCCTTACTCGAGAAGCTCGGCATCACGACGTGCACCGGCTCGGCATGCGCTTCGGTGAAGAACATCAGCACGATCACCCGGACGTAGAAGTAGGCGGCGACCGCGCTGGCGATCACACCGATGATGACCAGCGGCACCGCACCGCCATTGGCCGCCGCCTGGAACACCGCTAACTTGCCGATGAACCCGCTGGTCAGCGGAATACCGGCGAAAGCCAACAGGAACATTGAAAAGAGCAGGCCGACAACGGGATAGCGCTGGCCCAGGCCTGCCCAATGCGCCAAGGTGGCGTCCTCGTCGCCGTGGGCGTCACGGATCAGGCTCACGACCGCGAACGCTCCCACAGTGCTGAAGCTGTAGGCGACAAGGTAGAACATCGTCGCCGCGAGACCGAGCGAGTTGTCCGCGATCACGCCGGTGAGGATGAAACCCACGTGCGCGATCGACGAGTACGCCAGCATCCGCTTGACGTTGGTCTGGGTCAGCGCCGTGACGGTGCCGACCGCCATGGTCAGGATTGCGATGGCCCACAACACGGGTCGCCACTGGTCTTGCAGCGGTGGCAGCGCCACATAGAACACTCGCAGCAGCGCGCCGAACGCGGCGACTTTGGTGGCCGCGGCCATGAACCCGGTGATCGGGGTCGGCGCACCTTGGTAGACGTCGGGAATCCACGAATGGAACGGGACGGCGCCGACCTTGAACAGCAGCCCGACCGACAACAGTGCGACGCCGAGCAACGCCGTCGAGTGGTTCGACTGGCCGGCTAGCGAATCGGCGATGGCGGGCAGTGACAGCGTGTCGGTGGCGCCGTAGAGCAGCGCTACGCCGTAGAGGAAGAACGCCGACGAGAACGCGCCCAGCAGAAAGTATTTCACCGAAGCTTCCTGGGAAAGCAGGCGGCGGTGCCGGGCCAGCCCGCACAGCAGGTACAGCGGCAGCGACAGTACTTCCAGCGCGATGAACATGGTCAACAGGTCGTTGGCGGCGGGGAACACCAGCATGCCGCCGACAGCCAGCATCGTCAGCGGGAACAGTTCGGTCTGCGACGCCCCGGCCCGCTCCGCCTCGCGTTCGGCGGCGCTATCGGGCACCGCCGAGGCTTGCGGCGTGAAGGAGTCCAGGCCGGCAGGGGGGTGAGCGGTGGCCGTCGCGGCGCCCGGGCCCGCGGCCGGGTCATCGCCGCGGTGACGTTCGGCGAAGAAGACCACGGCCAGCACTGCAACCAACAGGATGGCGCCCTGCAGGACCAGCGTGGGGCCGTCGACCGCCAGTGCATTCAGCACGGCACCGCGGCCCGGGGGGTCCAGTTGCCTGCCGACGATCACGACCGCGACGAATGCGGCGATCAGACCGCCGAGCGCGAGCAGAACCTGGGCGCCGTAGCGGACGCGGCGGGGCAGGAACGCCTCGACCAGGACGCCGACGATCGCGACACCGAAGACGATGAAAATCGGCGACAGCAGCCCGTATTCGACGCTGGGGGTGGGCATGGGGACTGAGGTCATCGGTGCGGTCCTTCCGCCATCCCGGGTACGTGGGCAGTGCCGGGCCGCACGATCGGTGCAGGGTCATGCTGACCGATGGTGGTCATGGTGTTGCCCACCGCGGGATTGATGATGTCCAACACCGGCTTCGGGTAGATCCCGAGCACCAGCAGCAGCGCGATCAGCGGTGCGACGACCAGGATTTCGCGCGGCACCAGGTCGCGGATCCGTTCGTTGCCGTCGGCGACGGGGCCGGTCATCAGTCGTTGGTACAGCCAGAGAATGTAGATCGAGGACAGCACCAACGCGGTCACACCGAACGCCGCCGCCAGCCAGTAGCGGTTGTATGCGCCCACCAGGACCAGGAATTCGCTGACGAACGGCGCCAGACCCGGCAGCGACACGGTGGCCAAGCCGGCGACGAGGAACGTCCCGGCCAGGACGGGGGCGACCTTCTGGACCCCGCCGTACGCGGCGATCGATCGGGTGCCGCGCCGCGAGATGAGGAAGCCGGCGATCAGGAACACCGCCGCGGTCGATATGCCGTGGTTGAGCATGTACAGCGTCGACCCGCTCTGTCCCTGAGTGGTCATCACGAAGATACCGAGAATGATGAAGCCGAAGTGCGAGATCGACGTGTAGGCGATCAGTCGCATGATGTCGGTCTGCCCGATCGCCACGACCGCGCCGTAGATGACCCCGATCACCGCCAAGACCACGATGGCTGGGCGGAAATATGTTGATGCATCAGGGAACAACTGCAAGCAGTACCGCAGCATGCCGAACGTGCCGACCTTATCCATCACCGCGGTGATCAGCACCGCCGTCGCCGGGGTCGACTCCACCGCCGCGTCGGGCAGCCAGCGGTGGAACGGCCACAACGGCGCCTTGATCGCGAACGCGAACATGAAGCCGAGGAACAGTGCCTTCTGCACGGCCGACGACGTGCCCAGCGAATCGGTCGTGACCGCGGCGACGATCTGACGGAAATCGAATGTCCCCGTGCCGTGCTCAGCGGTCACCACGTACAGACCGATCACCGCGGCCAGCATGATCAGACCGCCGAAGAGGTTGTACAGCAAGAACTTCACTGCGGCGCGGGACCGCTGGACGCCGCTGCCGAAGCCGCCGATCAGGAAGTACATCGGGATCAGCATCGCTTCGAAGAACACGTAGAACAGCAGTACGTCGAGCGAGATCACCGAGATCAACACCATCGACTCGATGGTCAGCGTCAGCGCGATGTAAGCCTGTGTGCCGCGCGGCTTCTCGCCGCCGTCGTTCCAGCCCGCCAACAACAGAAACGGCACGAGGATGGTGGTCAACAGCACGAGGACCAGTGCGATGCCGTCGACACCGAGGGTGTATCCGGCGCCGAATGTCGGTATCCAGCGATGGGATTCGACGAACTGGTAGGTCGGGCCGCCGGCCTTGAAGGCCAGCCCGATGCCGATCGACAGCGCCAGCACGGCCACCGACACGGTCAGACCGAGCCACCTGGCGAGCTTGCCGGCCCCCGGCGGCAGCAGGATGATCGCGACGGCACCGACCAACGGCACCAGCCACAGCACCGTCAGCCAGGGGAGGGTATTAGTCATTGGCGCCACTCCTCAGCATCGCTGCGCTCTGCATCGTCGTCGGCGTCACGTCCACAGTTGCACCGCCAAGATCGCGACGGCCACCAGTGCCGCTCCCGCCAACATCGACAACGCGTAGTTGCGCGCGAATCCGGTCTGGAACCCGCGCAGCCACTCAGAGGTGCGGCTCACCAGATTGGCCAGCGCGTTGACTGAACCATCTACGCCCTTGTCGTCGAATTCCACCAGCGTGTGCGTGAGTTGCGCACCCGGTCGCATGAACACGTCCTCATTGAAGGCGTCGCCGTAGAGATCTCTGCGGGCGGCGACGGTCAGCACCGACACATCAGTGGGCGCCGTCTCGGGCACCGGGCGGCCGAGGTAGCGCCACAGCGCGATCAGGAAGCCGACGGCGACGACGCCGACAGCCACCGCGCTGAGCACCCAGGTCGGCGCGACTTTCGTGCTCTCCTCGAAGGTGGTCACCGGCTCCAGCCAGTGTTGCAGCCTGCCGCCGACGCCCAGCAATCCACCGGCGAACACCGATCCAAACGCGAGGATGATCATCGGCCAGGCCATCGTCGCCGGCGCCTCATGCGGATGGGCGTCCTTGGCCCAACGCTTTTCGCCGAAGAACGTCAGCAGCATCACCCGCGTCATGTAGAACGCGGTGATGCCGGCACCCACCAGGGCGGCACCGCCGAGCACCCAACCGGTGACGCCACCCGCTCCCAGCGCCGCTTCGATGATCGCGTCCTTGGAGAAGTAGCCCGAGAAGGGCGGCACGCCGATGATCGCAAGGTAGCCCAGTCCGAACGTCACGAAAGTGATTGGCAGCGCGCTCCGCAGCCCGCCGTAGTGGCGCATGTCCTGCTCGTCGTGCATCGCGTGGATGATCGAGCCAGAGCCGAGGAAGAGGCCGGCTTTGAAGAAGCCGTGGGTGAGCAGATGCAGGATCGCGAACGCGTAACCGGCCGGTCCGAGGCCCGCGGCCAGCACCATGTAGCCGATCTGGCTCATCGTGGACGCGGCCAGCGCACGCTTGATGTCGTCCTTGGCGCAGCCGATGATCGCCCCGAACAGCAGCGTGACCGTGCCGACGATGATCACGCCGAGCCGCGCGTCCGCGGATAGGCTGTATAGCGGGTTGGATCGCACGATCAGATAGACACCGGCGGTCACCATGGTGGCCGCGTGGATGAGGGCGGACACCGGGGTGGGGCCCTCCATCGCGTCACCGAGCCAGGCCTGCAGTGGAACCTGCGCGGATTTCGCACAAGCGCCGGACAGCAGCAGCAGACCGATCGCGGTGAGCGCGGCGTGGTTGGCGCCCGCGGCCTGGCCGAACACCCCTGAGTAGGACAGCGTGCCGAAGTTGGCGAAGATCGCGAAGATGGCCAGCGCCAGGCCGGCGTCGCCGACGCGGTTCATCACGAAGGCCTTCTTCGCGGCGGTGGCCGCGGTCGGCTTGTGGTACCAGAACCCGATCAGCAGGTAGGACGCCAGGCCTACGCCTTCCCAGCCGGCGTAGAGAACCAGGTAGTTGTCGGCGACCACCAGCAGCAGCATCGCCGCGAGGAACAAGTTGAGGTAGGCGAAAAAGCGTCGGCGATCAGGATCTTCGGCCATGTAGCCGACCGAGTAGATGTGGATCAGCGAACCGACCCCGGTGATCAGCAGCACGAAGCAGATCGACAACTGGTCCACCTGCAGACCGAAGTCCACCTGGAAGCCGCCGACCGGTACCCAGGAGAACAGGGTCTCGTTGATCGACCGGGCGTCGCCGTGCCGACCGAGCATGTCGTTGAGCAGCGCCACGCCGACGCCGAAGGATGCCAGCGCCGTCAGGCAGCCCAGCAGATGTCCCCAGGGGTCGGTGCGCCTGCCGCCGAGCAGCAGGATTAGGGCGCCGGCCGCGGGCAGCGCGACAAGCAGCCAAGTCAAATGTGTCATCCCCTCAGCCCTTGAGCAGGTTGGCGTCGTCGACCGAAGCCGATTTGCGGGCACGGAAAATCGTCATGATGATGGCCAGCCCGACCACCACCTCGCAGGCGGCGACGACCATCGTGAAAAAGGCCACCATCTGACCGTCGAGGTGGCCGTGCATCCGGGCGAAGGTGACGAAGGCCAGGTTGACCGCGTTGAGCATCAGCTCGACACACATGAACATGACGATCGCGTTGCGCCGCAACAGCACACCGACAGCGCCGATGGTGAACAGCAGCGCTGAGAGGTAGAGGTAATTCTGCGGATTCATGACGCACCGTTCTCCTGTGAGTCAAACGAGCGGAGCGCGCGACGGGAGTTGGAACCCGTGATGGCCGGCACGGCCGGCACGTCCTTGTCGTCGAACGTCCGGATCTCCAGGACCGCGGGCACCGACAGCCGGGAGTACGACCCGTCCGGCAGTCGCGCGGCCGAGTCGACCGCGTTGTGCCGCGCGTAGACACCGGGGCCGGGCCGCATTGTCGGGTGGCCACCGACTTGGAAGCGTTCGATGGACAACTCGCGCTGCGTCTTTCGGCGCTCGAAGCGCTCCCGGTGCGCGAGGATCATCGCCCCGATGGCCGCGGTGATCAGCAGCGCGCTGGTCAGTTCGAATGCCCAGAGATATTGGGAGAAGATCAGCGTCGCGAGACCCTGGACGTTGCCACCGGCGTTGGCTTTCGTCAGCCCCGTCAGATCGTGGGTGGCCACGTTGCCGATGCCGGCGATGAGCACGATGCCGAAGCCCAGGCCGGCGACCACAGCGGCAACCCGTTGTCCGCGAAGCGTTTCCACCAGCGACTCGGCCGAATCGACGCCGATCAGCATCAGTACGAACAAGAAGAGCATCATCACTGCGCCGGTGTAGACCACGATCTGCACGACGCCGAGGAACACGGCGTCCTCGATCATGTAGAACACCGCCAGGATGATCATGGTCAACGCCAGAGACATCGCGCAGTAGACCGCGTTGGCGGCCATCACCACGCCCAGTGCGCCGACCACCGCCAGGATGCCCAGCACCCAGAAGGTCACCGCCTCACCGGTCGACGTGCGGGTTATCGCGTCGGCGGCCATCACAGTGATCACTTCGAGACATCCGAAATCGGTAGTTGGCGCAGGCCGTTCGCGGTGATGTTGCCGCGGTAGTAGTCGGCGTCGGTGGATCCTTCGGCCCGCGGGTGCGGCGCCGGCGTCATACCCTCCAGCATCGGAGCCAGCAGGTTGACCTTCTCGTAGATCAGGTCGGCGCGATTGTCGTCGGCCATCTCGTAGTGGTTGGTCATCGTCAACGCGCGGGTCGGGCAGGCTTCGACGCACAGCCCGCATCCGATGCAGCGCAGATAGTTGATCTGGTAGACGCGGCCGTAGCGTTCGCCCGGCGAATACCTGGCCTCGTCGGTGTTGTCGGCACCTTCGACATAGATGGCGTCCGCCGGGCACGACCACGCGCACAGCTCGCAGCCGATGCACTTCTCCAGCCCGTCGGCGTAGCGGTTCAGTTGGTGGCGGCCGTGGTAGCGCGGTGCCACCGGGCCTGGATTCTCCGGGTACATCTCGGTGACCGGGCGTTTGAACATCGCGCCGAACGTGACGCCGAAACCGGCGAGGGAACTGAGGAACTTAGCCATTGGCAGTCTCCTTGGTCGCCGGCGCCAGCGCCTTGCCGGGCAGCGACGGCGTGGGAAATGCCGGTTCGAGCGACGGTGTCTCCGCCGCCTCTGTGCGGCGACGCTTCTTGCGGATCTGTCTTTCGCTGAACGGTCTCTGCAGCAAATACAGCAGTACGACGGTGCCGGCGATGCTGGCGCCGACCAGCAGCGCTGTCCAATGGGCGTAACCCTGGTTGCGCGCAGTGCGGATCGCGGCCGCGATCAGCGCCCAGACCAGCGACACCGGGATGAGGATCTTCCACCCGAGCGCCATGAACTGGTCGTACCGCAGTCGCGGCAGCACGCCCCGCAGCCAGATGTACAGGAACAGGAACACCCACACCTTGGCGGTGAACCACAGCACTGGCCACCATCCGCTGTTGGCCCCGGCCCACATGTTCAGCGGGAACGGCGCGTGCCAGCCGCCCAGGAACAGCGTCGCGGCCAACGCAGACACCGTGGTCATGTTGATGTACTCGGCGAGGAAGAACATCGCGAAGCTCAGCGACGAGTACTCGGTGTGGAAGCCGGCGACCAGTTCGCCTTCGGCCTCCGGCAGGTCGAACGGTGCCCGGTTGGTCTCGCCGACCATCGACACCAAATACGTGCAGAACGACGGCAGCAGCAGGAAGACGTACCACACCCGGTTCTGCGCGGTCACGATCTGCGACGTGGACATCGTTCCGGCAAAGAGGAACACCGTCGCGAACGACAGCCCCATCGCGACCTCGTAGGAGATCACCTGCGCGGTCGAGCGCACGCCACCCAGCAGCGGATACGTGGAACCCGACGACCAGCCCGCGAGCACGATCCCGTACACGCCGATCGACGACAACGCCAATATGAAGAGCACCGCCACCGGAAGGTCGGTCACCTGCAGCGGGGTCCAGTGACCGAAGACCGATACCTGCGGCCCGAACGGAATGAACGCGAACGCGGTGATCGCCGGGATCGTCGAGATAGCCGGTGCGAGAAG
Source organism: Mycobacterium sp. (assembly GCA_049589475.1). Classification (GTDB taxonomy): domain Bacteria; phylum Actinomycetota; class Actinomycetes; order Mycobacteriales; family Mycobacteriaceae; genus Mycobacterium. Next base: position 20,520 of record JBAWAV010000459.1, read on the forward strand.
GAAAATCGGCTTTTCGACGCCGAACGGGGTGATCGGCTCCTTGAGCGCCAGCTTGATGCCGTCGGCCAGGCTCTGCAGGTAGCCGCGCGGACCGACCCGGTTGGGGCCCCAACGCAGCTGCATCCGGCCGAGGATCTTGCGTTCGGCGAGGATGGCGATCAGCACCGTCAGCACCAGGAACACGAAGACGAGCAGCGATTTGGCGAGGATCAGCCACCAGGTGTCATGTCCAAAGCCGGGAATCATTTAGCCACTCCAATTTTCACGACAGCACCGGGCGTGACGCCCAGTTGCCGGTGCACCGCCGAACCCGGTGAGTTCAGCGGCAGCCAGACGACGTGGTCGGGCATCTCGGTGATCGCCAACGGCAACGTGATCGCGCCACGCACGGTGCTGACCGTGACGTCGTCGCCGTCGGCAGCTCCGGTCGCCTCAGCAGTCGCGGCCGACAGCCGCACCACCGGTGTGCGCGCGGTGCCGGCCAAATGTGGCTCACCGTTCTGCAGCCGTCCGTCGTCGAGCAGCATCCGCCAGCCCGCCAGCACGGCCTCGCCGGCGCCGGGCGTGGGCGTCGCGGCTGCGGCTTCGGTCGGGGTGGCGCCGGGCGTGCCGTCCCAGCTGCCCAGCCCGACCAACTCGGCGTGTGCGGCCTCGACAGTGGGGAATCCCAGGTCGATGCCCACCTCGTCGGCCAGGGGGTCGAGCACGCGCAGGTCCGGGGTCGCGGCGGGGGGCAGCGCGGCGGCGAAAGTGCGGGGCCGCCCTTCCCAGTTGACGTACGTCCCGGACTTTTCCGCCGCCGGTGCGATCGGGAAGACCACGTCGGCGCGTTCGGTGACCGCGCTGTGCCGCAGTTCCAGGCTGACGACGAAGCCTGCGGCGTCCAATGCGGCGAGCACCGCGGCGGGGTCGGCGAAGTCGTCGGGCTCGATGCCACCGACCAGCAACGCGCCCAGCGTGCCGTCGGTGGCTGCGGCGAGGATCGCGTCCGCGTCACGCCCTGGCGCGGAAGGCAATTCGTCGACGTGCCAGCCCTGCAACATCTGCGCGCGGGCCGTCTCGTCGCTCAGCGGGCGACCGCCGGGCAGCAACCCGGGTAGCGCGCCGGCC
>JBAWAV010000460.1:0-10149 GCA_049589475.1 Mycobacterium sp.
CCGTTCCGGTGGCAGCCACACCCGCAGCGCCCGCCGGACCGGCGGCCGAAGCGGCCGCGCCGGGACCGGCCGCGGATCCGGGTTTCAGCCCGGACGCCCCGCCCACGCAGGACTTCATGTACCCGTCGATCAGCAACAACTGCGGGACCGACGGCGGCAACGTACTGGCGCCGGTCCTGTCGGTGGCCGGGCCCGCCAAGATCCCGGCGCCGGGTCCGGCCGCCGGCCAGACGGCGTACGTGTTCACCGCGATCGGGACGTCGGGACCCGCTGACGTGCAGAAGCTGCCGTTGAATGTCACCTGGGTCAACCTGACCAGCGGCAAATCGGGCAGCGCAACGCTCAAGCCGCAGGCGGACATCAACCCGCAGGGGCCGACCACGTTGACCGCGACCGTCGACACCGGATCGGGCAGCATCATGTCGACGGTCTTCGGGCAGGTCACGACCAAGGACAAGCAGTGCCAGTTCATGCCCACCATCGGTTCGACGGTGGTGCCCTGAGGCTCCGAGCCTGGTGCCCTGAACCCTGGTTAATGCCGCCGACGCGCACCCATCGTCGTGTGCGCGTCGGCGGATCAGCCGTTAATAGGCCATAAAGAGAATCGCGTCCCGGTCGTATTCGAGGCCGGGGTGCGCGCTGGCCAGGTGAGCCTGGGTCACCTCGACCAATTCGTCTTCGTCTTTGCCGGTGAGCGCCTCACCGCACGGGCAATTCAGATGTGTCTTCACGTCGCTGCCTCTCGCTTAGCCTTGTTGGCTGCCTTCATATCCTTTTTGTACGACCGGACCTTGTCGAGCGAACGTGGGTCGGCGATATCGGCGACCGAGATGTGCGAGCCGGCCTTGCCGAATTCGCCGGCCGCGGTCCGCCAATTCTTCGGGGTCACCGCGTACTGCTTGCCGAGCAACGCCAAGAAGATGCGCGCCTTCTGCTCGCCGAATCCCGGTAGGCCCTTGAGCCGTCGCAGCAACTCGGGCCCATCGGGGTCGCCTGCGGTCCACAGCGCTGTTGCATCGCCGTCGTAGTCGTCGACGATGATCCGCGCCAGCATCTGGATCCGCTTGGCCATCGAGCCGGGAAAGCGATGTATCGCAGGCTTTTCCGAGCACAAGGCGGCGAACTTGTCCGGGTCGTAGTCGGCGATCTCGGCGGCGTCGAGGACGGCCTGCCCGTCGAGGTCGACACGCCGAGACCGATTGCCCGCAGCCACCCGATCGGCAATGGTCTTGGGTCCCGCGAACGCCCGCTCCAGAGGAATCTGTTGGTCCAGCACCATTCCGACGAGCAACGCGAAAGGATTGTCCGCGAGCAGTCCATCGGCTTCGGGCTCCTGCGCAAGCCAGAGCTTCACGGTCAACGACGTGTTCCTTCCGTCACGCAACCCAATTGCTCTCAGCCAACCACACCGAGCAGGGCGAAGTGAATGGCAGGCCCCGCCGTATATAGGGAATTCGCCCGATGCGCCCGCAACCCGGCGAGAGAATAATCCCGGCTCATGAGCATCAGTGACGAGTCGACGGCGTCGCACCAATTCGTGGCATCCGGCACGGCCTACACGCCGACATGGGAAAAAGTGTACGGACCGAACGCGTCAACGACCCTCCTCAGTACGAGATCTCCGCCGCCGACTGGTTGACACTCGTCGAGAAGCTCGGACTCGCTACGTATCTGGAAGACGCGGCCAACTAGGGCGGCCCCGGGCTACGGTGACAGGATGGCTGGCCGACCGTTGAAAAACCTCGCCGGGTTCACCGGACTGTCCTGCATCGCCATCGGCCTCTACCACTTCGCACTCGGCACTGCCTCGGTTCCGGGCGCGACAGACGCCAACGCGACCGTCGATTCCCGCGAGCGGTTCTATTCCGCGTATTTCGCCGGATACGGTCTGGCCTGGCTGCGGGCCGCCCGATCTCCCATCCACGCCGCACAGGTGCGACTGCTGGCGGGGGTGATGTTGGTCAGCGGCATCGGCCGGTTGATCTCGCTGGTCGACAAGGGCCGGCCGCACTGGTTTCAGGAAGTATTGACCGCGGTCGAATTCGTCGTTCCGGCAATCTTTTTCAGGCTAACCGGCGCTGACGACAAGGTCGTCGGTTAGCTGATCAGCCGCTCTTGCGGCGAAATTCGCGGCGATTCCCCGCCGCACCGTGCGCCTGCGGCCGCTGCGCGTTGCCGTCCTTGTGATCCGCCCCGCCCGCCGACTTCGCGTTCTTACGTTCGAGGGCTTCGCGGAATTTACGTTTGGTGTCGTCTTCGGACTCGGGCGATTCGGGCGCCGACTTGGATCCAGCCATGCTGGCAGCCTAGACCGTTGGCGGCACCGCAGCGGGATTCACCGCATGCCGGGCGGCATGCCGTACACATGCGCGATCGGCATGGACAGCACGACGCGGCGATCGGTGACCATCGCGCGGCGGTAGTCGTCCCAGTCCGGGTGTTCGCCGGCGATGTTGCGGTACAACGCGATCAGCGCTTCGACGGTGTCGTCGCCGGGTGATGCCGCCGGCGGCGTGAGCGACGCGGTGCCCTCGGCGACGGCGTAGGACCAGCCGTCGTCGGAGCTGACCAGCAGCGAGGCCCGTGGGTCGCGACGCAGGTTGCGGGTCTTGGCCCGCGGCTCAGTGACCGACACCTGAACGACGGCATTACGGGCATCGAAGTAGTACGTGACGTTGGACAATTGCGGGCGACCGTCACGCTTGAGAGTGGCGAGCACGCCGAGCGAATTGTCCGCGATCACGGCCAGCAACTTGTCGTCGAAAACTTGGCGGCTCATGGGACGAGCCTACTAGCCCGGGCAGATCATCAAACCCGGCCGACGTCGGCGTTCTACGATCGCGCTATGACCCACTACGCGGCATTTCTGCGGGGAGTCAATGTCGGTGGCGTCAACCTGAAGATGGCCGAGGTGGCCGCCGCGCTGGCCGCCGCGGGACTCGCTGACGTGCGGACGATCCTGGCCACCGGCAACGTCACGCTCGATTCGCCGAAGACCGCCGACGAGGTGCGGGCGACAGCCGAGAAGGCACTGCGCAAGCAATTCGGCTACGACGCGTGGGTGTTGGTGCACCCGATCACAAAGGTGCAGGCCATCGTCGACGGCTACCCGTTCGACGCCGAAGTCGACGGCTACCAGTCCTATGTCACGTTCGTCAGCGACGGCGACGTGCTCGACGAACTCGCCGCGCTGGCCAAGGACGCCAAGGCCGACGAGAAGATCGTCCGCGGCCCCAAGTCCGCCGGCGTGATCTATTGGCAGGTACCGAAGAACAAGACGCTGGACAGCACCATCGGCAAGACGATGGGCAAGAAGCGGTACAAGTCGTCGACCACCACCCGCAACCTGCGCACGCTGGTCAAGGTCGTGGGCGCTCAGTCGTCGTAGGCGGCCTCGAGATAGCGCACTGCGTCGGCTTTGCCGAGCCCGAGTCGGTGCGCAACGTCGAGATAGGCGCGCGCCGCGTCTGCCATCGCGGTGTCCGACGGGTCGGCCCGAGCGACGAATGTGCCGAAGCGCCCACGGGTTTCGACAATTCCTGCGGCTTCCAGCTCGCGATACGCGCGGGCGACGGTGTTGACGGCCAGGCCCAATCGGCCGGCCAGTTCGCGCACCGTCGGCAGCCGGGTCCCCGGCGCCAGGGTGCCGGCCCGGATCGCCTCGATGATCTGGTTGCGGAGTTGGTCGAACAGCGGCCGTCCCGCTTGACCGTCAACCCGCAGCCACTCCCCGAGTTCCACCTGCTCAGTATCCCGCAGTCCGGCCAGATTCACTGCCCAGCTCTCCCCAGCAAGCGGGTGGTGCCCCCACCTCATCGCGCTGAGCGCTCTGCATCGTCGCCGGGCTATCTTGTTGGGGTGCGTATCACGGTCCTGTCCGGCGCGGGAATCTCCGCCGAAAGCGGTGTGCCGACCTTCCGCGACGACAAGAACGGACTGTGGGCCCGGTTCGACCCCTACGAGTTGTCCAGTGTCCAAGGCTGGCAGCGCAATCCCGAACGAGTGTGGGGTTGGTATCTCTGGCGGCACTATCTGGTCGGCACCGTCGAGCCCAACGCCGGCCACCGCGCCGTCGCCGCGTGGCAGGACCATGCCGAGGTCAGCGTCGTCACGCAGAACGTCGACGACCTGCACGAGCGTGCGGGCAGCTCGCGGGTGCATCACGTGCACGGTAGCCTATTCGACTTCCGTTGTGCGACATGCGATCTGCCTTACACCGGCGAACTTCCCGAGATGACGGAGCCCGCGCTGGAAGTCGAGCCGCCGAGCTGCGACTGCGGCGGCTTGATCAGGCCCGACATCGTGTGGTTCGGCGAAGCGCTGCCCGAGGGGCCCTGGCAGCACGCCGTCGAGGCGACGACGACCGCCGACGTGCTTGTCGTGGTAGGAACTTCCGGCCTCGTCTACCCGGCGGCGGGACTGCCCGAACTGGCGGTGGCCCAGGGAACGGTCGTCGTCGAGGTCAACCCCGAACCGACACCGCTGTCGAGCAGCGCCACGATCACCGTGCGCGAAAGCGCCAGCACGGCGCTGCCGACACTGATACAGCGGCTGCCCGCGTTGCTGAACTAGGTCGGCCGATGGGCGCGGCCCAGGGTGAACTCTGCCACCGGCAGCGGCACCCACGACGGCAGCGCCTTCTCGGTTCGGGCGGTGTCGACCTCGAATCCGGCCGCGCGGATCGACGTCTCGGTGCGACGGTGGGTATGGCAGTTGCCCGCGAGCTTGGGCCAGATCGTCGCGTCGACCAGTTGCTGCAACCGGCCACGCGGTCCGCCGCTGGCCATGTGCTCCAGATAGCGCAGCTCGCCCCCCGGCCGAATCAACGAAAAAAGTTGCCGCAGAACCGAATCAGGATCGACCACCGAGCACAACACCAGCGAGCACACCACCGCGTCGAAAGGCTCTGCGGCAGAGAAGCTCTCTACTGTCCTGTTCGTCACCTCGATCGGAACGGCAGCGGCAGCAGCGGCGTCACTCGCGCGGACGGCCAGCCGCTGCTCGGGTTCGACGGCGACAACCCGCGTCACCGAATCGGGGTAGAGCGCGAAGTTGGTGCCGGTGCCCGCACCGACCTCGAGCACCCGGCCGGACAACCCGGCCAGGTTCTCCCGTCGAAACTCCCGCATCTGCTCGGTCTCGTGTGCCGCGATAGTGGGCCAGATGCGGGCGAAGAACGGATGGTCGAGTGTCGTCGACGACGTCATACCGACTGCCCTTTCAACGAAGATCGCAATGCCGTCAGCCGCTCCACCACCTCGTCGGGGGATGCCTCGGCACCGACCAATCCCGTCACCATATTCCCGGTGAAGACCGCGCGCAGCACCCGGTCGGCAAAGGCCTCCACGTCACCGAACGGCAAGTGCGGTTTGGCGATCAACAGCGAGGCCACGCCGTGCGCGGCACTCCACAGTTCCAGCGCGATCCCGGTGGCGTCGCCCGGCGCGAATGTACCTTCGTCGATGAGCGCCTGCACAGTGGCGCACATATGCTCGAACGCCGAACTTGCCAGCGCGGCATCGACGTTGCTGCCGGACCGCCACTCACCCATCGTCGCGATCCGATAAAGCTCCGGGTTCTCGGTGGCAAACCGGATGTAGGCCAGCCCCTGTGCTCGCAGCACCTCGACGCTGCTCGACTGCGCAGCCGAAACGCGCTGCATCTCTTCGTCAAGCTTTTCGAAGTAGCGGGCGCACACCGCGTCGAGCAGCGCGACCTTGTCTTGAAAATGCAGGTAGATCGACGGCGGCGTCACGCCGACGCGTTCGGCCACCGAGCGGATCGACACCGCCTTGGCATGTCCGGTACCGAGCAGGAGTTCAGTTGCAGCGTCGAGGATCTCATCACGCAACAGGTCGCCGGACCCGCGCGGCGCACGCCTGCGGCGCAGATTATCCGTCGCGGCGCTAGCCACTGTCGACGACCGTCGCCTTAGCATGTACGCGGCTCGACTCGGCGGACGCGACCGAAGAACTGTCTTCGAGACGGTGCCGCCCGGCCGAGAGATCGGCGGGCACCGGCACGTGCGCGTGATCCGACTCGCTGATACCGAACCGATCATGCAGCCACACCAGCGGTTTGGGCGCCCACCAGATCCATTGCCCCAGCAGGTGCATGAACGCCGGCACCAGAACCATTCTCACCAACGTCGCATCGGCGAGCACCGCCAGCGTCAGCCCGAGACCGAACATCCGCATGAACGACACCTGCGCGGCGATCAACGCGGCGAACGAAATCGACATCACCACCGCGGCGGCGGTCACGACGCGGCCGGTCCGGGCCAGGCCGAGCGCGACGCTTTCGTCGTTGTCCGCGCGGATCTTTCGGCGATCCGCCGTCGCAGGACGGGCAGCGACGGATGCCAACCAGTACTCCCGAATCCGGGAAACCAGGAATACCTCGTAGTCCATCGACAGGCCGAACGCGACGCAGAACAACAGCACCGGAATATTGGCGACCAGCGTCTCGCTGGGTGTGGTGCCCAGTGCGCCGAAATGGCCGTCCTGAAAGATCCACACCAATGCGCCGAAGGCCGCTGTCAGCGATAAGACGTTGCACACCAATGCCTTCAGCGGCAGCACCACACTGCCGGTCAGCAAGAACAACAGCACGAAGGCGATGGCGGCGATCAACCCCAACACCAACGGAAGACGGGCGGTGATCGCGTACACACTGTCGCGGTTGATCATGGCCGTGCCGGCCATCTCCACCGATCGGCCCGCCGGACCCGGCACGGCGTGCAACCGGTCGAGCTGGGTGTCGGAGGCCTCCGAGAACAGCGCCGCGGTCGTGGTAACTGTGAAGAACGCACTATCGTGCCGGAGGCCGGTGGCCGCGGACGGCGGACCTACCCGGTTGCCACCGACGAACGTCCCGGTCGGCGCCGACACAGCGGAAACGCCGGCTACCCGGGACAGGTCGGCGGCATAGCGGTTGAGGTCGCCCGGACGCACCCCTCGAACATCCGGGACGACCACCGGCACCGCCGTCGCCGAGTCATCGGCGAAATCGTGACGCAATTGGTCACCAACCGCGTGCGCCGAGGCCGAAGTCGGCAGCACACGGTCATCGGGCATTCCCCACTTCACCCCGAGGAAGGGAATCCCAAGCACAAGCAGCAACGCGACGACGGCCAGACCGACTGGCAGGGCTCGCCGCATCACGAACTTGGTCGACCGGTACCAGAACAGCTGCTGCACCGGTTTGCGCACCGGGTCCGGGCGGCCGAAGATCCGCCGTCCCAGCCGGCGTACGTCGAGCGCATCCAGCCGTGATCCGAGGAGCACGATCGCCGCCGGCGTCACGACGATCGCCGCGACCGCGACGAAGGCCACCGTCGCCACGCCCGCATAGGCGAAGGACTTCAGGAAGTACATCGGGAACAGCACCATCACCGCCATCGACAACGCGACGGTGGTCGCCGAGAACAACACGGTGCGGCCCGCGGTGGCCATGGTCCGGATCAGCGCCTCGTTCGGCTCGCTGCCGTCGGCCAGCTCATCGCGGTAGCGGCTGATGATCAGCAGCGTGTAATCGATGGCCAGGGCCAGTCCCAGCGCGCTGCTGAGATTCAGCGCGTACGTCGACACATCGGTGCTGAAGCTGATCAGCCGCAGCACCGACATCGAGCCGACTATGGCCAGCCCGCCCAGAACGACCGGTAGTGCCGCGGTCAGCAGACCCCCGAAGACCCAGACCAGCACCAGAAAACTCAGCGGAATCGCCAGCGACTCCATCAGCAACAGGTCGCGCTCGTTCTGGCGGTTGATCTGGTCGTAGGCCATCGCCACACCACCGGCCCGAACCGTCACGTCGTCGCGGTCGTGGGCGACCTGCGCCGCGATGCTCTTGGCGTACTTCTGCGCGTTGTTCTCGCCGCCTTCGAGGTTGGCGACGATCAACCCGGATTTGCCGTCCTTGCTCAGCAGGGCGGTCGCCAGGTGCGACGGACCCGCGGCGGCGGGTCCGGTCCACGCCGAGGCTACGTTGAACACCCCGGGTGACCGCTGCACCCGGTCGACGATGTCGGTCGCGACCAGGCGGGCCGGGCCGCTCTGCGCACCGGCAGGTGCGGTCACCACGAGGACCAGTTGCTGATCGCTCTGCCCGAACTTGTCTCCCAACAACGCGATCGCCCGCGCCGACTCCGATGCCGGGTCCTGGAAGCCGCCGGCGGACAGGCTTTTGGCGACTGGAAGTCCGAATACCGCGGCTGCCGCCATCACCAATATCGCGACCGCGAGAATCCGCCGGGGCGCGGCGATGGCGAGGCGAGCAATCCACTGCAGCATCGGCGTCCCTCCCGTCTAGATACCTCTGCTAAGTTATCAGCGCTAAGTTAGCAGGGCAAGGTGTCCGGCGCATCGTTGCGCTTCACCTTGTGAATACGAGTCCGGGCCCGCGATAGTTCACCGCAGCGCGCGATTGACCAGGACATTTTCAGAGCCTATGCGATTGCACGCCTGCCCAATAGGTCTGTTCCAAGCATCCGGACCTCACGTCCGGACCACGGGCACCTACCGATCGGTAACAATTGCCACGATTTTCCGAACCGTGACTCAAAGATTCCTTAAACGTTGCCCATACGCTCGCTTACATGTGGATCGATGATTCGAGTGCCGACGTGATCAAAGGTGATTTCGAGGCTCTCTACAACGGCGATGTGCTGGTAGAGGGCGAGACCTCGGAGCAACTCGACGATTGGCACCCGCTACCTAACGCGAGCTAGTTCGCGCGGCACGCGCCCCCTCACCTTTGGGCGTGCCGGTAACGAGGAGTTCGCCATCCTCACGTGCACCTTCGGCGTTCACTCAATGCCTTGACTCAATACAAAAGCCCCCGCCGCCGGCGGGGGCTTTTGTAACGCTGCCTACCTCGGCGCCATCCGGATCGCGCCGTCGAGCCGGATGACCTCGCCGTTGAGCATCGGGTTCTCGACGATGTGCACGGCCAAGGCGCCGTACTCGTCCGGGTTGCCCAGTCGGCTGGGGTGCGGCACCTGCTTGCCGAGCGACTCCCGGGCCGGCTCGGGCAGACCCGCCAGCAGCGGGGTGTCGAACAGGCCGGGGGCGATCGTCACGACCCGGATGGCCTTGCTGGCCAAGTCACGTGCGATGGGCAGCGTCATGCCGACCACGCCACCCTTGGACGCCGAGTACGCGGCCTGACCGATCTGACCGTCGAACGCCGCCACCGACGCAGTGTTGACGATGACACCGCGCTCTTCGCCGACGAGGTCTTGCTGGGCGATCCGCTCGGCACCGAGCCGCAGCACGTTGAACGTGCCGATCAAGTTGATCTCGACGACTTTGCGGAAGGCCGCGAGCGGGAACGGGCCGTCCTTGCCGAGCGTCTTGACAGCGTTGCCGGTGCCCGCGCAGTTGACCACGATGCGCAGCGGGCCGAGCGATTCGGCGATGTCGAGCGCCGCGGTGACGGCCTTCTCGTCGGTGACGTCAGCGGGCGCGAACCTCGCCCGGTCACCGAGTTCGCGCACCACCTCTTCGCCTTTGAGGTCGAGCACCACCACCTGTGCGCCGGCGTCGAGCAGGCGCTTGGTGGTGGCCAGCCCCAGGCCGGACGCTCCACCGGTGACGAGCGCTACGGCATCCCTGATCTCCACGCAATTCTTTCCTTTCGATAAGGTCGGGCTTTCGATGCGGCCAGGCCCCAGCGAGCCGACCTACTGGTTGGTCGGGACTATACCCAGTCCCGAAGGACGGCTTCGGTGTCAGACCCCGGCTCCCGCGGCGGGCGCGGTTGGTCCGTAGAGCTGCGGGAGAACCGCGGCGCCGGCAGCGGCTGCAGGCCGTTGCCGACCCGGTAGAAAGTGTCGCGCTCAGTGATGTGCGGCTCCGTCTCGACCTCGCCGAAGGCCAGCACCGGCGTCACGCACGCGTCCGAATCGGCGAACACCTTGGCCCAGTGGTCGCGATCCTTGCCGGCGAATGCTTCAGTGAACTTGGCCCGCAACTCGGGCCAGCGGCTGCGGTCGTTCTGCGCCGGCAAGTCGGCGGGGTCCAAGCCGAGCCCGGCCAGCATCGCCGCATAGAACTGCGGCTCGATGGCGCCCACCGACACGTAACGGCCGTCGGCGCATTCGTAGGTGTCGTAGTAGGGCGCTCCGCCGTCGAGCATGTTGGTGCCGCG
>JBAWAV010000461.1:0-4895 GCA_049589475.1 Mycobacterium sp.
CACCAAGTGCCGGTGAAGGAGGAGAATTCGGCAATGCGGTCACGTCGGGGTGCCGCGGCGCTTGTGGCGGCGGCGCTGCTGGTCAGCGCGATGCTGGCCAGCGCCACGCCCACGTCCTACGAACCACCCCCGATGGTCGAGAAACCGGTCGATCACGTCGACACCCTGATCGGCACCGGCAACGGCGGCAAGACGGTGGGGGAGATCAACAACTTCCCGGGGCCCTCGGTGCCGTTCGGCATGGTGCAGTACTCGCCCGACACCGTCGACAACTACGCGGGCTACAGCCACTCCAACGACCGCGCCACCGGGTTCAGCATGACCCACGCCTCGGTGGGTTGCGCGGCGTTTGGTGACATCTCGATGCTGCCGACCACCGGCCCGGTCGGCGTGGCGCCCTGGGACGCGACGGAGGAGATCGCCCACGACGAGCACGAGGTCGGCGTGCCCGGCTACTACTCGGTGCGGCTGCCCTCTGCGGGCGTGACGGCAGAACTCACCGCCACCAATCGCACCGGTGTGGGCCGGTTCCATTACCCGCGCAACCGGCCGGCGCGGTTCTTGGTGCGGTCAGGGTCGTCGCTGGGCGGCACCTCGGCGGACAACATCAAGATCGGCGCGGATAACACCACGATCACCGGATCTGCCACCAGCGGCGGATTCTGCGGCAAGGACAACGTCTACACGGTGTACTTCGCCATTAAGTTCAGCAAGCCGTTTTCCAAGTTCGGTACCTGGGACGGGTTTTCGATATTCCCGAACGGTCGCAGCGCGTATTCGAGTTACCAGGGCTCCAGCGGGGGATACGTGGAATTCCCGGCCGGCACGGAGCTCGAGGTGCGCACGGCGCTGTCGTACGTCGACGTCGACGGTGCCCGCAAGAACCTCGACGAGGCCGCCGAAAACTTCGACGACGTCCGCGCCGCCGCGTCGACGCAGTGGAACGATGCACTGTCGCGCATCAAGATTGCCGGCTACACCGAGGACGACATCACCACGTTCTACAGCGCGCTCTACCATTCGTTGTTGAACCCCAACACATTCAACGACGCCGACGGACGCTACATCGGGTTCGACAACAACATCCACACCGTGGCCGACGGTCATACCCAGTACGCCAACTTCTCCGACTGGGACACCTACCGCGGTGTCGCGGCCCTGCAGGGTCTGGTGTTCCCGCAGCAGGCCAGCGACATGGCGCAGTCGTTGGTCAACGACGCCGAGCAGAGCGGGTCGTATCCCCGCTGGGCGCTGGCCAATACCGCGACCGCGGAGATGACCGGTGACAGCGTGGTCCCGTTGATCGCGAACTTCTATGCATTCGGCGCCAAGGACTTCGACGTGCATCGGGCGTTGCACTTGATGCTCGACGCGGCAAAGGAGGGTGGCGTCGGGCGCAACGGTTATGTGGAGCGGCCGGAAATCGAGACGTATCTGCAGCGCGGATATCTGCCGCTGCCGACGACGGCGTCGTGCCGCGGTTCGTTCCCGTCGGCCTCGATCTCGCTGGAGTGGTCGGTCGACGACTTCGCGATCTCCCAATTTGCCTCTGCCCTCGGCGATTCCGAGGCCGCTGCCGACTTTCAAGATCGTGCGCAATACTGGCAGAACCTGTTCAATCCGACCACGCACTACATCTCGCCGCGCAATGGCCTCGGTTTCTTTCCCAACGGCCCCGGCGTGGTGCAGCCCGCGGTGGGCTGTTTCAGCCAGGTCGGATTCGACGAAGGCAACGCCGAGCAATACGTCTGGTACGTGCCGCAGAACATCGCCGGTCTGGTGACTGCGCTGGGTGGTCGGCAAGCGGTGGCCGATCGGCTCGACAAGTTCACCTCGAAGCTCAACGTCGGCCCGGTGGACCCGTATCTGTGGGCCGGCAACGAGCCGGATTTCGGGGTGCCGTGGCTGTACAACTACATCGGACAGCCTTGGAAAACACAGGAATTGGTCGACCGGATTCGCAGTAAGTTGTTCAGCCCGACACCCGACGGCGAGCCCGGCAATGACGACTTGGGCGCAATGTCTGCCTGGTATGTCTGGGCGGCGATGGGCCTGTATCCGAGCGTCCCCGGAACGTCGACGTTGACGGTGAACACGCCGCTGTTTGACCGGGTCGAAATCGCCCTTCCCGCAGACAAATCCATTCGGATTTCCGCTCCCGGGGCGTCCGGGCATCACCGGATGCAGTACATCAACGAGCTGCACGTCAACGGGCGGTCGATCGACAAGACGTATCTTCCGTCGGGCTTTATCGAGGCTGGCGGCGAGCTGGCGTTCTCGCTGTCGTCGAAGCCGAACAAAACGTGGGGGACAGCTGTGTCATCGGCGCCGCCGTCGTTCGGTGCAGGGAGTCTGGCCGTGACGATGAATGTTTCGCCGGCTGTCGTCGCGGTGGATCCGGGCACGTCGACGATTGTGACGGTCAACGTGCAGCGGATGGTCGACGGGCCTAGCGATTACACGATTACCGGAAAGTCTTACGAGGCTGGAATTTCCGTGCCGACTGTGTCGGGGAAGTTTGGTGATGACGGGTCTGGGACGTCGGCGGTCACGATCAAGGTGGCGGAGTCAGTGTCTGGTGGGTATTACCCGTTGGTGCTGACGACGAAGGCCGGCAAGGGCGAGCGGACGTTCATGCTGCTGGTCGCTGCCGGCGACAGCGGAGTGACGAGCGGCTGACTGGTCAGGCTCATGCTGGCGGCTGGACAATGCGGACCTGTCGGCGGGCGGGCCGGTGGGCAACCCTGATGCCCTTGTCGGTGCATGCTTGAACGCCGCCAAGCGGATGGGGGTCTGTGGGCCACCCTTGTTGCCCCGCAACGTTAAACAAAGCTGCTGCGTTGGGCGCAGCTCCGGTGCTGAAGCGGGTTTGGTAGCGAATGCCCAAATACTTGCCGGCAGCAAAGAAGGCCGCCGCCCACGCCTGCGGAATGTCATACGACGGGCATGTCCCGATTTCGCGGGTCATACCGAAGTTCGCCGCGGTCGGTGTGCAGGTGTTCGCGAGCCAACGCGCCGACGAAATCTGCACCTTCGACACCTGGGTCCGAGCCGCCGCCTCGAAAGTGACGACCCCTTGGCGGACCAGATCATGACCGAATCGTTCCCGCAGTGCGGTGGCGACATCCGTTGCGAGATAACATGTCCCATTCGGTCGGATCAAATCGAAACGACCCGCCAAGTCGGAGGAGAACCACCACGGCGACCTGCCAGTAGTGTGCGCTCGGTACAACAGCACGCTGGGTTGAAGTCGCGATCGAGGGAAACGTGACAGGTCGGTCGGCGGGCGGCCGAGTGCTCGACGCTGTCGCGATTTAGTCATGCGGCCCAACTCGATGCCACCTGATGCGCCATCGCAACCACTCGTTCGGGGTCACCGCCGTTACGCAGCCAGTCACTGGGAGGATCGCCTTCGAGGTCTTCGCTTGGCGCCCGCATCCACAGCGCGATCATCCATGCATCGTCGGTGCCCTCCGCCAGCGTGGCGAGCACCTCGGCCAACGATGGAATGGTCGTGCCGCCGTCGAGGAATTGCCACGTCGGGTAGACGACGCCGTCACCGTCGAGGGGGCACGCCAGAATCGCGTGCCGTGCCACTCTCTGGTGCAGGGCCTGCCGGGAGATCTGCAGCCATCGGCTAAGGCCCGCCGTGTCGTAGAACGGCCCCGATACCTCGTCGAAGACATGACCCAACGGAAGCGCCGCCACCATCGCGTCCGCGATGTCCTCCGGGTCGCCAAACATCTCTGGACCAAGTTGCGCTTCGCGGGCCTTCCGGATTCGGTCATGGACCTTCCGGGCGACTGATTGCATGATCTGCTGCTCGAATGCGGCAAGGTCCGTCATGGTCGTTTCCCTTCCGTCGTCACGGGCAACGAATGGGGTCAAGCTCGTCAAGTATATATCGTCAAGGACGTCAACCAGGTCGCTCCCGCTCGACAGGGCGATCAGCCCATCTCCAGCAGCACCGGAGAGCGCAGGTCGGCAGCAGCGAGTTTCGGAAAGTGGAGCGTTGGCTATATTTCCGGAATAGCTGTCACCGAGTCGCGTGAAGTCGTCATCGAGGCAACGCCGGACGAGATCATGGACGTGTTGTTCGACCTCGAGTCGCTGACGGAGTGGTCATCGGCGCATCAAAAGGTTGAAATTCTCGAGCGGGACGAGCAAGGCCGCCCAAGCAAATCTCGGCAGGTCATCAAAATCGTGGGCATCAGCGATGAGCAGGTGCTGGCCTATTCCACTCACGATGACGGCGTGAGTTGGACACTGGTCAGCGCCAAACAACAACGCGCGCAGGACGCCCGCTACACGCTGACTCCCGAAGGCGATTCCACCCGGGTCCGCTTCGAGCTCACCGTGGACCTCTCCGTGCCCCTCCCGGGATTCGTGATCAAGAGGGGGGCCAAAGGTCTGATGGACACGGCCACCGAGGGCCTGCGCAAGCGCGTGCTCAAGGTCAGGAAGGGCGGCAAGTAGCCGCCCATCCGTGACCGGCAGCGGACCTCTGGCGGGGGTGAGACAAATCAAACCGCATGCGGTTGTTGCAGGTCCACCGTTGCGAGAGTTGAAGGCAAAGTGATCATCGGCTCTGCTGTCAACGATCGCCGTCGGTTGTATGACCCGGTGCACAAAAGAGCGGCCGCCCGCGAATGGCAGGGCGCTGGCATCACCCTGACTCCGGCGGAAATACGATCCTTGAGCACCAACGCCGTTCGGCAAGGGGTCTCTACAGGCTCATGGCGTGCCGTGATCGGGGTGGGGGACGGTTCGTAGGTCCAGGCGTGGGATCGCGTCAAAGTCTGAGGGATTGCAGCTGTATAGCGGCAGGTCATAGGCAATGGCGCTGGCGGCGATCAGTGCATCATAAGCGCGTGCCGCCGGCTTTCGGCCGGACG
>JBAWAV010000462.1:0-1852 GCA_049589475.1 Mycobacterium sp.
CCCTTGCCCACGGCGACAACACCGCCGGCGCTGATCGCGAAGCGCTCGCGATCTTTCTCGAGGTCCACCCCGACCATCTCGCCTGGTCCGACGACGACGTTTTTGTCCAAAATCGCGTGGCGCACCACCGCACCGCGACCGACGCGCGCACCCGGCATGATCACGCTGCCCTCCACGATGGCGCCGTCGTCGATGACGACATTGGACGACAGCACCGAGTTACGCACCGAAGCAGCGGAGATGATGCTGCCCGCCCCGACCACTGACTCCTGCGCCGAGCCGCCGTTGACGAACTTGGCCGGCGCCAGGTTCTCCGATGCACCGAGAATCGGCCAGCGCCTGTTGTAGAGGTTGAACACCGGGTGGACCGACACCAGATCCATGTGGGCGTCGTAGAACGCGTCCAATGTCCCGACGTCGCGCCAGTAACCGCGGTCGCGGTCGGTGGCGCCGGGCACGTCGTTGTCGTTGAAGTCGTAGACCGCGGCCCTGCCGTCGGACACCAGCCGGGGGATGATGTCGCCGCCCATGTCGTGATCGGAATTGTCTTCGTCGGCATCGGCCCGGATCGCGTCGATCAGCACCTTGGTGGTGAAGATGTAGTTCCCCATCGACACGAAGGTGGCTTCCGGATCGTCCGGCGTACCCGGCGGCTCGACCGGCTTCTCGATGAAGCTACGGATACGCCCGGACTCGTCCGCGTCGATGCACCCGAATGCACTCGCCTCCGCGCGCGGTACCCGGATCCCGGCCACCGTGGCGCCGGCGCCGCTTTCGACGTGGAAGTCCAGCATCTGCTCCGGGTCCATCCGGTAGACGTGGTCGGCGCCGAAAACCACGATGTAGTCCGGATCCTCGTCATAAATCAGGTTGAGCGATTGGTAGATCGCGTCCGCCGAGCCGGTGTACCAGCGCGGGCCGAGCCGCTGCTGGGCTGGAACCGGGGTGATGTACTCGCCGGCCAGACCCGACAATCGCCAGTTCTGCGAGATATGACGGTCCAGCGAATGCGATTTGTACTGCGTGAGAACGCAGATCCGCAGATATCGCGCGTTGACGAGATTGGACAGCACGAAGTCGATCAGCCGATAGGCGCCGCCGAAGGGAACGGCGGGCTTGGCGCGGTCGGCGGTCAGCGGGTACAGCCGCTTGCCCTCACCTCCGGCCAGGACAATGCCCAGCACGTGTGGTGCTTCCCTCATGCATCAAACCTAACGGCCGCCGCGAACCCCTGCCAGATCACGCAGATGAATACCCACGCTGAGGGACTGTCCATCAACAAATGTGATTCTTGTCGACGAGACAAGGCTCACATGTCGGCGAGGGGTCGGCCACTGCGGGGTTCGCCGGCGACTACTACGGTGCCGAGTATGCGCGTGGCGATGATGACTCGGGAGTATCCGCCGGAGGTCTACGGCGGAGCCGGAGTGCACGTGACCGAGCTCGTCGCGCAACTGCGCAATCTGTGTCAGGTCGACGTGCACTGCATGGGCGCGCCGCGGCCGGGGGCGTTCGCCTATCAGCCGGACACCCAACTGCGCGGAGCCAACCCGGCGCTGTCGACCCTGTCGTCGGATCTGGTGATGGCCGGCGCCGCTGCGGAAGCCACCGTCGTGCACAGCCACACCTGGTACGCCGGTATGGCCGGGCATCTGGCGTCGCTGCTGCATGGTGTGCCGCATGTGCTGACCGCGCATTCGCTGGAGCCGTTGCGGCCGTGGAAGGCCGAGCAGCTCGGCGGCGGCTACCGGATCTCGTCATGGGTCGAGCAGACAGCGGTGAACGCCGCCGACGCGGTGATCGCCGTCAGTTCGGGCATGCGGGGCGACGTGCTGCGGGTGTACCCGAACGT
>JBAWAV010000463.1:0-2255 GCA_049589475.1 Mycobacterium sp.
GCGCCGACGTCTTCCTCGGGGTCTCCGGTGGGGTGGTTCCCGAGGAGCTGATCGCGACCATGGCGCCGAAGAATATCGTGTTCTCGCTGTCCAATCCCGATCCGGAGGTCCACCCGGACGTGGCGGCCAAGCACGCGGCGATCGTCGCCACCGGGCGCAGCGATTTCCCGAACCAGATCAACAACGTGCTGGCCTTCCCCGGTGTGTTCCGCGGCGCGCTGGACGCCGGTGCGCGCAGGATCACCGAAGAGATGAAAATGGCTGCGGCCGAAGCGATTCTGTCGGTCGCCGCCGACAGCCTGACGGTAGATCAGATCGTCCCGAGCCCGCTCGACCCGCGGGTCGCCCCTGCGGTCGCCGCCGCGGTGGCTGCCGTCGCAGATACCGCTGAGTGACCATCGGCCGGCTGACCGTGGCGGCGTTGGCTGCGGCGCTGGCGATCTCGGGTTGTGGTCACAGCGCCCAAACCTCCCACCGCTCAGTGGATTTGGTGGTCGGATCACGGGCCGGTATCGAGTCGGCGTTGCTGGCCGACGTCTACACCGGGGCGCTGCGCTCCTACGGTTTTGCGGCGCACACCGAGCAGGCGCCCGACCCGCTGACCAAGCTGGACTCCGGGGCGTTCGTCGTCGTCCCCAGCCTCACCGGCCGGGTGCTGCAGGTCTTTCAGCCCGGCGCGACCGCTCTTTCTGACACGCAGGTCTACAAGGCGATGATCGGCTCGCTGCCGGAGGGTATCGCCGCCGGCGACTACACGACCGCCGCCGAGGACAAACCCGCGCTGGCAGTCACCGATGCGACGTCGAAGAGTTGGGGCGGCAACGATCTGGGAGCATTGCCGCGGCACTGCGACGGCCTTGTCGTCGGTGCGATCGCCGGTGCCCCGGCCCCGTCGACGGTCGGCAGCTGCCGGCTACCCGCTGCTCGCGAATTCAGCGACATTGCAACACTTTTCGCTGCGGTCAAGTCGGGGGAAGTGGCAGCGGCGTGGACCACCACCGCCGACCCGAACGTTCCCGCCGACCTCGTGGTGCTGACCGACGGCAAGCCGGCGCTGGTGCAGGCCGAGAACGTTGTGCCGCTCTACCGTCGCAACGCGTTGACCGACCGACAGCTGTTGGCCGTCAATGAGGTGGCCGGTGTGCTCGACACCGCCGCGCTGGTCGACATGCGTCGCCAGGTCACTGCCGGCGCGGACCCGCAAGCGGTGGCCGACGCCTGGTTGAACGAACACCCGCTCGGCCGCTGACGACGATGCAGACTGGAACGGTCTGAGGAGGAGCAGCGCAGACGGCGCCGCTGACGGCGTCAGCGCGACGGCGGCTTGATCCGGCCGATGACGGGGGCGAACAGTCGCTGGTAGCCCGAACCGGTGATCCGCACGATCAGGTCCAGCACGACGGCATCCTGGCCGACGAGAATCCGGGCCTTGTTCTTGCGAACCCCTGCCAAGATGATCTCGGCCGCCCGTTGCGGGGTGGTGCTGGCCAGTCGCTTGTCGAAGACGTTGGACTGCGCCGTGGGATCCACACCTTCCGCGGTCAGGCCGTTGCGGGCGATCGCGGTCTTGATGCCACCGGGATGCACCGACGTCACCTTCACCGGCTCGCGGTTGAGCACCATCTCTTGTCGCAGCGCCTCGGTGAAGCCGCGTACCGCAAATTTGGCCGAGTTGTAGGCGGCCTGCCCGGGAACCGACATCAGCCCGAACAGGCTGGAGACGTTGACGATGTGGCCGTCGCCGGAGGCGATCAGATGAGGGATAAAAGCTTTGGTGCCGTTGACGACTCCCCAGAAGTCGATGTCCATCACCCGCTCGATGTCCTTGAATGCGGTGATGTCGACGTCTCCGGTGTAGGCGATGCCGGCGTTGTTGTAGATCTGATTGACCTTGCCGAAGTGTTCTTTGACGTGGTCGGCGTAGAGCTGGAAGGCCTCGCGTTCGGTGACGTCGAGTCGGTCGGATTTGACCGGTGCGCCAATGGCTTTCAGCTGTTCTTCGGTCTCCGCAAGTCCGTCGAGGTTGACGTCGCTGATCGCTACTGAGGCGCCCGAGCGAGCCAGTTCGAGGGCCAATGCCTGGCCGATGCCTGAGCCCGCCCCGGTGACCGCGGCGACTTTTCCGGCGAAGCCTTCCATGGACGCTCCTTGCTAGATGGGATGCGGTCCAGGCTAGTCGGTACCCGCGGTATCGATCTCGACCGGGTCGCCCGGTATAACCCGGAAAAAGTTGTGGCCCGCACACCCATCGGGTG
>JBAWAV010000464.1:0-1884 GCA_049589475.1 Mycobacterium sp.
GGTGGTACCCGACGACGTCACCACGCACGGGGTCGTGTCGGCCAGCCCGTATTCGATCAGCGTGCGCGCCGCGTCGGCCACGTGCGAGGACGTGGCCTGCAGAATCAGCGGGCCCGGGCCGGCGGCCAGCGCCCCCCAGTCCACGTCGCCGCGCACGTCGGCAACGGTGTGCGATGAGCCCAGCGGCAGCCCGGCATAGGTCGGCACCGCGTCGCTGGCCGCCAGGCCAGGCACGATCTCGAAGTGCAGATGCGTGCGGGCCACGGCGTTCACCTCGGTGATCACCGAATCCAGTGACAGCGGATCGCCGGCCACCAGTCGCACCACGTCAGCCCCGGCACGGGCCTCGGCAACCAGCGTTTTGGCCACCTCGGCCGGGTCGCCCAAAGCGGGCCGGATGTCGGGTCCCACCGACACCACGGCGGCGGGCTGTTCGTCGGCGCCGGTCGGCGCCCCCGCTGTGTCCTCGCTGGCTCCGCCAACCGACGGCGCAACCGGCTCGGCCGGCGCGGGCCCAGACACTGGCGGCAGGTCTTTGCCGATCAACGCCAGCACCGGCTCGGGCACGTCGGGGTCAACAAACACCAGGGGGGCATTCGCCAGCACCGCAGCGGCCCGCGTCGTCAGCAGCGCCGGGTCGCCAGGACCCGCGCCCACGAACATGATGCGGCCCGGCCTCGGCTTGCGCCCTCGCGTCGTCATCGTCGCTCCTACTCGTATTCGCCCGCGGACTTACTGCCGCGCACTCGACATGAGTTCCCGTGCCCCCAAATCGAACAGCTCGGCGGCCACCGAGAGCCCCAGCTCCCGTGCCCGATCCGGACTGCCGATACCGGACGCGCGGATCACGTCGGATCCGTCGAGCGCCGCCACGCAGCTGCGAAGCGACAGCTCCTCGAAGACGCGGCCGTCTTCGTCGATGGACTCGACCACCTCAGCGATCGCCCCCACCGGCGCGGAACAACCCGCCTCCAGTTCGGCGAGCAGGGCACGCTCGGCGGTGACGGACGCACGCGTGTCGGCGTCGTCCAGCTCTGCCAGCAGTGCTGCCAGCCGGGAATCCCCGGCGCGGCACTCCAAGGCGAGCGCCCCTTGAGCCGGCGCCGGCAACATCTGTACCGGCTCCAGCGTCTCGGTGACGTCGTCGAGACGTCCCAACCGGGTCAGACCCGCCCGGGCAACCACGATCGCGTCCAAATCACCCCTGCTTACCCTGTTCAACCTGGTGTCTAGGTTGCCTCGTAGGGGGCGAATTTCCAAACCGAGACCCAGTGCTCTAAGCTGTGCCGCCCGCCGGGGCGATGAAGTGCCCACAATTGCGCCCGCCGGCAGCTCTCCCAGCACCAACCCGTCGCGGGCTACCAGGGCATCGCGGGCGTCTTCACGCGGCGGGATGCCGGCGATCACGAATCGCGGGTCCTCGGCCGTCGGCAAGTCCTTGTACGAGTGCACCGCCATATCGACCTGGCCGGCGTGGATGGCTTCCCTCAGCGCCGCGGTGAACACGCCGACCCCGATGTCGGCGATCGGCTCGGACGACTGGTCGCCCTCGGTGCTGATGATCACCAATTCGGCCTCGTGACCGTTGGCGCGCAGCGCATCTCGAATGCCGCCGGCCTGGGTGGTGGCCAGCAAACTGCCACGGGTACCTATCCGGATCACGTCGGCCAAGCGGCTACTCAGCGGAATCTGTTGGTACAGAGGGCAATGCGCCCGCAGTAGCGACGGCGTCAACAGCGGTCTGGTCGAGCTCGAAGAGCTCGCGCAATGCCTCGGCGTAGCTGTCGCCGCCGGGAGCGCTGGCCAGCTGCTTGATGCGCACGGTGGGTGCGTGCAGCAGCTTGTCGACGACACGGCGCACGGTCCGGGCGACCTCGTCGCGAT
>JBAWAV010000465.1:0-2151 GCA_049589475.1 Mycobacterium sp.
TTGGCGCCGACGCTGGAGAAGCTGAACTCGGTCAACGCGGTCCTGCTGAAGAACCGCGACAACATCGCCAAGGCACTGCCGGCGCTCGCGAAATACCAAATCACGGTGGGCGAGGCCGTCTCCAACGGCTTCTACTACTCAGCGTTCGTCCCGAACCTGACCATCTTCCAACTCTTCCAGCCGTTCCTCGACTACCTGTGGGGATTCCGCACCTTCGACACATCCAAGGGTCCCGGCTTCCCGTCGCCCGTGCCGCGCTCGCTGGTTCCTTTCCCGTACAACGGAACTCCGCCGTGCCCTGGCTGCACGCTGGGTGGACGGATCGGGGGCGAGCAATGATTCGCAACAGTCGACTCGCAAAGGTGGCAGTGGTCCTGCTGATCGGCTTCGTTGTCGCCGGGGCGGCATGGGCAGTGCGCGAAGCCTTCTTCGGCCCGAAGAGCATCACCGCCTACTTCACCACCGCCACCTCGATTTACCCGGGTGACGAGGTGCGGGTTTCCGGCGTCAGGGTCGGCACGATCAAGTCGATCCAACCCGAGGGCAAACAGGTCAAAATGACCATGAAGGTCGACCGTGACCTGCCCATTCCGGCAGACGCCAAGGCGGTGATCGTCGCACAGAACCTGGTGGCGGCCCGCTATGTGCAGCTCACTCCCGCCTACCGGACCAGCGGCCCGAAGATGGCCGATGGCGCAGTGATACCGGCCGATCGCACCGCGACACCCGTCGAGTGGGACGAGGTCAAGACCCAATTGATGCGGCTGGCAACGGATCTGGGGCCCAACAGCAAGGTTTCGACACCGTCGGTCGCGCGGTTCATCGACAGCGCCGCCAACGCACTGAACGGCAACGGGCCGAAGCTTCGCGAGGCGCTGGCCCAGCTGTCCGGGGTAGCGCGGACCCTGGCCGGCGGTAGCGGCAACATCGTCGACATCATCAAGAATCTGCAGACCTTTGTCACCGCGCTGCGGGACAGCAACACCCAGATCGTGCAGTTCAACAACCGGTTGGCCACGCTTACCAGCGTCGTCAACGACAGCAAGTCTGATTTGGACGCGGCGCTGACCAACTTGTCCACGGCCGTCGGGGAGGTGCAGCGATTCATCGCCGGCACCCGCGACCAGACCAGTGAGCAAATCTCGCAATTGGCCGACGTAACGCAGATCCTTTCCGACAAGCACATGGCGCTGGAGAACGTTCTGCATGCCGCCCCGAACTCGCTCGCCAACTTCTACAGCGACTACAACCCCGACACCGGCAGCATCGTCGGTGGGTTCGGCCTGATGAACTTCGCGAACCCCACCGAGTCGGGAATAATCCTGCCCATTCCCATACCGGGCTGTGGTGTCACCGCTGCCATCGAGAACGTCACGGCGACCGAAACCGGCAAGCTGTGCTCGCTGTTCCTCGGTCCGGGCTTGCGGGTGCTCAACTTCAACGGCTCACCGATCCCGATCAACCCGTTCCTGCAGCCGGCGCCCGCGCCGCAAGACCTCGTCTACAGCGAGCCCCGCCTGGCACCCGGTGGCGAAGGTGTCAAGCCCACTACGCCGGACATCCCGCCCGCAGTGTCTGCATACACCGGCGTGCCGGGCGACCCGATTCCGAACGGCCCGTCCCCGTCGGTACCGCTGGGCCGGATACCGGGCGCCGCGATGCCCGAGGCGCCGCCGCCGACGGTACCGCCGCCCGCACCCGCTCCGGGCTTGCCGGGCATGCTCTTGCCGGCGGAAGGTGGCCACCCATGACCGTTGTCCGGCGAGTGCTGGCCGTCGTCGGCTGCGTGGCGCTGACGTCAACGGGCTGTGCGTTTCACGGCTTGAATTCACTGCCGCTGCCCGGCGCTGTCGGGCGCGGTCCGGGCTCTGACGTCTACCACGTGGAGATCGCGAATGTCGCCACGCTGGAGTCGAATTCGCCGGTGATGATCGATGACGTCATCGTCGGAAGTGTAGGTCCGATGACGGTCAAAGGCTGGCACGCCGATGTGGAGATCTCGGTCAAGCGCGACGTCGTCGTCCCGGCCAACGCGGTGGCCAGCGTCGGGCAGACCAGCCTCCTGGGGTCGATGCATCTCGAGCTCAATCCGCCACTGGGCCAACAGGCGAGTGGACGGCTGCGCCCGGGTGCCACCATCCCACTGAACCG
>JBAWAV010000466.1:0-3463 GCA_049589475.1 Mycobacterium sp.
ATCCATGCCGTGGTGCACCCGGTGATGAGAGGGCGTGTTGAAGACGAATTCGAAAGGTGGCCACATTCGGCCGATCCGCTCAGTGTGCACCCAGAACTGATAGATCAGATTGACCGAGAAACTGACGAACACCAGCCACGGTGGAATACCCAACAGCGGCAACGGAACCCACATCAGAATCTCGCCGCTGTTGTTCCATTTCTGGCGCAGCGCAGTGGCGAAATTGAAGTACTGGCTGGAGTGATGGGCTTGATGAGTGGCCCAGATCAGCCGAATCCGGTGGGCGAAGCGGTGATACCAGTAGTACAACAGGTCGACGCCGACGATTGCGATCACCCAGGTGTACCAACGCGTCACGGACAGATGCCAGGGAGCCACATAGGCATAGAGCGCGGCGTAGCCGAACAACGCGATGAATTTCCAGCCGGCCGTTGTCGCCACCGAAACCAGGCCCATGGAAATGCTCGCCCAGGAATCAGCGGTCAGATATGCACCCGAGCCTGGACGCGTCGATTGCGCGTTCGCTTCCTGCTCGATGCGCTCGAGTTTGACCGCCGCTGTCCATTCCATAATGAGCAGCAGGAGAAAAAATGGGATCGCGAACAACACCGGGTCCCGCATCTGCTCTGGCAGAACGGTCAAGAAACCCGCGATCGAACTCACGTCACATACCCTACGACGCCGCGACTAGTCCGCGTGGCGCCACCGGGGCATCGGCTCGTCCTGCTCGCCGGCGTACCAATGCACCGCTTGCACCCCCTCCTGCAGCGACAATTCCGCGACGAGCTGCTCGAGCCGGGCCGGGGCATGGCCGTCGCTAAGCAGGTACGCAGTCAAGGCCACGCTGTCATCAGTCGTCCGACCGGTGTGAATGCCCCGCAGCACGAGCCGATCTCCGCCGCCGCCGGTGCGCTGGACAATCTGGGCCCGCGCATATTTCGCCGACTTGGGCCGGCAGATCACCTGCAGCTGGTACGGCTGGTCGTCCTCGTCCTCCTCTACCACGTTGTCATGGTCGATGAAGTGGCCCAGCGGTCGCCCGAGCAGGTGGATCCCGACGACGGTTCCGGTGGCGATCAGCGCGAACAGCGGGTGCCCGCCCGCGGCGAGTACGCCGACCGCTGCCGAACACCACAGCGTCGCTGCAGTGTTGAGCCCACGCACGTTGAATCCCTCGCGCAGGATCACTCCACCGCCGAGGAAGCCGACGCCGGACACCACGTACGACGCAACCCTCGTCGGGCTGCTGTCGTTGGTCACGACCGCATAGAGCACGAACAGCGTCGCACCGGTGGCCACCAGCGCGTTCGTGCGCAGTCCGGCCCGTCGTGCCTGCCATTGCCGCTCGATTCCGATCAGGGCGCCGCACCCGAGCCCCACTCCCAATCGCAGCGTGAATTCAGCGATGCTCAGTGTCTGCATGACGCGCCCTCCTTTCCTCTGAGGCGAGTTGTCTACCAGTGTGGACGAATCCGGGCAAGATCTGCCGGTATCCACGCCGTCTCAACACTTTTCATCCAGCCATCGGCGACTGCATGATGACGGTCGGCCGGAAGCCGTACTTCGGCGCCGTTGCCGCCGCCGCGTTCGCGGTAGGTGTTCCGGCGGGTACCGGCATCCCGGGCATACCCGGCAGCGCGGACCTCGGCGCGCTGAGCGGTGTGGCGCCGAGTGCCGAGGCCAGCGGGCTGTTGGGTGTGGCGATGCTCGTCCACGCCGGGGGTACCGACAGTGGACCAAGCGTGGCGGCCTTGCCGACACCAGCCGATACGGCGCTGCCCGCACCACCCAGCCCCGACATACCCGACACGCCTGGTACGACCGCCGTCGCCGGGCTGAGGCCAGCGGCCACACCCGACGGCACCGCAATCTGGACGCCGCTCATCCCTGTACCCAGGAACGACGAACCGGTCACCGCCTGAACGATCTGGGCCGGGCTGAAGGCGCCCGTCGAGCTCAGCGTGTTCCAGAAGTTGTTGTTCAATCCCAGGCCGCTGGAGCCGAACAGGCCCGACCCCGACCCATCGCCGGTCAGGCTGGCGAGAAGGCCTGAGATCCCCGACGATCCCGAGGTCGTCGAGGCCGTCGATCCGGACGCCAAGCCTTGCAGCGCGCTCTGCACGCTGGTGGTCAGCTGCGACAGCGCCGACTGCGCCCCGCTGCCTGCCGAGTTGCCGGCCGCAGCGGTGACCGCCGCCGACTGGGCAGCGGCCCCGCCGCCGGTGGTGGTCTGGGCCGGTGCGGTGAACGGAGTCAGCTGAGTGGCCGCAGCGGACTCGCCGGCATAGCCGTACATCGCCCCGGCATCTTGAGCCCACATGCCGGCGTATTCGGCTTCGGTGGCCGCGATCGCCGGGGTGTTCTGTCCCAAGATGTTTGTCGCGACGAGCGTTGCCAACTGCGTGCGGTTCGCGGTGACCATCGGTGGCGGCACCGTCATCGAAAACGCTGACTCATAAGCGGATGCTGCCGCTTTGGCTTGCGCTGCAGTCTGTTCCGCCTGGGCGGCTGTGCTGTCCATCCACGCCGCGTACGGTGCGGCCGCCGCCGCCATCGACGTGGATGCCGGTCCGCGCCAACCCTCGGTGGTCAGACCCGAGATCACCGACGTGTAATTGGTTGCCTGCGAACGCAAATCGCTTGCCAACCCCTCCCAGCCGGCCGCGGCGGCGAGCATCGAGCCCACGCCGGGGCCGGCGTACATCCGAGCCGAGTTGATTTCCGGTGGGAACATTCCGTAGTCCAACATTGCTTGACTCCCGTCTCAGCCCGCCGCGATTGCGTTGGCGGCCTCGGTGTCGGCGTATGACGCGCCGCTGGCGCGCAAGATCTGT
Organism: Mycobacterium sp.; assembly: GCA_049589475.1. Taxonomy (GTDB): domain Bacteria; phylum Actinomycetota; class Actinomycetes; order Mycobacteriales; family Mycobacteriaceae; genus Mycobacterium. Next base: position 2,835 of record JBAWAV010000466.1, read on the forward strand.
ACGAAAAAGTTGTGAATGGCTGCCGCCTGCGCGCTGACGTCTTGATAGAGCGCGCCGTGAGCGGCGAATTGCGTTGCCGTCATGGCAGATACCTCGTCAGCTGCCGCTGGAACCACTCCGAGCGTCGGGCCTGCGGCCGCGGCGTTCTGCGCATCGATGGCGCTGCCGATGCCTTGCAGTTGGTTGGCGGCCGCGGTCAGTAGTTCCGGTTGGGTAGTCACGAAAGTCATCGGACTCTCCTTACGCAAAGCAGGCTGAAGCCGCGCTCATGTCGAAGCACGACAAAGTGAAACGCGCACAGCAATAGGACGCGTGCGTGTTACGTGAAGGGGCGTAAGCCGATTCAGATCATGAAGATGAAGCCGGGGCCGGATCCGAACGAAATGGTCACCGGTCTCGGATACGGACTATCACTAAGACTCACTTCGCCTCACCTCCTCGCGGCCAGGGCACACGGGGGTGCCATCACGGTGCACACGGGGCGAAGCGGATCCGGCAAAATCAGCCGGCCGCTACACCCCTCTCGTCAGAGCTTTGGCACTGCACGGCGTATCCGGGCCTACAAAAAATGCAAGGCCGGAAGCCACTTGGGCTCAACCCTTAAGCCGGGAGGAGCTGTCCTGACCCTG
>JBAWAV010000467.1:0-6432 GCA_049589475.1 Mycobacterium sp.
TCCGGAACATCGTCATACCCGGCGCGCGCATGCATACGACGGTGGTGATCATGTTGACCGCGCCCAGGATGGTGCCCAGACCGGCGACGATCAGGCCCATGATCCACAGGTCGCCGCCGGCGCCGGGTGAGTGGATGGCGTCGGAGAGCGGTGTGTAGGCCGTCCAGCCGAAGTCTGCGGCCCCACCCGGGACGATGAAGCCGCCCAACGCAATTAGACCGCCGAACAGGAACAGCCAGAACGAGAAGGCGTTGAGACGCGGGAATGCCACGTCGGGCGCGCCGATCTGCAGCGGCAGCACCAGGTTGGCAAAGCCGAAGACGATCGGCGTGGCATACAGCAGCAGCATGATCGTGCCGTGCATGGTGAACAGCTGGTTGAACTGCTCGTTGGACAGGAATTGCAGCCCCGGCGCGGCTAACTCGGTACGCATCAACAACGCCATGAGCCCACCGATGAAAAACATGACGAAGCACGTGACGACGTACATGATCCCGATCAGCTTGTGATCGGTGGTGGTGATCAGCCGGTAGATCAGGTTGCCTTTCGGCCCGGTCCGCGCCGGATACGGGCGACTGGCCTCGAGTTCTCCCAGCGGGGGCGCTTCGGCGGTCAAGAGCTCCTCCAGATATCGGGGAAGGCAACGGAAACAGTGACTTCTGACTCTAGCGCGTCGGCGGCGACCACGACGGACAGGTCCTACAAAGTGTCGTAATACATCCGTGAACACTTTGCTCCGTCGCCAAAGGCTACGCCAGCTGGACAGATGTTACCGTCGGACCCGTGCTGCTCAGGGGTACGCGACCCGCGATCGCCGCCGCTGCAGCAGCAGTGCTCACGACCGCTCTGTGCAGCGGTTGCACCTCGGGATCACAGCCTCACGGCGCAGCGACGTCGGTGATCACCAGCACCACTCAGATCGCCGGGGCCGGCGTGCTGGGCAACCAGCGTCGGCCGGACGAGTCGTGTGCACCCGAACCGGCCGGGCCGGACGCCGGGCCACCGCCTCGGATCGCCCACAACGCCGCGGGCGTGCAGCCCGACACGGCCGAGGTGCCCGACGATCCCCAGCGCATCATCGTTCTTGCAGGTGACCAGCTCGACGCGCTGTGCGCGCTGGGACTGCAGTCGCGCATCGTCGGGGCGGCGCTGCCGGACGGTTCCCCGGATCAGCCGTCGTACCTGGGCACGGTCGTGCACAAGCTGCCGGGTGTGGGTACCCGCAGCAGCCCGGACCTGGCGGCGATCAAAGCGGCCAAACCTGACTTGATCCTCGGCTCGCAGGCCCTCACACCGAAGTTGTATTCGGCGTTGGCCGAGATCGCGCCGACGGTGTTCACCGGGGCGCCCGGCGCGGCCTGGCAGGACAATCTGCGCGGCGTGGGCGAGGCGACGGCGCGCGCCGACGCAGTGGGCGGCCTGGTCGACGGTTTCACCGCCAAAGCCCACGACGACGGCGCTGCGCACGACGCCGCCCACTATCAGGTCTCGATCGTGCAGTTCACCGAGAACTCGGTGCGGGTGTACGGATCGGACAACTTCCCGGCCAGCGTATTGACCACGGTCGGTGTCGATCGCCCTGCGGCGCAACGGTTTACCGACAAGCCGTACATCGACGTGGGCAGCACAGAGGCGAATCTGGCGCACGCCGACTTCTCCGCGGCCGACGCCGATCTGGTGTACGTGTCGTTCGATTCGCCGGCGGCCAAAGATCGCGCTCCAACGCTGTTTGACAGCGATTCGTGGCGCAGGTTGTCCGCCGCCCGCGACAACCGGATCTTTGTGGTCAACAACGAGATTTGGCAGACCGGGCGCGGCCTGATCGCCGCTCGCGGCGTGATCGACGACCTGCGCTGGATCAACGCCCCGATCAACTGACCGACTGTGTGACGTCAGACGCACCCACGGAAATACATAGTCTACCTATGCTAATGTTGATCGCGTTCAATAGAATTCGATAGTCAACACAGCGCATTCCAGAGGATTTACTGATGAGCACTGTTTCCGCTTACGCTGCTACCGATCCGTCGGGCCACCTGACCAAGACCACGATCGAGCGCCGCGACCCCGGCCCGCACGACGTCGCCATCGACATCAAATTCGCCGGGATCTGCCACTCCGACATCCACACCGTGAAAGCGGAGTGGGGTAAGCCCAAATACCCCGTCGTCCCCGGACACGAAATCGCCGGCGTGGTGACCGCTGTCGGCTCCGAAGTCAGCAAGCACAAGGTCGGCGACCACGTCGGTGTTGGCTGCATGGTCAACTCCTGCGGCCACTGCAGCAGCTGCACGGCCGGGCTCGAGCAGTACTGCAAGAACGGCGCGACCTTCACTTACAACGCCATCGACAAAGACGGCACAGCCACGCAAGGCGGCTACAGCCAGGCCGTCGTGGTCAACGAGAACTTCGTCGTGCGCATCCCCGACTCGATACCGCTGGACCTCGCGGCGCCACTGCTGTGCGCCGGTATCACGCTGTTTTCACCGCTGCGGCACTGGAAGGCCGGCGCCGACACCCGGTTGGCGATCATCGGCCTCGGCGGCCTCGGGCACGTGGGCGTCAAGCTCGGCGCGGCGATGGGCGCCGACGTGACGGTGCTGTCGCAGTCGCTGAAGAAGATGGAAGACGGCCTACGCCTGGGTGCGAAGCACTACTACGCGACATCCGACCGCGACACCTTCAAGAAGCTGCGCAGCAGCTTCGATCTCATCCTGAACACCGTGTCGGCGAACCTGAATCTCGGTGACTACCTGAATCTGCTCGACGTCGACGGCACGCTCGTCGAGCTCGGCATCCCCGAACACCCGATGGAGGTGCCGGCGTTCCCGTTGGCACTGGCGCGCCGCAGCCTGTCCGGGTCCAACATCGGCGGCATCGCCGAAACCCAGGAGATGCTGAATTTCTGCGCCGAGCACGACGTGACGCCCGAAATCGAAGTGATCGAGGCGGCGTACATCAACGAGGCCTACGAGCGGGTGCTGGCCAGCGACGTGCGATACCGCTTCGTGATCGACACCTCAACTATTTGACGAGTTGGCGGCCTTCGAGGCTGCGGCCTCCGCTTCTTCACCGGTGATGCCCGCCAGTGGCCAGCCTGCCGCGGCCAGTCGTGCCGCCACCCGCGAGATGTTCTCCGCGCTGGCGTCGTAGTGCGTCATGTCGGAGATGAAATCCGCGATCACGTCGCGGTCGACCGGCTCGTGATCGCGTTCCTCGTCGATCGCGTCGACGACTTCGGTGATCTCGTCGTCACTCAGTGGTGTACTGCGCAGCAGCGCCAGCAGCGCGACCCGGTCCGGTCCGGGAACGCCGTCGGGATAGCCGACCTGCAGCCACTGGATCACCGAGCGGAAGAAATTGGCGGCCGAGGCAGCCGCGGAAGCTGGGGTTATCGCCACCCGATAAGTGTCGTGGCTGCGGGGTCGGCGGCGCCACTTTCGCGGCCGACTATCTGCACAATTCATGCGCCGTTCACGAAACATACGCCCACAGTGCGTCTTTCGCCCCCGTTGACCTGCGAGTTCCCGGCCGACGAGCGGCGGGATGCAGCCCATGAGCTGGTGTCGGCCCACCGACACGTTGTGCCGCCGAGGACACCCGGAATTCATCGAAGTTCAGCTGGCCGAATCCCTTGGGGTCGAACAGATCCGGGGTCAAGTCAGACCGAGCTGCTTTCGGCGATGTCGCTGGCTTCCTTAAATACACTTCGGCCCATGAATCTCGCTTTCGAACCTCGCGATCCTGACTTCGAGAAGCGAGTGCGGGAAAGCTTCGCTCGGCAAGGCCTGCTCGCGACCTTCGCCGCCGAACTCCGAAGCGTCGAGCCGGGCGCGGTGGACATCGAAGTCCCGTTCGCACCGGGCCTGACCCAACAGGACGACTTCTTTCACGCCGGGGTCACTATCGCCGCACTCGACAGTGCCTGCGGCTACGCGGCACTAACCCTGATGGAGCCCGGCGTGCGCGTATTGACCGTCGAACTCAAGGTCAACTTGCTCGCTCCCGCGATTGGCGACTCCCTGCAGGTACATGGCGAAGTCATTCGCCCAGGTCGAAATCTCACCGTTTGCCGCGGCGACGCCTACGCCCTGTCCGGTGACGGGTCGAAGCACGTCGCGACCATGCTCGCCACCATGACCGGCATCGCCGAACTCAACGTCGGTTGAGATCACGCCTGCGCCCGGGCCAGCTGCGCGACATTGCGTTGCACTCGGCGCGCATCGATCAGCAAGAGCGGCAACACGGCAGCAGCGAGCACGACGAGCACGACGAAGGACAGCCGGTCGTCGCTGAACTCGATCGCCCCGGCGATGCCCGCGGCGATCAGGGCGGCGATGGTGATCCAGGACCAGATCTGCGTGCGCCTGAGTTGGATTGGCGACTTGTTGCGCAGGTAGGCCCTGCCGAGTCGCGCCGCCGACGCCCGCACGTCGGGATCAGCAGGTGGTGGCCCCCGCAGGACTGCGTTGATCGCCTCGGACCGTTCGGATTGGTTCAGCCCGGATACCGCGACAAGGGCTGCTCGGTGCATGCCCTGCGTCGCCACCGTCAGGTAGCCGCCCAGTGCCCCACCGAAGACGATCGCAGACAGGACAGTGCTTTCGAACTCGTTGCCCGCCTGCAGGCTGGTGAACAACGCCCACCATCCGGCCAGAAACACTGCCCAGACCGTGAATCGCACCCACGCGGGCTGCAGTATCAACCGGAGACGCATGAGAACTGCGCGAGGCTAGAAGTCCCAGTCCTCGTCTTCGGTGTTGACCGCCTTGCCGATGACATACGAGGAGCCCGACCCGGAGAAGAAGTCGTGGTTCATATCCGCCCCCTGGTGGGTCGCTCGAAGACTGATTTAGCTGCGCAAAGGTATCACGGTAGATCACCAGAGATATCTGTAACTGTGGGCAGATTGTGGGCACGCCGTGGGCACGGGACCGCTGCAAGGGGTGAGGCGCGACCAGCCAGATCAGCCAATGTCCTGGCCACCACAAACGTTACGAAATAGCAGAATTCCCGACGCGGCCAATCACCGCCCGCCCCGCCACGGCGCAGACAGTCGTCGCCCCGGCCGCGCCTGCCCGGCCACGCAACGAAGGCGAGGCAGAAGGCTAAATGCTGCCTTAGAGCCTACTGAGAGATAGTTAACTTGTTTGTGCTATCAGATCAGCGAACCCGAGCGGCCGGTGAGAAGAGCGATGATCAGCTTCAATGTCAGTCCGCAGCGCGGTCCGCGAAAAAATCTTTCCGGCTTTGTCTGTTTGGCTCCGGGGCCGCAACGTGAGGATTATCTTAACGGAACCTGAGATAGCGTCGGCGGGAGGCCTGGACCCACCGAGTCAGAAACGACAGCTCTATTAGCAATAGGGGATTTCGCGGGGGCCTTCACCCAAAGGTGGGACCATGGCTCGTCATCGGGACACGAAACGGAATCGTCGGTCACTTCATGCCAAGGCGCTTCGTCGTCGAGTGGCGGGTCTGATTGGGAGTGCCGGGGCGTTTGTGGCCTTCGGCTTGGGCCCGCTGGGTGTGGCGCCTGCGGCGCATGCTGATGAGTTCGATGTAATCGTTGATCCGATCATCAGCGCGCTGTCGAGTGTGGATCCCGCGCTGGCTGCCGATGTGAGCACCGTGCTGGGGGATGTCACCACCTCCAGCGGCTGGGAGTCGGTGGTGGCGGACTTGGGCGGTGTGGACTCGGCGTTGGGGGCCGCCAGCAGCGCGGCCAGTGTGGTTCCCGACACCAGCTCGGTGGCGTCGGCGTCGGCGGATCTGGGTTCGTCGTCGGATGCGGCGGCGGTGGCGTGGTTTGACCAGTACGTGTCGGTGCCGTTGCACACCGACATGGAGAACTGGATTAACAGCCCGCTGGGTGAGCACGTCGACGGGTTCATCAACCAGGTGTCGGGGCAGGATCTGATCGGCAACGGGGCCGATGGCACCGCGGCCAATCCCGATGGCGGCAATGCCGGGTTGTGGTTCGGTGACGGCGGCAACGGTTATGCCGGCGGTGATGGCGGCAACGGCGGCTTCATCATCGGCGAGGGCGGTGACGGGGGCAACGCCACCGACGGTGGGTCCGGGGCGGACCCCGCGGCGCTGAGCAACGCGGCCAGTTCCTCGTCGCAAAACGGCCCTCCTGGTGTGATCACTGTCAACGACGGCGCCGGTGGCAACGGCGGCAACGCCGGGATGCTTGGTGCGGCCGGTAATGGCGGCAACGGCGCCAACGGTGTGTGGGGTGATCCGGGAGCCAACGGCGTCAACGGTGCCGGCGGTGCCGGCGGTAACGGCGGTGCCGGCGACGCACTGAATCCCCAGGGCGGCCACGGTGGTGCGGGCGGTGTGGGTGCGGCCGGCACGGCCACCCATCCCACCGGCGGCGAGGGGGGTTACGGGGGTACCGGCGGCAACGCCGGGCCCACGGGCACCGGC
>JBAWAV010000468.1:0-8431 GCA_049589475.1 Mycobacterium sp.
GGCCGCATGGTGCCCACGGCGCCCATCAGCACGACGATCTTGCCGGCCGCGGCGTGGTCCTTCTTCACCAGCAGCGCGTGCACCAGCTCGCGCAGCAGCCAGCGGGTGCGCGGGTCGATGCGACCCATGATGCCGAAGTCGAAGAACACGATCCGGCCCTTGTCGTCGACGTAGAGGTTGCCGGCGTGCAGGTCGCCGTGGAACAGGCCGTGCCGCAGGCCGCCCTCGAAGAGACTGAACAGCAGCGCCTTGACCAGCTCGGTGCCGTCGAAGCCGGCCTTGCGGATGGCGGCGACGTCGTCGATGCGGATGCCCTGCACGCGTTCCATCGTCAGCACCCGCTCGGACGTCAGATCCCAGTACACCTGGGGGACCCGGATGTTCTTGCCCAGCGGCGAGGAGTGCAGATGGGAGACCCAGGCCTCCATCGACTGCGCTTCGAGACGGAAGCTCAGCTCCTCGGCCAGGTTGTCGGAGAAGTCAGCGACGACATCCTGGGCGGACAACCGGCGACCCAGCTTGGCCAGCTCCACGGCCTGCGCGAAACGCTTGAGGATCTGCAGGTCGGCGGCCACCCGGCGGCGGATACCCGGCCGCTGGATCTTGACGACGACTTCTTCGCCGCTGTGCAGGGTGGCGTAGTGCACCTGGGCGATCGACGCCGAGGCGAACGGCTCTTCGTCGAAGCTGACGAACAGCTCCGACGGTTCGCCGCCGAGCTCCTCGGCGAACAATTTGTGCACCTCTTTGGTGTTCGCTGGCGGAACCCGGTCGAGCAGGCCGCGGAATTCCCGCGACAGTTCCTCGCCGAAGGCGCCGGGGCTCGAGGCGATGATCTGGCCGAATTTGACGTAGGTGGGGCCCAGGTCGGCGAAGGTCTGCGGCAGCTGCTTGATGACCTTCGGCTGCAGCGGCCCTTTGGTGGGCAGCTTGGTGAGGATGCGGGCTGCGGTGCGGGTGAGCTGCCAACCGGTCACGCCGATGCGAGCCGCCTCGACCGGCAGCGGCACCCGGTCAAGCCTGGCAACCCCGCGGTGGTTGTTGGAACTCATGGGTGCAGTCTGCCAAAGCCTGGGTGTCGAGTCCCAATCCCTGTGAATCGGCTCACTGAAGGCCGGCCCTGGCAAAGTTCTCCGTCAACGCCTCCAGGATCGGCCGCCACACCGGTCCGGGGAGGTCGTGGCCCATGCCGTCGACGACGACGAAGCGGGCACCCGGGATGGCCGCGGCGACCGCCCGGCCGTTGCGGAGCCGCAGCATCGGATCGTGTGAGCCGTGCAGCACCACCGTCGGCGCGGTGACCGCCTTGCTGAACTCCAGCAGGCTGCCGGTGCCCAGCACCGCGTCGAATTGACGCAGCATGCCGGGCGGGTAGCTGCAGCGCTCAGCGAGCTGCTGGACCCGCATGCGCAGCTCGGTTTCCGGCGGCAGGAAGTTCGGGCCGTTGAAGATCGCGACGTTACGGACCTCGAAGGCCAGCTTCTCCTCATCGGACGCGTCATCACCGGGCGAGGTGAATGCCAGCCGGATCACCCGCCACGCCGGCAACCGGGAGAACGCCCTGCCGGTTCCCGACATCACCACCGCGAGCGACGCGACACGGTCCGGCTCGGTGGCGGCGAGGATCTGCCCGATCATGCCGCCCATCGAGGCGCCGACCACGTGCGCCCGCCTGATGCCGAGGTGATCGAGCAGCGCGACGACGTCGGCCGTCATGTCGATCAGCGTGTAAGGCACCTGGCTGCGACGGCCCAACGCGTAGCGCGCGACCCGCCGATACACCGAGCCTTGGGCGCGCTGCCCGTGCATCTTCGCCGAGAACCCGGTGTCGCGGTGGTCGAAGCGGATCACCCGGTAGCCTGCGTCGACGAGCCGCGCGCAGAAGCCGTCCGGCCACATCGGCAGCTGGGCGCCCAGACCCATGATGAGCAGCACCGCCGGGTCGGCCGGGTCGCCGAGGTCCTCGTAGTAAAGGTCCACCTCCCCGTGGCGCGCCAGGCCGTTACGAGTCAGCACGGGGCTTCCAGGGTTGCACCCAGCCCTCGATGGCCCAGCCCTCCAGCCCGGCGAGCAGCTCGTACATGGTGGCGCCGTCGATGCTTTCCCGGATGATGTCGGCGTGGCCGGAGTGCCGGGTCAGCTCGTTGATCACGTGCAGGATCACCCACCGCACCGACCAATCTTTGATGCCCCTGGGAAACCATGGAATATCTTGCGGCACCGGCACTCTCGCATCCAGATCGGCGGTCTCGACCAAGCCCAGCGATGCGGCGTTCTGGGCTTCGAACTTGCTCAACAGCCCGGCCAGTGTCTCGTCGGGCCGCATCACATGCTGGTCGGCGAAATCCCTGGCGACCTCGTCGAACGGCCGGGGATCGCGCGGCGGTGCATCCGGTGCCGCCGCGACCCGCGCCATCCAGGTGCGCTGCATGGCGGTGACGTGCTTGACCAGCCCACCGACCGACAATTCGCTGACTGTCGGCGTCAGGCGGGCCTGCTCGTCGGTCAGGCCGTAGGCCACCGCGAAGAACGCGCTCTGGTGATAGGACAGGTACTCGCGCAGCGCGCTGCGTTCGTCGGACACGGGCGAGGCGAGAGCAGGCATCGACGATCCTTCCTGTTGCTTAGGCGCAAGCCTGTCATCCGGCCGTAGGGTGCAGTAATGCAGGTCATTTCGGCGGAGTCGACGGAGCTTTTCTCCGGCCCACCGGATGCGCCGGTGCAGCTGGTGCGGGTTGCGGTCGACGGCGTCGCACAGCAGGTGGCCGTCGGCGTCGAGGGCGACGGGCTGAGCGGCACGGCTACCGCAGAGGTAGGCCAGGACGGCCAATGCTCTCTCGAGGTGCCGGTGACCGTGCAGCGGCCGGTGACCGGGCAACGTCGCACCGCGCGGGCGTCCGTGGGTGATTCCGCTGTGTCGTTCGTGTTCACCGTCGCCGAGCCCGGCTGGACGATGTTCATGGTCAACCACTTTCACTACGACCCGGTGTGGTGGAACACCCAGGGTGCCTACACCAGCGTCTGGACCGAGCGCCCGCCCGGCCGATGCCGGCAGACGCACGCCTTCGACCTGGTGGGAAGGCACCTCGAAAAAGCCCGCAGCGAACCGGAATACAAGTTCGTGCTGGCCGAGGTCGACTACCTCAAGCCGTACTGGGACACCCACCCCGAAGACCGGGCCGATCTGCGGCGACTCATCGCCGAAGGCCGTGTCGAGGTGATGGGCGGCACCTACAACGAACCCAGCACCAACCTCGTCAGCCCCGAGACCACGATCCGAACTCTGGTGCATGGCTTCGGTTTTCAGCGTGACGTGCTGGGCGCCGACCCGGCGACGGCGTGGCAGCTCGACGTGTTCGGGCACGACCCGCAGTTTCCCGGCATGGCCGCCGACGCCGGGCTGACGTCGAGCGCGTGGGCGCGTGGGCCGCACCACCAATGGGGGCCGACGCACAACGAGTGCGGTGTCGAGGGCATGCAGTTCTCCAGCGAGTTCGAATGGGTCGCCCCGTCGGGCCGCGGCCTGCTCACCCATTACATGCCGGCGCATTATGCGGCGGGCTGGTGGATGGACGACTCGGCGTCGCTGGCCGACGCCGAGGACGCCGTCTACCGGTTGTTCGGCGATCTGAAGAAAGTCGCGCTGACCCGCAACGTGCTGCTGCCGGTCGGCACCGACTACACGCCGCCGAACCGGTGGATCATCGACATCCACCGGGACTGGGCGAAGCGCTACACCTGGCCGCGATTCGTCTGCGCGTTGCCGCGGGAGTTCTTCGCCGCCGTGCGTGCGGAATTGGACGGCCGTGGGCTGGCGCCGTCGCCGCAGACCCGCGACATGAATCCGATCTACACCGGTTGCCACGTGTCCTACATCGACACCAAGCTGGCCAACCGGGCGGCCGAGCATGCGGTGTTGGCCGCGGAGAAGTTCGCGGTGTTCGCCGCCCAGGCCGCTGGCGTCGACTATCCATCGGCGGCGCTGGCCAAGGCGTGGGTGCAGCTGGTCTACGGCGCCCACCACGACGCCATCACCGGCTCGGAGTCCGATCAGGTCTACCTGGATCTGCTGACCGGTTGGCGGGACGCGTGGGAGTTGGGCCGTACCGCGCGGGACAACTCGCTCGCGGTGTTGTCCCGCGCGGTCGATGCGGGCGAGTCGCTGGTGGTGTGGAACCCGTTGACGCACAACCGTACCGACGTGGTGACCGTCCACCTCGATGCACCGGTCGGGTCCGGTGTGCAGGTGGTGGACATTGAAGTCGGCGCCAAGTTGCCGACGGTCGTCGAGGACGACGGCCACACGTTGACCTGGCTGGCACGTGACGTGCCATCGCTGGGCTGGCGCGCCTACCGGTTGGGTGAGGGCAGCGCGACGGGCGATTGGAAGCCGTTGGCAGGCAAAGAAATTGCCAACGAACACTATCGGCTCATGGTTGACCCGTCGCGCGGCGGCGGGGTGTCGTCGCTGATTCATCACGGGCGACAGCTGATCGCCGACGGCCGCATCGGTAACGAGCTGGCTGTCTACCAAGAATACGCGGCCCACCCACGCGAAGGCGAAGGCCCGTGGCATCTGGTGCCCAACGGGACGGTGGTCAGCTCCTCGGACACGGCGGCGCGGGTCACCGCCGAGTACAGCCCGGTCGGATGCCGGCTGGTCGTGCGCGGTCGCATCGGAAATATGCTGCGCTACACCCAAACCCTGACGTTGTGGCACGGCGTCGACCGCGTCGACTGTCGCACCACGATCGACGACTTCAGCGACGCCGACCAGTTGCTTCGGCTGCGCTGGCCGTGTCCGGTGCCGGGCGCGATGCCGGTCAGCGAAGTCGGCGACGCCGTCATCGGGCGCGGTTTCGCGTTGCTGGGCAACGGCTCTGACGCAGTCGATTCCGCGCAGCATCCCTGGACTTTGGACAACTCCGCCTACGGCTGGTTCGGGCTGTCGTCGGCTCTTCGGGTCCGCGGCGGAGACGGCGTGCGGGCGGTGTCGGTCGCCGAGGTGGTGGTGCCGGCCGAGACGGAGTCCGGCCCGCCGGCGCGTGACTTGATGGTTGCGCTGGCGCGGGCGGGCGTCACCGCGACGTGCAGCGGCGCCGACCGGCCGCGCTACGGCTATCTCGGCGTCGACTCGAACCTGCCGGACGCGCGGATCGTCGTCGGCGGGCCGGGCCAGAACGCGTTCACGAAAACCGTGCTGGCGACGGCACATCCGGACTACGCCGCCGAGGTCGACCGTCAGTTGGCCCAATCCGGCCGCGCCGCGGTGTGGGTGCCCGCCGCGGTGTCGTTGACCGAAGGGTGGGTGCCCGGCGCCGACCTGCGCGACCCGGCGGCGCTGCCGGTGCTGGTGATCGCCTCGCGCGACGACGCCGAACTCGGCGCCGCAGTCGCGTCGGTGGTCGCCGATCTGGCCGACGCGGAGATAACGATCGACCAGCGGGTGCCCACCGGGATGCGGCGTGGCGAGTCGCGGACCGTCGCGTTGCTGAACCGGGGGACACCGAGTTTCGCCGTCGACAGCGACGGCACCCTGCACACCGCGCTGATGCGCTCCTGCACCGGATGGCCGTCGCGGGCCTGGATCGACGACCCCCGGCGCACCGCGCCCGACGGCTCCAGCTTCCAGTTGCAGCACTGGACGCACAGCTTCGACTACGCGCTCGCGGCCGGCGATGGCGATTGGCGCGAGGCGGCGATCCCGGCCCGCAGCGCCGAGTTCTCCGAGCCGTTGCTGGCGGTGCCGCGTTCCCGCGGACCCGGTGTGCTGCCGACATCCGGCTCGCTGCTCGGGATCGAACCGGTTGCCGGCGTCCAGCTCGCCGCGTTGAAGCCTGCTGGAAACCCGTTGGTGCGCAACAGCGCTCAGCCTGTCGACCCGGCCGCGCTGGCGCTGCGGTTGGTCGAGACCCGCGGTCGAACCGTCGACGCCGAAGTGCGCCCCGGCCTGGGCAGCATCTCCGACCTGCGCGCGGCCGACCTTCTGGAAACAGCGCTGCCCGACCAGCCGGCCAGACGGACCGCCGCCCTACGCGGATATCAGATCAGCACCGAGTTGGCCCGCCTGGAGATTCCGCGGCTTATCGATTCCGCTGCGGCGTTGGCCCCGGAAGCCGAGAACTGCCAGCCGCTGTATGCGCGGTACTGGCTGCACAACCGCGGGCCCGCGCCGCTGGGCGGCTTACCGGTCGTCGCGCATCTTCATCCGCATCGAGTCGCGGCCGCCGGAAGCGATCTGGCGTTGCGGCTGACCATCGTCAGCGATTGCGTCGACGCGGAGCTCAAAGGCGCTGTGACACTGGTCTGTCCGCCGGATTGGTCGGCCAAGTCCGTTCAGTTTGCGCTACCACCCGGCGGGTACACGGAAAGCCAAGTGGCCGTGCGGATTCCAAAGCACGCCGAGTCGGGTGTGTATCCGATTCGGGCGCAGCTGCGGGTCAGCGGTGACCACCTGCCGCGTTCGTGGCATCAGGTCGTGGAGGACGTCTGCCTGGCGACGGTCGGCGATGTCGACGACAGCGCGCTGGTGTACCTGGTCGACGAGCCGACCGACATCGAAGTGGCAGTGGGTGATTCGGCGGAGCTGGCCGTCACGGTGGGCAGCGGGGCCCGCGGCGACTTGGCCCTCGAGGCGCACCTGATCAGCCCGTGGGGTACCTGGGACTGGATTGGCCCGCAAACCCGGGGTGCGGTGCTGCCGGCCCGCGGCACCGTCGAGCTGAGCTTCGATGTCGCTCCGCCGCTGTGGATCAAGCCGGGTCGGTGGTGGGCGCTGGTCCGGGTCGGCTGCGCGGGAAACCTGGTCTACTCGCATGCGGTCAACGTGACGGTCCGATGCTGACCCTTGCTCTCGACATCGGCGGTACCAAGATCGCCGTCGGCCTTGTCGACGACGCCGGTGAGCTAGTGCACGCCGCCGTCTGTCCCACGCCGAACGGCCAGACAGCAGAACATGTTTGGACCGTCGTGCAGCAGATGATCGCTGACGCTGTCGTCGGAGCCGACGGCGCGGTCCGCGCGGTCGGGATCGGCAGCGCGGGCCCCATCGATGCGGCCGCCGGGACCGTCAGCCCGATCAACATCGTCACCTGGCACGAGTTTCCGCTGCGCGACCGGGTCGCGGCTGCGGTGCCGGACGTGCCGGTGGTGCTAGCCGGCGACGCGGTCTGCATGGCGCTCGGGGAGCACTGGCGCGGCGCGGGCCGCGGCGTCGACTTCATGCTCGGCATGGTCGTCTCCACCGGCGTGGGCGGTGGGCTGGTGCTCGATGGAGTGCCGTATCACGGGCGGACGGGCAACGCCGGCCACGTCGGCCACGTCGTCGTCGAACCCGACGGACAGCTGTGCCACTGCGGCGGCCGAGGATGCGTCGAAACCGTCGCAGCCGGCCCATGGATGACGCGGTGGGCGTTGGAGAACGGCTGGGCCGGGCCGCCGGGTGCCGACGCCGCGGCCCTGGCCGACGCGGCTGCCGCCGGTGATCCCGTCGCGGTGCGGGCATTTCACCGCGGTGCCAGGGCGCTGGCCGCGATGATCGCCTCGGTCGGCGCGGTGTGCGACTTGAACTGTGTCGTCATCGGCGGGGGAGTGGCGAAGTCGGGCCGGACACTGTTCGATCCGCTGAACGCGGCGCTGACCGACTACGCGGGGTTGAGCTTCATCCGCGACCTGCGCGTGGTGCCGGCCGCGCTCGGCGGCGACGCCGGCCTGATCGGCGCGGCTGCTCTCGCCTCTTCTGTCACGTGAGTAACGCGGCGGACCCACATGCCAATGTGCCCGCCTCTGAGCGATTTCGGGTCGATGTCGGACCGACGTGCAACCGTCCGACGATGAAGCTGCGAGGAATCGAACTCCGCTACGTCCTCACCCTGCATCTGTCCCTGCACGGGCCCGCGACCATCACCGAGCTGGTCGACGTGCTCGGGTTCCACGGGTTCTGCGTCGCCGACCCAGCGCCGAAATCGGTCTCTGACGCACTGCGCTGGGAGAGGCGTCACGGCCGAGTGCGCCGACTGGGACGTGCCCTGTACGGCCCCGGCTACATCCCGCGCGGCACCGAACACCGAATTCATCAACGCGTGCTGGCACTGCGGGCCGAAGCAAATCGCTCGGAGGCGGGCAGATCGGCACATGGTCCCCAGCGCCGCGCACTCCTCGGCCGTTTTGGCTGATGACGCCCACGCACTGTATGGTGGTCGGCGATCCACCGAAGACCGTCGGTCACCGAGCAATCGGTTGAAGGTCCGGGAACTCCCGGCGACCCACGCAGGAGGACGAGGCAAGACCGTCGCACGCTGACGCCATCTTCACGCCCCGACCGCTTCCTGCGTCGGGGCGTTCGTCATTCCCGGGCCGAGAACCCAAGGAGGGATGCATGGCCCAGGCTGACAAGGCCACCGCCGTTGCAGACATCGCTGAGCAGTTCAAG
>JBAWAV010000469.1:0-3929 GCA_049589475.1 Mycobacterium sp.
GTCTCGGCGAGGTCGTCGGCGGTGGCCGATGGGTAGCGCACCGACTCGGGCAGCGGACCGGCCAGGTCGACGGCGATGATGTCGGCACCTTCTTCGGCCATCCGCACTGCGTGCGCCCTGCCTTGTCCCCTGGCGGCCCCGGTGATGAATGCCGCCTTTCCCGCCAGCCGACCCGTCATCCGGGTGTCCCCGCGATGGTGGGGTCCAACGCTAGCGGTCCTCCCCGCACGGCGGTCTCCAACAGCCCGAGTTCCACGCCCGCCTCGGCCGCAGCCTCGCGGCACGCCGCGATGTCCTTGCGCAGGAACGGCCCGGCCAACTCGGCGAACCGGTCCATCCCGCCGATGCGATGAGCATGGGCCGCCGCATGACTGTTCGCGCTACACACCTGCAGCGTGGACAACAGCACGTCGGGTGCGACGCGCAGTTGCTCGCCTAATTGCGTTGCCGCCGCTAGGAGTTGGGCGTTCGCCGCGAACAACAGGTTGTTGATCAGCTTGAGCGCCAGCGCGCTGCCCAGTGCGCCGGTCGCCACGACGGGATCGGCGTAGGCAGCCAGGATCGGTGTCACGGCCGCGACGGCGTCACTCGGCCCCCCGATCAGCACGGTGAGCGTGCCCGCGGCGATGTCTTCCGCGGTGCCGCTGACCGGCGCGTCGAGGATGATCGGCGCCGAAGGAGAACTATCCCGCAACGTCGCGAGGGTAGCCAGCGTGCCCGTCGTATGAGACACGAATACCGCAGCCGGCTTCGCGTTGGCGATGAAACCGTCTGGGCCGAGGCCGGTTTCGCGCAGCTGTGTGTCGGAGAACAAGCACGAGATGAGGATGTCGCTGCCGCGCGCGAGGTCGGCCACGGAATCGGCGATGGCGGCGCCCTTCGCCGCCAGTCGCCGGCGGGCCTCCTCGCGCCGGGCGTAGACCAGCACATCGTGGCCGGCACCCATCAACCGCTCGACCATCGGCTCGCCGAGTTGTCCGGCGCCGATGAATCCCACGGTTTTCGGTGGCACACTCACGTCAGCGCCACGTCAGATTCAATGAGTCCACGCCGAACACTTGACCGCCGTGCTCGATAGGTTGCCCGGAAACCTCGTAGTCCGGAATACGCTGATGCCACTCCTCCAGTAGCACCGCCAGTTCCTGTCGGGCGAGGTGCGAACCGAGACACCGGTGTGGGCCTCCGCCGAAGGACAGGTGACGTGTGACGCCGCGGTCGAAGTCGACCGTTCGGGCATCGTTATAGGCCGACTCATCCCGGCCTGCGAACGCCAGCGAAAACGATGCCATGTCGCCCGCCTTGACCGGGCACCCGTGGAAGTCCATGTCCTGGGTAGCCTTTCGCGCGGTCTGCACGATCGGATACACCCGAAGCAGTTCCTCCACCGCCCTCGGGATGAGCTCGGGTTCGGCGACGATCCGGGCGCGGTCGGCCGGATGGGTGGCCAGATGCAGCATCGCGTAGGACAGCTGATTGGAGACCGTGTCGAGGCCGGCCATGAACAACAGCAGAAGGCAGTTGAGCAGCTCCAGGTCGTTGATCGGTTCGCCGTCAATGGTCCAGTCGATGGCCTTGCTGACGATGTCGTCGGCGTCCGGGTCACGGTTCTCGCGCCGCTGCTGAATCAGGCCCGAGAAGTAGCCCATCACATGCGTCATGCCCTCGAGCCGGGCCGCATTGACTTCCTCGCCGACCCCGCTCTGGTGCAGGATCATGTCTTCCCAGGCCAGGAACTTCTCGAGATCCTCCACGGGCATGCCCATGATCGTCAGGAAGACCGTCGACGGGAAAACACGCGAAATCCGCGCCACGAAGTCGCACCCGCCCTCGGCTTCGACTTGCTCGATGAGTTCAGCAGCCAACTGCTGCTGCGCGTCGCGCAGGCCCTTGACGCGGCCTGGCGAGAAGTACTCCGCCAGCACGTGCCGCCACTTCGCGTGGTCCGGCGGGTCAATCATGATCGGAATCCACTTGTACGGTGGCTCCGGGTCGGTCGGCACGATGACGCTGCTGGACCAGAGCTCCGGGTGCTGAAGGCCGTCCAGGATCACCGAGTTGTCGGTGAAGACCCAGTAATCCATGTCGGCCTCTGTGTTACGGAAAACCGGCCGGGCCTCGTCCTGACACTCGTCGAGCAGGTGGAAGTGCGTCAGCGCCGGTGAGTCCGGAGCGTTCATGTCGATGTGCTTCACGGGACATGTTGCTGCGGGCTGATTCTGGGTCATGACGTCCTTCCGTGTGGCTCCGAACGGGCGCGAACTCCAAGCACTCGCGGCTCGCATACTACGACAGTCCACTGTCAATCTAATGCGAATTCCGGCGGCGGTTCAATGCAGACTCATCAAACTAGGTTGACTATGTCGTGTGACGAACGCAATAATCCTCGAACCCGTCGAGACTGGACGAGCTACTTGCCCAGTGCTTCCCTCGCTATCGACAGCGCGGAGCTGGCTGCGGGAAACCCTGCGTAACCGCTGGAGTGATAGATCACCTCGGCGATCTCGTCTTCGGTGAGCCCGTTGCGCAATGCGACTGCAAAGTGCAACTTGAGCTCTTCGGTGGCTCGCAGCGCGATGAGGATGCCGAGGGTCACCAGGCTTCGTGAGCGGCGGTTCAGGCCCTCTCGTGTCCACAAGCGGCCGAACACGCTGTCGAAACTCAGTTCGGCTAGCTGACCACCGAACTCGCTGCTGTCCAAGTCCTCATCTCCATCCGGAAGCACACCTGGCAGCAGCTCGCGGAAGACCTGCAGGCCTTTGTCTCTCATGGAAGTTATGGTCTTGCCTCCATCCGATCGTTTATCACGGAGTCAACCACCGACGGTCAAGACCGGGACCGATGCAGGAACGACGGTCGGCACCCAGCGTGCGATGCGATCCCATAGCTGGCCCCGGTGACTGGCGAAATTGTGGCAGTGCCCCGACTTAGGGACGAGGTACAACGTCACCTCCGGCGATCCTGTGTAGTTAGCCGGTTCGGCGTACGGGTTCGGCGAAACATCCAGTGCATTTCCAAAAGCCAAGAACACGGGCACGTCCACCCGCGGCGCGTAATGCTCGACCATGCCAGGAGTGGTGACCTCGGCGGCCGCTCGCAACGGAACCCGGCTCTGCACGGCGGTATCCGCCTCGATGACGTCCGGCGGAACCTCCCCGGCGTAGAAGAGATCGGCGAGGTAGGAGCGAGGACCGATGGTGTGACTGTCCGTCGGTTTCGCTCCGGTCAACTGGCACGACAGTTCGAGGGTCTGTTGAATCCGCTGCTCGAGGTCAGCGGCATCGGCCTTGCCGTCGTACACATTCGTGATCTGGACGCCGTAGCCGAGAAGCGCGACCGCGTCATAGGGGTGCGTAGTCGCCTGCACCATCGTCGTCAGGCACGCACCCATCGAATGTCCAACGCCAATGAGTGCGGCCGTAGACGGAGGGAGGTCATCGTGTAAGTCGCCGTGCTGCAAGCGCTCTCGTACCTGGCGTGCGACTTCGGCATCACCTGTCGCGAGCAACTTCAGTCCCAACGGTCCGGAACAGATCGGGTCGGTGCTTTCGCCGATCCCGAGATGATCGACGGCAATCACCACGAATCCCAGGGCAGCCATATGTTCACCGAAGCTGTAAGCCGGATGGCCTTCGACCTCCACGTGCCAGTAGTGCTTGTCGTAGGTGCCTCCGGCAAGACACAGCATCACCGCGTGTGCGTCGGCGAGGTGCTCGGGCAGGAAGAGCCATGCCTTCTGGGTGAGCTCCTCGTTGGAACCGACTGCAGCGCTGACGTCGAAGCTCAACGGGATCGGAGCGCGTTCCGCACGCACGTCAGTGGCCCCTCGCCTGTCCCACTGACGGTCAACGGACGGCGAAGCCGGCGTCGAGTGGCCAGGCGACACCGGTGATGAACTTCGCCTCCTCCGACACCAGGAACGCCACCGCGTT
>JBAWAV010000470.1:0-7714 GCA_049589475.1 Mycobacterium sp.
TTCAATACCAGGGCATCTTCGACACCGACTTCGACAAATACACCGAGGACGCCGTGCAGCTGTTCGGCCAGAGCGGCATCAACACGGTGTTCACCAACCTCGAAGGATTCCCGGAGGACTGGAAAGAAAATCCTGACGCCTTCGTGCGGTTTGTTCGAGAGCACCACTACCCCAGTTTCCTGGAGTACGGGGAGTACCCGTACGTCACCGCCGACGAGATCAAAAAGGCGCTGCGGCTCAAAGCGGCGTTCTCCGACATGCTCGACCAGATGCAGTGATCCGCACCGAAAGGTGCACCGATGCTTGAGTTCGACGATATCCAGCACATCCTGCTGACCCGCACGCCAGCGATGACGGGGCGCTATGAGTTCCTATCGTTCGGTAACCCGGCGGGGGGCCGCGCCTGGTTGTCCGAGCTGATTCCCGTGGTCGAATCTGCGGCCGCGGCGCAGGCCTCGATGGACAGCACCAAGCGGTGGGTCACGCTGGCATTTACCTGGAATGGCTTGCGGGCGCTCGGGGGTCCCGAGGAATCCCTGGCAACTTTCCCGGAGGCGTTTCGCCAGGGGATGGCGGCTCGGGCGGACATCCTGGGTGATACCGGGGCCGCGCACCCGGACAACTGGGTGGGCGGACTGGCAGGCGCCGATTTACACGCGATCGCGATCCTGTTCGCTCGCGACGACGCCGAACATGCGCGGGCTACTGGCGTGCACGACGAGCTGGTGGCCCGGTGCGACGGTGTGCGCAGTCTGTCGGTGTTGGATCTGAACGCGACGCCGCCGTTCAACTACGCGCACGACCACTTCGGCTTCCGTGACCGACTGTCTCAGCCGGTGATCGAAGGCTCTGGCGAAGAGCCCACGCCGGGTTCGGGCGCGGCGCTCAAGCCTGGCGAGTTCATCCTCGGCTATCCCGACGAGCACGGGTCGCCCGATCTGCCGCAGCCAGAAGTCCTGGCCCGCAATGGAAGCTACATGGCCTACCGGAGGTTGCAGGAGCACGTCGGACTGTTCCGCGACTACCTGCGGGAGCACGCCGAGACGCCGGACGGTGAGGAGCTGCTCGCTGCGAAGTTCATGGGTCGCTGGCGCAGCGGCGCACCACTTGTGCTGGCACCGGACAAGGACGATCCCGAGCTGGGCGCGGACCGTATGCGCAACAACGACTTCAACTACAAAGAGATGGATCCCCACGGGTATGCCTGCCCGCTGGGATCACACGCGCGGCGCCTCAACCCACGCGACACCGCGCACAACATGAACCGGCACAGAATAATTCGCCGCGGCGCCACCTACGGGCCTGCATTACCCGAGGGCGCACCGGACGACGGGGTGGATCGCGGCATTGCCGCATTCATCATCGGCGCCAGCCTGGTTCGCCAGTTCGAGTTCGCGCAGAATGTGTGGATCAACGACCGCACGTTCCACGAACTCGGCAACGAGCACGACCCCATCTGCGGAACCCAGGACGGAACACTGGAATTCACCATCCCCAACAGGCCGATCCGCAAAGTCCTCAAAGGGCTGCCTGCGTTCACCACGTTGAAGGGCGGGGCCTACTTTTTCCTGCCGGGCATTAAGGCCCTCCGATACCTCGCGGCGCTCGACAGTCAAGAGGCATCGTCATGAGCACGCTCCCCCCCGCACGCACCTACAACCAAACTCACGTCCCGCGCAAGCACACCCCAGGCCGGCGGCGCATCAGCATCTACTGGACCTGGAGCTACCCGTGGGAAGCCCAACGCGACCCCGCCGCGATGTACAACCGCTTCTCCACGATGAGCGAAGTCCGCAACGCCTTATGGCCGAGCTATGAGACACCGGAATACGACGAGGCGCACTTCCTCCAGGGCATCGCCGGCACCCTGGAACTTTTCCATCGCTCAGCGCTGGCATTCCAGGACCTGGCCGGCGAAGCCACCGGCCACCCGGTTGCCGTCTTTCAGCGGATCGACCAGGCGGGCTACCGGCTCCCGATCGACGAGCGGATGCTCGCCGACACCGACACCCTGATGGTCTTCGGGTTGGACCACATCCTGTGCGAACAAGAAGCTGAACCGGAAGAGATCAGCGCCATCCAGGAATGGCTGCAGCGCGAAGGCACCTGCTTGTTATTGGCTCCGCATCACGACGTGGGCTTCACGGAGGACTTCGCCCAGCGCCAGGTTGAATACCAGCACCACGGCGACCCGCTCGTGCCTCGCCAACAACGGTTCAGTCAATACACCCGCTCCCTGATGACGGCCCTCGAGGTCCCGGTACACAACACCTGGGGCCTGCGCCCCGCCGTTGTCGAGGGCACCAAGCAGATCGCACCCCTGACCGCGGTGCGCGACCTGGACGACGCGGGACTGCTCGACAACGTCACCACGTTCAACTTCCACCCCCACCTGCCGCACTACGAACTCACCGCTCCGGAGAGCGACGCGGTGCGGGTGTTGGGTCGTCAACGGATCGATCCCACGCGGCCCCATCCTTTCACCGCGGCGGGCAACACCGAATTCAACGCGCTGATCTGGATGCCGCCGTCGGGCTCGCGTGCGGGCGACATCGTCCTCGTCGACTCAACGAACTTCACCACGCTTTTCGGCGGCACCGACAGCCTCAGGAACTTCTGGCACAACCTCGCCACCATGAAATGATGTTCCGGCGGTACCGCGGGCCGGCAACAAACCTGACCCATGCCCAGGATTGCGGAGCACCAGGAAGGTCGAGGTCACAATGCCCGGTATGGCAGCGATGGCGATGGGGGCGGCTCCCGTCGTCGGTGGTGCGCTGTTCGGCGCTGCGGTGGGCCAACTCAGGGGTCCCAACCTGCGCGAGGGGATCAAACAAGACCTGGAGCTGCTCGAGCAGTTGCCCGAAATCGAGGCTGCCCGGCGAGAGGCGCTGCGGCGCAGCATTGACGAGCGCATCGACGAATTGATCGTGGCGGAGGACAAGGCACGCCAGCTGCGCGCCGCCGCCAGTTCCTACGAAGGAAACTGGCGCGACATCGTCCTCATGCTGTGCACGTTGCTCTTCTCGGTTGTCTGGTGGTCCGTCGATCACGACCGGAACAGCTGGCTGCCGGTGTTCATCACCACGATTGTGGCGTCGGTCGTGGCGGCCGGCTATGCATTCCGGGGTCTGAGCCGAAGCGTGCGCAGGCTGCGTCGACGCGCCGACCGTGGTCAGCAGGCTCGATAGGTCGGCGTGCATCTGGCGATAGGCTCGCGCCGTGCTGATTGCCATCGAAGGGGTCGACGGCGCGGGTAAGCGGACACTCACCCAAGGATTGCTGGCGGAGTTCGAGGCCGTGGGCAAGTCGGTGGCCACGCTGGCGTTCCCGCGATACGGGCAGTCGGTGGCCGCCGATGTGGCCGCCGAGGCACTGCACGGCCAACACGGCGACCTGGCGTCGTCGGTATATGCGATGGCGACGCTGTTCGCGCTGGATCGCGCCGGGGGAGCCGACCAGATCCGCGAGCAGTGCCGCGTCCACGACGTCGTGATTCTGGACCGCTACGTGGCCTCCAACGCCGCCTACAGCGCCGCTCGCCTGCACCAGCAGGCCGAGGGCGAGGTGGTCGGCTGGGTACACGACATCGAATACCGCAGGCTGGGTCTTCCGGCGCCGGATTGGCAAGTGCTGCTCGGGGTTTCGGCGGAGCTCGCCGACCAGCGCGCCCGTCAGCGGGCACGCGACGATGCCAGCCGGCAGCGCGATGCCTACGAGCGTGACGCCGGGCTCCAGCAACGCACCGGGGCGGTGTACGCCGAGCTTGCCGCCGCGGGGTGGGGCGGGCGCTGGTTGGTGGTCGACGAACGGGTCGAACCGGCCCGGCTGGCGGCCCAGTTGACGGCCTAGCGGCCGCCCGGCGGCGAGAGCTGGGGTAATCGGTTCAAGAAACACGCGTGTGGCAGCACTGTTTTGTCCCGATCTGGTGACACCATGGACACCATGAGGCAAAGGATTCTCGTGGTCGACGACGACGCGTCGCTGGCCGAGATGCTAACCATTGTGCTGCGGGGGGAAGGTTTCGACACCGCGGTCATTGGTGATGGCACCCAGGCGCTCACCGCAGTGCGCGAGCTGCGGCCTGACCTGGTGTTGCTGGACTTGATGCTGCCGGGCATGAACGGCATTGACGTCTGCCGGGTGCTGCGGGCGGACTCCGGTGTGCCGATCGTGATGCTCACGGCCAAGACCGACACCGTCGACGTGGTGCTGGGCCTGGAGTCGGGCGCCGACGACTACATCATGAAGCCGTTCAAACCCAAGGAGTTGGTCGCCCGGGTGCGCGCGCGACTGCGGCGCAACGACGACGAGCCCGCCGAGATGCTCTCGATCGCCGACGTGGACATCGACGTCCCCGCACACAAGGTCACCCGCAACGGCGAGCAGATCTCCCTGACGCCGCTGGAGTTCGACCTGCTCGTGGCGTTGGCGCGCAAACCGCGCCAGGTGTTTACTCGTGATGTGCTGCTCGAACAGGTGTGGGGATACCGTCACCCCGCGGACACCCGTTTGGTGAACGTGCACGTCCAGCGTCTGCGGGCCAAGGTTGAAAAAGACCCCGAGAACCCGACCGTTGTACTGACCGTTCGAGGAGTGGGATACAAGGCCGGACCTCCGTGATCCGCGGCTGCGACGACGCAGAGCGTCAACGATGCTGAGGAGCGGCCCAGTTGACGTAACCTGCGATGACGCAGAACACAGCGATGCTGAGGATTGGCGCCATTGATTTGGGGCTCGAAACCACGTTTTCGCGGTCGCTCCGGCCGGACCGGCCCGGTGATGCGGGGCATGGGCACGCTGGGCCGGGCGCTCGGCGTGGCTTGGCGCCGTTCGTTGCAACTCCGGGTGCTCGCGCTGACGCTCGGAATGTCGTTGGCGGTGATCTTGGTGCTCGGCTTCGTGTTGACCAGCCAGGTCACCAACCGCGTGCTGGACGTCAAAGTCCGCTCCGCCACCGAACAGATCGAGCGGGCGCGTAGCACCGTCAGCGGGATCGTCAGCGGGGAAGAAGCGCGCTCGCTGGACAGCAGCCTGCAGTTGGCCCGCAACACCCTGACGTCGAAAACCGACCCGACCTCCGGAGCCGGCTTGGCCGGCGCGTTCGACGCGGTGCTGGTGGTGCCCGGTTACGGGCCGCGGCCCGCGGCGTCGGCCGGCCCAGTCGACCAGCTGCCGGACACGCTGCGCGACTTCGTGAAGGCCGGGCAGGTGGCCTACCAGTACGCGACCGTGCACACCGACGGGTTCTCCGGCCCGGCTCTGGTCATCGGCACCCCGACGTCGTCGCGGGTGACCAATCTCGAGCTCTACCTGATCTTCCCGCTGGGCAACGAGCAGAGCACGATCGCGTTGGTGCGGGGCACCATGGCCACCGGCGGACTGGTGCTGATGGTGTTGCTGGCCCTGATTGCGTGGATGGTCACCCGTCAGGTGGTGGTGCCGGTTCGGGCCGCCGCGCGGACCGCCGAGCGGTTCGCCGACGGGCACCTGTCCGAGCGGATGCCGATCAACGGCGAAGACGACATGGCCCGGCTGGCGGTGTCGTTCAACGACATGGCCGAAAGTCTGTCGCGGCAGATCGCCCAGCTCGAGGAATTCGGTAACCTGCAGCGCCGCTTCACGTCTGACGTCAGCCACGAGCTGCGCACGCCGCTGACCACTGTGCGGATGGCCGCCGACCTGATCTACGACCACAGCGAAGACCTCGACCCCGCGCTGCGACGGTCCACCGAGCTGATGGTCAACGAACTGGACCGGTTCGAGTCGTTGCTGAGCGATCTGCTGGAAATCTCCCGGCACGACGCGGGTGTGGCCGAGTTGTCGGTCGAGGCGGTCGATCTGCGGACCACGGTCAACAGCGCGCTAGGACACGTCGGTCACCTGGCCGAAGAGGCCGAGGTGCAGATGATCGTCGACATGCCGGACGAGGAGGTGATCGCCGAAGTCGATCCCCGCCGGGTCGAACGGATTCTGCGCAACCTCATCGCGAACGCCATCGACCACGCCGAGCACAAGCCGGTGCGGATTCGGATGGCCGCCGACGAGGACACCGTCGCGGTCACCGTCCGCGACTACGGCGTCGGGTTGCGGCCGGGCGAGGAGAAGCTGGTGTTCAGCCGGTTCTGGCGCTCGGACCCGTCGCGGGTGCGGCAATCCGGCGGGACCGGGCTGGGCCTGGCGATCAGCGTCGAAGACGCGCGGCTGCACCAGGGCCGGCTGGAAGCCTGGGGCGAGCCGGGCAACGGCGCGTGCTTCCGGCTCACCCTGCCGATGGTGCGCGGGCACAAGGTCACCACCAGCCCGTTGCCGATGAAACCGATTGCGCCAGAACGCAAAGACCGCCCGGCGCGGGCCCGCGAGCACGCGGAGCGGGGCGCGTGACACGACGGTCTAACTATCCGGCTCCTCCGCGGGCCGTTCCGGCCTGCATCGTCGCCGGACGACGCCTCACCGGCCCGCTGGTGGCGTTGGCCGTGGTGCTCGCCGGCTGCGCGGGCGTGCCGAGCTCGTCGGCGCCGCAAGCCATCGGCACCATCGAACGCCCGGCGCCGGCGAACCTGCCCAAGCCGACGCCCGGGATGGATCCCGATGTCCTGTTGCGCGAGTTCCTCAAGGCCACAGCCGATCCGGCCAACCGGCACCTGGCTGCCCGCCAATTCCTCACCCAGTCGGCGTCCAACGGGTGGGACGACGCGGGTAGCGCGCTGCTGATCGACCACGTGGTGTTCGTCGAAACCCATAGCGCCGAAAGGGTTTCGGTGGCGATGCAAGCCGACAAACTGGGGTCGCTGTCGGACATGGGCGTGTTCGAGACGGCCGAGGGCCGGCTGCCCGATCCGGGCCCCATCGATCTGGTCAAGACGCCGGGCGGCTGGCGCATCGACCGCCTGCCCAACGGGGTGTTCCTGGACTGGCAGCAATTCCAGGCCACCTACAAGCGCAACACGCTGTACTTCGCCGACCCCACCGGCAAGACGGTCGTTCCGGATCCGCGTTATGTCGCGGTGTCCGACCACGATCAGCTGGCCACCGAGCTGGTGTCCAAGCTGATCGCCGGGCCGCGTCCGGAGATGGCCAAGAGCGTGCACAACATGCTCGCACCGCCGGTGCGACTGCGCGGGCCGATAACCCGCGCCGACGGCGGCAAGAGCGGAGTCGGTCACGGCTACGGCGGGGTCCGGGTCGACCTGGAATTGCTGACCATCGCCGACCCGCACAGCCGGCAATTGCTTGCCGCACAGATCATCTGGACGCTGGCCCGAGCCGACATCAAAGGGCCGTACGTCATCAAAGCCGACGGCGCCGCGCTCGACGAACGGTTCGCCGAGGGCTGGAACACCACCGACGTCGCAGCCACCGACCCGGGCGTGGCCTGGGGCGCGGCGGCCGGTGTGCACGCGCTGATCGGTGGGCGGGTGGTCGCGCTGGACGGCCAGCGCTCCGACCCGGTGCCGGGCGCATTCGGTCGGGCGACGGATCAGAGCTCGGCGGCGCTGTCCCGCAACGGACACCAGGTGGCCTCGGTGGTGACGATTCGACCCGGCGCACCGGACATGGCGTCGTCGCTGTGGATCGGCGACCTCGGCGGCGAAGCGGCCGAAGCCGCTGACGGTCATACCTTGTCGCGGCCGACCTGGTCGCTGGACGACGCGGTGTGGGTGGTGGCCGACGGCAACACCGTGCTGCGGGCGATCCAGGAGACCGCCTCGGG
>JBAWAV010000471.1:0-2219 GCA_049589475.1 Mycobacterium sp.
GCTCCGCTGTCGTGTCGTCCGTACCGGACTCGGCTTCGTCCGATTCAGCCTCGTCCGATTCAGCCCCGTCCGATTCAGTGGGCTCCTCGGGCGCCGCTTCCTGCTCGGGCGCGGCGGGCACCTCGACGACGGGCGGCTCGACCTCGGCCGCCTCGGCTTCTTCCGCAACGGCCTCGGCTTCGGGCTCGGGCTGATCGACCGCCGTGGTTGCGGCCTCGTCGTCAGGCTCCGCGGCGACAGCTTCCGCCGTCTCCGTCGCTGCCTCCTCGGTGGCCTCCTCGTCCACGGAGTCCGGTTCGAGCAATTCTGCGGCCGACCCGCTCAGCGCCGCCGGATCCTCGCGGCCCTTGGGCGCCAAGATCAGGTACACCACCGCGCCGATGAGGACGAATGTTGACGTGAACGAGTTGACCCGAATCCCGGCGATATGTGTCGCTGTGTCGTCACGCAGCAGCTCGATGCCGAAGCGTCCGACGCAGTAGCCGGCCACGTAGAGCGCAAACAGCCGGCCGTGCCCGATCGTGAAACGCCGATCCAGATAGATCAGCAGCGCGAAGACCACCAGGTTCCACAGCAATTCGTAGAGGAATGTCGGTTGCACGACCATCGCCAGCTGCCCGGTCGACACCCCGTCGAGTGAATGCACGTCGACAAAACCCGCCGGGTCTCGGCGGTAGAAGATCTCCAGGCCCCACGGCATCGTGGTCTCGTGGCCGAAAAGCTCTTGGTTGAAGTAGTTTCCGAGCCGGCCGATCGCCTGCGCGAGGACGATGCCCGGCGCTATCGCATCGCCGAACGCGGGAAGCGGAATGTCGCGACGCCGGCAGGCGATCCACGCACCCACACCGCCCAGGGCGACGGCCCCCCAGATTCCCAGACCGCCGTCCCAAATACGCAGCGCCGCAATCGGTCCGGCGCCACCGTCGCCGAAATATGTCCGCCAATCCGTCGCCAGGTGGTACAGCCGGCCGCCGATCAGTCCGAAAGGCACTGCCCACAAAGCGATGTCGTAGATCACTCCACGTTCGCCGCCGCGGGCTACCCAGCGTCGATCACCGATCATCAGCGCGGCGACGATTCCGACGATGATGAACAGCGCGTATGCGCGGATGGGCACCAGCCAGATGTGCCATACACCTTGTGGCGGGCTCGGAAAGTACGCGATGACAGTCGTCGTCATGACTTGGAAATCCTTTGCCGCACACCGGCGGCAAGTTCCTCGGTCAGCGTCCGCATCGTCGGCAGTCCTGCGGTCAACGCTGTGACGAGTGCTGAGCCCACGATGACGCCGTCGGCGTAGCCGGCGATCTCCGCCGCCTGTTCGCGCGACCGCACACCCAGTCCCACACCAACGGGGATGTCGGAGACCGCTTTGACTCGGCCCACCAATTCGGGTGCCGCATTCGACACCACGTCCCGCGCTCCGGTGACGCCCATGATCGATGCCGCGTAGACGAATCCGCGCGAGGCCTCGACCGTGGCCGCCAATCGCTGGGGTGTCGAGGACGGCGCGACCAGGAAGATGCGGTCGAGGTGGTGCTGGTCGGATGCCGCCAACCAGTCATCGGCCTCGTCGGGAATGAGATCCGGGGTGATCAGCCCATGCCCACCCGCCGCGGCGAGGTCACGCGCGAACGCGTCAACTCCGTAACGCAAGACCGGGTTCCAGTACGTCATGACCACGGCATGGCCGCCGGCTGCGCTGATCGCCTCGACGGCGGCCAGTGTGTCGCGGACGCGTACACCCCCGCGTAACGCGACCTCTGCCGCGGTCGCGATGGTCGGGCCGTCCATACCCGGATCGGAATACGGCACGCCGACCTCGACCACGTCGCACCCGGACTCGGTCAACGCCGTCATCGCCTCGATCGACGTGGCGACGTCGGGGTATCCGGTCGGCAGATATCCGATCAGCGCCGCCCGGTTGTCGCGCGCGCAAGCGCCGAAAAGCTCAGCCAGACCGTTCTTTTCGCTCTGCTCGACGGTCATGATTTCTTGCTATCCGGGCTGGATTGTCCGGCTCCTCCTCGGGCAGCTCCGCTGCCCGCATCGTCACCGTCCGGCAACAGGTCGAACCACTTGGCGGCCGTCGCGACGTCTTTGTCTCCTCGACCGGACAGATTCACCACGATGATTGCGCCACTGCCCATTTCATTGCCGAGCTTGAGCGCACCGGCCACCGCGTGCGCCGATTCGATCGCCGGGATGATGCCCTCGGT
>JBAWAV010000472.1:0-2591 GCA_049589475.1 Mycobacterium sp.
GCAAGGGACCCGGCGTCGAACGCTCAACCGACGCCATGCGCACCGCGAACTACTTCGGTACCGCGCGCCTAGGCGGTGTGCTGGCACTGGCAGGCGACGACCACGAGGCCCGCAGCACCGTGACCGCGCAGCAAAGCGAAACGCTGTTTCTACACATGGGTATGCCCATCCTGAGTCCGGCGACGTTGCAGGAATTCCTCACCTTCGGCTTGGCGGGGTGGGCGTTGTCGCGCTACAGCAAACTGTGGGTCGGCATGATCTGCCTCAACGACCTGGTCGACGCCGCGGCCACCATCGACCTCGGCCGTCTGCCGACGCTGGTCGTCCCCGAGGGCGACGAACCGCCCCCCATCCAGCTCGGTAAAGGCCTGCTGGAAATCGAAGAAGATATCAGGCGTCGGCGCATTCCCGCGGTCGCTCGCTTCGCGCGGGCCAACGCCCTTAACCGGATCGCGATCGGTGGACCTGAACGTCGCATCGGGATCGCTGTCGCCGGCAAGGCGTTTCTCGACGTAATCGACGCCCTGCAGCGGCTCGGGCTGACCGAAAGCGCTGCGGCGGCAGCCGGTATCACCGTGTACAAGCTCGGCCTGGTGTGGCCGCTCGAAGAGCGGGGCGCTCTGGAATTCATGTGCGGCCTCGAGGAGGTCATCGTCGTCGAGGCCAAGCACCCGCTGATCGAGGATCAACTCAACCGACTGTCAAACCGGCTGCCGGCATCGGACCGACCGCTAATCGTCGGCAAGTGCGATGAGCGTGGCGCGCCGCTGGTGCCCGAGGTCAGCGGGATGAACGCCCAGATCGTCGCCGAGGTGTTGCGGAATCGGTTGGGGCGCTTCGGCATCGAGCTTCAAGGCGCGGTCCCCGAGTCGCTGAACTTGCGCAACTTGCCCCTCACCCCCGCCGGTGGCGGGCTGGTCCGAGCGGCGGGCTTTTGCTCAGGCTGCCCGCACAGCACCTCGATGCGGGTTCCTGAAGGGCATATGAATCTCGGCGGCACCGGCTGCCACGCGATGGCCACCATGCGCGAAATGCAAGGCCGCCAAACAGAAATCCTGCACCACATGGGCGGCGAGGGCGCGATGTGGGTCGGGATGTCACCGTTCGCTGACCGCACACACATGTTCCAAAACGTCGGCGACGGCACCTTTTCGCATTCCGGTTCGTTGGGGCTGCGCGCTGCGGCCGCGGCCGGTGTCAATATCACGTTCAATATCCTCGCGATCGGCTTCATCGCGATGACGGGCGGCCAGGACATTCCGGGCGACCTCGACACCCCCGCGATCTGCGGCCTCGCCCTTGCCGAGGGCGCCGCCAAAGTCGTGGTGGTCACCGAGGACCCTCGTCGAGTGCGGCGCCGCGGCGGCCTGCCGCGCGGAGTCAAGGTGGTACACCGCAAGAAGCTTCTCCAGGTCGAGGCCCAGCTGGCCACGGTGCCTGGGCTGACCGTGTTGATCTACGACCAGGAATGCGCGGCCGAGCTACGCCGGCACCGCAAGCGCGGCCGAGCCGTCGACCCCGACAAACGGGCATACATCCACCCCGAGGTGTGCGAGGGTTGCGGTGACTGCAATGCGACGTCAAACTGCATCTCGGTCGAACCGCTCGAAACGTCGTTGGGTCGAAAACGCCGGATCGACCAATCTTCATGCAATAAGGACTTCAGCTGCGTCGACGGCTACTGCCCCAGCTTCGTGACCTTATATGGGGCCACGCCGCGAGTCCGGCAGGTGGCGGGAATCGACTCGCTGGGCGCAGAGCCGCCCCTGCCGGAACCGGCCCTGGCTGGCGAAAACCAGCCGACATACGACATCGTCGTGGGCGGCATCGGCGGCAGCGGCGTCCTCACGATCGGTGCGATCATCGGCAGGGCCGCGTTCATCGAGGGCCGGTTCGTCTCGGTGCTCAACGAGACCGGGATGGCGCAGAAAAACGGCAGTGTCCAAAGCCACGTACGGATCAGCGCGCTCTCGGAAGCCCAGCTGTCACCGCGCGTCGCGCCCGGCGCGGCCGACCTGATCATCGGCGGGGACATCGTGGTGGCCTCCGCCCCGGCGACCCTGGAACTCTACGATCCCGACCGCACCAGCCTGGTGGTCAACCGGGACGTCAAGCCCACCGTCGCCTTCGCCGACAATCCCGACCTCAACCTCGCCGACCAACACATGCTCGACACCGTGCGCAGCGCCACAAACGGACGCTTCGAGGTCGTCGACGCCAACGACCTGGCGGTGGCCGCACTCGGTGATGAGATCTTCTCCAACGTGCTGCTGATCGGCGTCGCCGCCCAGAAAGGACTGCTGCCCATCAGCGTCAAGGCGATCGAAGAAGCGATCAAACTCAACGGCGTCAGTGTCGAAAAGAATTTGCGGGCGTTGCGACTGGGACGCCTGCTTGTCGTCGGCGACGGCTCGCTCGACGCGGTGCTGACCGCCGTCGCCGCGCATCAGCCCAACGCAGGGCCACCGTCGGTGGACGAGATCGTCACCGACCGCTCTGACAGGCTGGTGAGCTACCAAAGCCGGGCATACGCCCAGCGCTACCGCGGCGTGGTCGATCAGGTCCGCGCCGCCGAGCGGCACATCGTGCAT
>JBAWAV010000473.1:0-6351 GCA_049589475.1 Mycobacterium sp.
AGTCGGGGTAGAGGTGCGAGGCCTCGACGTTGACCAGCGCGTCGAAGGATTCGTCGGCGAAGGGCAGAGCCTGGGCGTTGCCCTCCACGAAATCCAGGTTGGGCAGGTGGTGCCTGTTTTTGGCGAACTCGATGCCCGCTGGGTTCAAGTCCAGTCCGGTGTAAGAAGCCGGGTGCTGAGTGCGCACCAGATATGAGGCCCCGCCGCCGTGGCCGCAGCTGCACTCCAGTACGCGCTTTCCGCTCAGGTCTACCTGGGTCGCCGTGCGGTGATAGAGCTGGATGAAGTACCGGTGCGGTTCGTCGGCCGCGTCGAGCGGAATACCCATCGGTGGGTCTTCCTCGTATCCGTAGTTGAAGAACAACCAGTCGTCACCGCCGAGCAGGCGAGTCTGGGAAGCGAACCGTGTGGTGGCGAACGACGTGAATATCAGCCGAAACACGAAGGGGTTAATGACGAGACGGTGAATCGGATTGCGTACCAGGCGGTTCGTGGTGGCCATCGCGGCAGTATGTCATGAATGGGGGTATGCGGTGTAACGCGCCCTGGGTCGTTGATCGGACGGCGGCGCGAAAACCCCAGGTACAGTGCAAGACCGACGGCGGCGGGCACCCGGCTTGCCGCCGCTGCCGACGGGGGTCGGAGGAGATCAACTCGAGAGCCGGAAAGGTCGGCGCAAATTGGTATTTCTGCTTTGGTCGCCGCTCGACTGTCCGGCTCTCGTATAACCGTTTTCAGCTCGCCGATGTATTGATGTTAAATCGCCGATTAAATGCATCCGACCGCGCGATCCAAGATTGGCCGCCAGGCCACAAAGATCGCATAACCGCAGCTAAAGCGGGTGATGACGGGCTGAGTCCAATTCTTAGATAATGCACCAGAAGATCACAACATCGGCTTTCCACAGCGTGGTTTACTCGAACCCCTACCGGTCGCGCTCGTAGCGACGCGGCACGGGTGTTCGGGACAGGGCAAGGAGATGGCGTTCGCGGGAGTGCTCGGGCGGGTGTGGATACCGCTGGTTGTCGCAATGGTGGCCGGCGCCGGGACGTTCACCGTGTCACGAGTGCGCGCCGACTTCGGCTCCGAGCCCCCGCTGTACCCGTACACCGAGACCGCGGACACCGATCAGTTGAATCCGAAGGCCGTGGTGTACGAGGTCTTCGGTCCGGTAGGCACGGTGGCAGACATCAGCTACCTTGATGTGAACGCTGACCCGCAGCGGGTCAACGGAGCCCGGTTGCCGTGGTCGATGACGCTGACGGCTCGTGCTCCGACCGTCGTGGGCAACGTTGTGGCGCAGGGTGACAGCGACAGTATTGGCTGCCGGATCGTCATAGACGGTCGGTCAAGGCCGAGAGGATCTCGAACGACGTGAACGCCTACACGCAGTGCCTGGTGAAGGGCGCATGATCAATCATCACGGCCGCAGCCAGGAGACCAAACAGCCGTTCGTTGCGAGGATGGTCCGTCGACTGTCGCTGCCCATCATCCTCGGATGGTTGGCGCTCACGGTTCTGGTGAGTATCGGCGTTCCGTCGCTCGAGCAGGTCGCCCGCGCACACGCCGTCTCGATGGGTACCAAGGATGCGCCGTCGATTAAAGCCATGGCGCGCATCGGAAGAGCCTTCAAGGAATCCGACTCCGACAGCATGGCGATGGTCGTCATCGAAGGTGACAAGGCTCTTGGTCAAGACGCTCACCATTATTACGACCAGTTGATTCGGGGACTGCGGGCCGACCCGAAGGATGTGCAGCACATCCAGGACTTCTGGAGCGACACGTTGACCGCGGCCGGTGCCCAGAGCGCCGACGGCAAGGCTGCCTACGTGCAACTGAATCTCACTGGTAACCAAGGTGAGACGCGTTCCAACGAGTCGGTTGAGGCGGTCCGCAAGATTGTCGACCGGACACCCGCACCGCCGGGAGTCAAGGCCTACGTCACCGGTCCGGCCGCCGTCGCAGCCGACGGAAACAGCAGCGGGGACAAGACGATCGTGAAGATCATGATCGCCACGGTCACGGTGATCTTCGTGATGTTGCTCTTCGTCTACCGCTCGGTCGTGACGGTGGCCCTGTTGCTGGCGATGGTGGGCATCGAATTAGCCTCTGCCCGAGGGATTGTCGCGTTCCTGGCCGAGCACGACGTCATCAAGCTGTCCACGTTCGCCACGAACATGCTGGTGTCACTGGCTATCGCCGCAGGAACAGACTACGGAATCTTCTTCATCGGGCGATATCACGAGGCACGCCAAGCGGGCGAGGACCGCGCCAGGGCGTACTACACCGCGTATCGCGGTGTGGCACACGTCGTCCTGGCTTCCGGCCTGACGATCGCCGGCGCAACCTACTGCCTCAGCTTCGCCCGGTTGCCGGTCTTCCAGACCATGGCTGCTCCGTGCGCGGTGGGGATGCTGGTCGCGGTCGCCGTCGCGCTGACCCTGATCCCGGCGGTGATCACCGTAGGTGGCCGGTTCGGGCTGCTGGATCCCAAGCGGGAGTTCGATGTTCGCGGTTGGCGTCGGGTCGGTACCGCGGTGGTGCGCTGGCCGGCGCCCATCTTCGCCGCGGCGTGTGCGGTCACCATGGTCGGCCTGCTGGCGCTGCCCGGCTACAAGGTGAGTTACATCGACCGCGACTACATCCCCAAGACCACGCCCGGCAACGTCGGGATGGCGGCAGCGGAGCGGCACTTCTCGCAGGCGCGGATGCTGCCCGAGATTCTGATGGTCGAGTCGGATCACGACATGCGCAATTCGGCCGACTTCCTGGTCCTGGACAAACTGGCCAAAGGTATTTTCCGGGTCGAGGGGATCGCCCGCGTGCAGAGCGTGACTCGGCCCCAGGGCACTCCGCTCGAGCACACCTCCATACCGTTTCTGCTCAGCATGCAGAATGCCGGACAGCTGCAGAACTTGCAGGTCGCCCAGAGCCGGCTCGGCGACATGACGAAGCTGGCCGACCAACTCGGCGGGACGATCAATTCGCTGCAGCGGATGAACGGCCTGATGAACCAGCTCGTCGGCACCACGCACCACGTCGCAGGCACCACCAGAGATACCCTGGCCATCACCAACGAGGTTCGCGATGACATCGCGAACTTCGACGACACCTTCCGGCCGCTGCGCAGCTACTTCTACGCGGATCCGCACTGCTTCAACATTCCCATCTGCTGGGCGATCCGATCTGCGTACAACGCCACCGACGGTGTGGACAAGCTCAGCGAAAAGGTCGCCGAGCTGAGCAAGGACATTGATTCCGTCGACACCGTGGTTCCGCAGCTGGTCGCGCTGCTGCCGCCGCAGATCGAGACCATGAAGAGTCTGCGGAACATGGTGCTGACCATGCACAGCACGATTTCCGGGATGTTCGATCAGGCGAATGAGCTGAGCGACGACGCGACCGCGATGGGCAAGGACTTCGACGCGGCGAAAACCGACGACTCGTTCTACCTACCGCACGAGGTGTTCTCCAACCCCGACTTTCAGCGGGTGATGAAATTGTTCCTGTCTCCGGACGGGAAGGCCGCGCGGTTCATCATCTCGCACAAGGGTGATCCCGCGACCGGCGAAGGCATGTCGCGCATCGACGCGATCCGGACGGCCGCCTACGAGTCGCTCAAGGGAACGGCGCTCGAGGATTCCAAGATCTACATCTCCGGCACTGCAGCGGTTTTCAAGGATCTGCGCGAAGCGTCCAGCTACGACTTCCTGATCGCGGGAATCTCGTCGCTCTGCATGATCTTCATCATCATGCTGATCATCACGCGAAGTCTGGTCGCCGCGTTGGTGATTGTCGGCACGGTGGCACTCTCGCTGGGCGCCTCGTTCGGGATGTCGGTGCTGCTGTGGCAATACCTGATCGGCGTCAAACTGCATTGGCTCGTGATGGTGATGTCGGTGATCATCCTGTTGGCGGTGGGATCGGACTACAACCTGCTGCTGGTCGCACGGTTCAAAGAAGAGATCGGCGCCGGGCTGAAGACGGGCATCATCCGTGCGATGGGCGGCACCGGCAAAGTGGTGACGGCCGCGGGGCTGGTGTTCGCGTTCACCATGGCCTCCATGGTGGTCAGCGACAACCGGGCGGTCGGCCAGGTGGGCACGACCATCGGTCTGGGCCTGCTGTTTGACACCCTGGTGGTGCGGTCGTTCCTGATGCCGTCGATCGCGACGATGCTGGGCCGCTGGTTCTGGTGGCCGACGAACGTCCAGTCACGCCCGCCGCGGATCCGGCGGCAGCCTGCCGCACCGCAACCCGTGCGCGGGGACCACGTCGAGACCGATGTCACCGGGCCGCTGGCGACGGCCGGTCATGGATCGCATCGCCGCTGAACCCGGCTGACGGCTCAGCGGAACTAACGGCTCAGCGGAACGCCTCGTCGAGGATCTCCTGCTGCTCGACGGCGTGCACCTTCGACGAACCCGACGACGGTGCCGACATGGCGCGGCGTGAAATCCGTTTGATGCCAGTCAGTTTGCCGGGGAACATCTCGGGCAGCTCCAGGCCGAACCGGGGCCACGCACCCTGGTTGGCCGGCTCTTCCTGCACCCAGAAGTATTCGTTCACGTTCGGGTAGTGATCCAGTGTTTCGCTCAGCCGCGTCCGCGGCAGCGGCGCAAGCTGCTCGATCCGCACGATCGCGACGTCCTCGCGGTTGTCTTTGGCTTTGCGGGCCGCGAGCTCGTAGTAGATCTTTCCGCTCGTCAGCAGCATGCGGGTGGCCTTGCTGCGGTCGCCGATGCCGTCTTCGTAGGTGGATTCTTCGAGCACCGAATGGAATTTCGCCTCGGTGAAATCGCGGATGTCGCTGACCGCGGCTTTGTTGCGCAGCATCGATTTCGGGGTGAACACGATCAGCGGCCGCTGCACCCCGTCGAGGGCGTGCCGGCGCAGCAGGTGGAAGTAGTTGGCGGGCGTCGACGGAACCGCGATCGTCATCGACCCCTCGGCCCACAACTGCAGGAAGCGTTCGATGCGGCCGGACGTGTGGTCGGGGCCCTGGCCTTCATGCCCGTGCGGCAGCAGCAGCACGACGCTGGACAGCTGCCCCCACTTCGCCTCGCCGGAGCTGATGAACTCGTCGATGATCGACTGCGCGCCGTTGACGAAGTCGCCGAACTGGCCCTCCCACAGCACCAATGCGTCCGGGTTGCCGACCGTGTAGCCGTACTCGAAGCCGACGGCGGCATACTCCGACAGCGGCGAGTCGAACACCATGAACTTGCCGCCGGTCGGGTTGCCGTTGCGGTCGGTCGTCAGCAGCTGCAACGGGGTGAACTCTTCGCCGGTGTGGCGATCGATGATCACCGAATGCCGCTGGGAGAACGTGCCGCGGCGAGTGTCCTGGCCGGATAGCCGTATCAATTTGCCCTCGGCCACAAGCGAACCCAGTGCCAGAAGCTCGCCGAATGCCCAGTCGACCTTGCCCTCGTAGGCCATCTCGCGGCGCTTCTCCAAGACCGGGGTAACCCGGGGGTGTGCTGCGAATCCCTCTGGTAGAGCAAGGAATGCATCGCCGACGCGGGCCAGCAGGGCCTTGTCCACCGCGGTGTCCAGACCGGTGGCCAGCATTTGGTTGGACTCGACCGACAAACTCGGCTGCACGCCGTGCTTCTCCAGTTCGCGAACGTCGTTGAACACCCGCTCCAGCTGACCCTGGTAGTCGCGCAACGCGTCCTCGGCCTCTTTCATCGAGATGTCGCCGCGGCCGATCAACGCTTCGGTGTAGGTCTTGCGAACCCCGCGCTTGACGTCGACGACGTCGTACATGGCGGGATTCGTCATCGACGGGTCGTCGCCCTCGTTGTGTCCACGCCGGCGGTAGCACAGCATGTCGATGACGACGTCCTTCTTGAATTTCTGCCGGAAGTCCACGGCCAGCTTCGCCACCCACACACAGGCTTCCGGGTCGTCGCCGTTGACGTGAAAGATCGGCGCCCCGATCATCTTGGCGACGTCGGTGCAGTACTCGCTGGATCGCGAGTATTCCGGCGCGGTGGTGAACCCGATCTGGTTGTTGCAGATGATGTGGATGGTCCCGCCCACGCGGTAGCCGGGCAGGTTGGCCAGGTTCAGCGTCTCGGCGACCACACCCTGACCGGCGAAGGCGGCGTCGCCGTGCAGCATCATCGGGACCACGGAGTCACCGTCTTCGCCCTCGCCCTTGTCGAGCAGGTCCTGCTTGGCCCGGACCAGACCTTCCAGCACCGGGTCGACGGCCTCCAGGTGTGACGGATTGGCGGTCAGCGACACTTGAATGTCGTTGTCGCCGAACATCTGTAGGTACACGCCGGTGGCACCTAGGTGGTATTTGACGTCACCGGAGCCGTGCGCCT
The DNA here is from genome assembly GCA_049589475.1 of Mycobacterium sp. Classification (GTDB taxonomy): domain Bacteria; phylum Actinomycetota; class Actinomycetes; order Mycobacteriales; family Mycobacteriaceae; genus Mycobacterium. The sequence goes on from JBAWAV010000473.1 coordinate 6,339, forward strand.
GCGCGGGATTCAG
>JBAWAV010000474.1:0-17758 GCA_049589475.1 Mycobacterium sp.
GTGCGAATCGACGAGTTCGGTGTACAGACAGACTTTTTCGCCGAATGTCGGGTCAGGCATCGCGACGGCCGCCGCAACCGCGATCGCGGGATGCGTCGCAGCGGCGTCCTCGACTTGCGCGGCGCTGATGTTCTTGCCGCCGCGCAGAATGAAGTCGGATGTTCGGCCGGTGACGGTCAGGTAGCCGTCGGCATCGATCTCGCAGATGTCGCCCATCCGCATCCACCCGTCACGAGTGAAGAGTTGGTCATGGTCGGTGCCGTCTAGGTAGCCGAGGCTGGTCGCCGGACCACGGCACGCGGGCTGTCCCCGCCCCGCTTGGGTGACGTCCCGGTCGCCGTCGAAGAGGCGGACCGACATCTCCGGAACAATCCGGCCGGCGGTCCGCAACCGACGTGGCTGTGAGTCACCCAACGTCGTGGCGCTCAGTATGCCGGTCTCATTCGAGCCGTAGAACTGCAGAATCGTTGCACCGGTGAGTGCTTCGAATTCCGCTGCCGGGCGGTACGGCAGCGCTTCACCGCCGGTGAAGACGACACGCAACGAACTCAAGTCATATTCACGGCAGGCGTGGTCGGCCATCAGCATCGTCAATTGCGTGCTGACACAGCACAACACAGTGGCCCGATGTGCGGCTATCGCCTCACACGTGGCTTTGGGGCTGAACCGCTCCTGGATCACGGCGGTCGCACCCAGATAGATCGGGGTGGTGTGGCTGGTCCAGAGTCCGAAGCCGAACGGAGTCGGGATGACGGGAAGCACGACGTCGTCCGCCGTTAGCTGCCCGTTGGCGACGGCCTTCTGGTGAAAGTAAAACCAACGGTTCTGGGTGTGCACGACGCACTTGGGCAGCCCGGTCGTTCCAGAGGTCGAATTGATCAGGAACGCGTCGTCGGGACCGAGTCGTCGTCCCGCCGTCAACGTGGTGGGTGCGGCCTCGACGTTCAGACGCGGCGGGCCGCCGGCGTGAGTCAGCTCAAGGCTCGGCACCGCGAACTCGGCCAGGTCTGCCGCGGCCCGGGTCGCCGCCTCGCTGCGCTGTGGATCGCTGATCAGCATCTTCGACCGCGACCCACGCAAGATGGCCGCGACCTCACGACTGCCGGCCCGCGCACCGATGCCGACGACTACGGCACCGCACCGCTCGATCGCGACGAACAGCACGTGAATCGCAGCCGAGTCACCGTGCCACACCGCGATCCGATCACCGGCCATCACACCGACACCGGCCAGTTGTTCAGCCAGAGCCGTTGCCGCGACATCGAATTCGCGCCAGGTGAGCGACCCACCGGGGTGGTCCACGTAGGCCACGTGATCCGCGCGGTGTTCGGCGTGGCGGCCTACCGCGTCGGACAACGTCACATCGGACCACCAGCCGGCGGCGCGATAGCGGGCCGACTCCTCGTCAGTGAATGCCGGCGAGCCCACGGTATCCAGGCCACCGGCGCTCATCACCCGATGATATGGCCAGACCGGAGCCCGGCGACCCCGTTTCCGCGCGGGACTGTCAGCTCGGTTCGCGCAGCGGCAGGCCCGCTGCACGGTAAATCGCATCGATGACGGTCATGTTCTCGACGGCATCCTCCGGCGTGGTCTTCACCGGTTCGCCGCGAAGCACCGCGCCGGCGAACGCGTCCAGCTGGTAGGCGTAGGACGGGCGGCGCGGAAAGCGCTCGACGCGTTTGCCGTCGGATGAGCGGACTGACATGCGGTGGACAAGGTGCGGTAACACCGGGTTGAACAGCTTCATCTCACCCCGCTCGCCGACGATGCGACTGCTGCTCTCCAACAGACGCGCTGACCACATCGAGCAGCGCACCCGCCCGGTGTGGCCGGCGGCGAACCGCAACTCGGCCGTCATCGCCCTGTCGACGCGGGGATCATGCAGTTTGGCCTGCGCCGACACGACTTCGGGGGTCGCACCGCCGAAAGTCCGTGCCATGTGGACGGCGTAGCAGCCGGCGTCCATCAGGGCGCCGCCGGCGAGCGCGTAGTCATACCGGATGTCGGAGAACGTCGGCAGCGGGAAACACAGAGCGGCCTCGACACGCGTGATCTTGCCCAGTTCGCCCGAGGCGATGATCTCCTCGGCGCGTAACGCCAACGGGTGGTAGCGGTAGTGGAACGCCTCCATGACGACGCGGTCCGACGTCGCGGCCAGACCGGCGATCTCTCGGGCTTCGGCCGCGTTCGCGGTGAAGGGCTTCTCGCACAGCACGTGCTTTCCGGCGGCCAGGGCGGCCCGAGTCCATCTGCCGTGCAGCCCGTTCGGCAGCGGGTTGTAGATCGCATCGATGTCCGGGTCGCCGATCAGCGCCTCGTAGGTGTCGTGCACTCGCGCGATCCTGTGTTTGTCAGCAAACGCCTGGGCGCGTGAGCGGTCGCGCGCCGCCACCGCGGCGACGACGACATCGTCGTTGTCCTGGGCCGGTTTGACGAGCGCCGACGGTGCAATACGCGCCGCACCGAGCACACCGATGCGCAGCGGAACTCCGAGTCCAGACACGGACCGAAGTTAGCATCTGGATGTGCGCATGGCATTCGAAACTTGGTAATAATCAGTTTGTTTCGCCGAGTAGCAGCAAATATGACCGCAAGTCATCGCTGATTTCTCTCAGCGAGTCCACTCCATTTCTTAATGTCGCGCGCAGGGACGGCGCTTACCGTCCCCCTATGGCTGCAGTTGGCGAACTGGTGCGGTCCCCATCGGCGCGCGGGGTGCCGCCCCCGCCGTTGCGCTGTCCGCGCGGTCACCTGATGCGGCCCGAGCGGGTCGTGGTCTACAGCGCCGCATGCGCGTGCGGTCGCCATCGAAGGTGGCGATGTCACTGCGGCGCAGTGCTGGTCGACGCTTGCCAGACGAATCCGGCAACGCGGTCTTGACCGGCGTAAAAAACGCATGTCAACGTCCCGTAAAAATGTCCCGAGGTCGCTCGCCGATCGGCCACTGGACTGCGTACATTTTCCACATCGAAGTGTCGGGCTTTCAGTCCGTCCTGCCCGAGGGAGAAGATCATGATCCCCGTTGAGTCCCGGCTCGTCGAGGAATTCCGCAACTGCGCCGTCGAGTTGCGTCAACTCGCTTACACGCTGCAGAACGGGATCGGAGAGCACGATCTGCTGCGACTGTCGGAACGGATGCGGGCGGCAGCCGACGAGGTAGTCCGCAGCGGGGTTTAATCCCCTACTGCTCCTTACGATTTCGAAGGCTGGCTGTCGTCGTCGGCGGTCAACTGCTTGGGGCAGTATGACTTGGCTGCGACCACGATGAACTTCTTCGCGCCGGTCCCGGAGAAGGAATTGACATCTTGCAGCTTTTTTTCGATCTCAGCTTCCGACGTCCCTTTGTTGGCCATGTCGCACACGTTTTTGGCCACCGCGACCGCTTGAGTCGGGTCCCTGTAGGTGAGCCCCGCATCAGACATTTGTTTGAGGAAATTCGCGTCGTCGTCGGAAGGAGGGTCGGCGTACACGGGCGCCGCCATCACGGTCATCGCGGCGACGCTTATCAGCATCAGCAGACGTTTCACGATTGCCTAGTCTCGCAAAATTGCGCGCGAGGCGCAGCCTGCCTGCGGACATCTGGGTCGACCGTAGTCAGGAGTTCAGCCGGCGTTAACGACTTCGTGGCTCCTCTGACGCATTGCCGTCCCGTTCGGCGTCCGCCACTGTCAACGGCAAGGCGAGCTCCTCGAGCGGGCGCTGTTCGGCCGCAATGCCCAGCCAGAGTTCGACGATGCCCGCCGCGGCCATCACGACAGCCCCGATGAGGAACGACCACATCACCTGGGCGCGCTCCCCGGACTCGATCAGCTGACCGAACAGCAGCGGTCCGCTGATACCGCCGATCGCGGTGCCCAGCGCGTAGAAGAATGCGATCGCCAGCGCTCGGGTCTCCATCGGGAAGATCTCGCTGACCGTCAGATAGGCGGCACTCGCACCGGCCGAGGCCAGGAAAAAGGTCGCCGCGAGCACGCCGATGAACGCCCAGACGCCGCCGGCTTGCGTCAGGAACAGAATTGCCAGGACGACGGCCACGACCGATGAGCCGATGTAGGACAGCGCGATCATCGGTTTTCGGCCGACGGTGTCGAAGAGTCGTCCGAGCACCAACGGCCCGAAGAAGTTACTCAGCGCCCACAGGACGTAAAACAGCGGGACCTTGCCGGCGTCGACGTCGTAGAACCCGCTCAACAACGTGCCCAGATTGAACGTCACGCCGTTGTAGAGGAACGCCTGGCCGACGAACAGGGACAGTCCCAGGATTGCGCGCCGCGGATATAGCGTGAATGCCACTTTGGCGATCTCCAGAAGTGAAATCGTCTGGCGTTGGCGAATTTTGAGTGGACGCCCCTGCGGCGCGGGAAGCGGATGGCCAGTTTCCCGCTCGACGTCGGCTTCGATATCGCGGACGATCTGTTCGGCTTCCCGGTCGCGGCCGTGGATGAACAACCAGCGCGGACTCTCCGGGACGTTGCGTCGCACCAGAAGAACGAAGATGCCGAAGATGGCGCCGATGCCGAAGGCGAGCCGCCATCCGATGTCAGCGGGAAACTTCGACGTATCGAGCAGGACGAGCGCGCCGCCCGCCCCCGCCGCCGATCCGAGCCAATAGGTCCCGTTGATCACCAGATCCACCCGGCCGCGGACCCTGGCGGGGATCAACTCGTCGATCGCCGAATTGATGGCTGCGTATTCGCCGCCGATTCCGGATCCGGTGAAGAAGCGAGCGATGAAGAAGTACCACGGCGCGAAGGCGAATGCCGTTGCGACAGTTGCGGTCAGATATACCGCGAGGGTCAGGATGAACAGGTTGCGCCGGCCGAAGCGATCCGTCAGATGGCCGAAGAACAACGCGCCCAAGCATGCTCCGGCGATATAGAACGCCGCAGCGACGCCGATGTCAGCCGGAGTGAGGTGGATCCCGCTGCCCTTCTCGGTGAGGCGGGACGAGACGTTGCCGACCATCGTGACCTCGAGCCCGTCGAGCACCCACACTCCGCCGAGGCCGATGACCACGCGCCAGTGAAACCGCGACCACGGCAACCGATCCAGACGTGCCGGAACACGGGTCGTGATGATTCCGGTCTGCGCGCGTGCGCTCATGGTTCTCCGTTCCGGCCAGACCCGACGTGTACCCACCAAAGTGCTTCAGTCTTGCAGTTGACTCTGCGCGAACGGCCGGATCCCGTGCGTGATGTTAGGTTCGAACCGCGGAGCAAAGGAGTGGATGTGAGTACGTATTTCTGGGGTCTGCTCGCGTTGATCGCCCTGGCGGTGACATTTCTGCTGTTGTCGATCGGAACGTTCTACGCGCGGCGGTTGGAGGCGGAACCCAAGCTGCCGTTCAGCGAGGAAATCCGGGCCGCGCCGCGGGTCATCAAGAAGTTGCGCAAACGCGAACCCATGACACCAGAAGAGTTCGAGTACGCGCAGCGTATTGTCGCCATCCGCGGCAATCCCATGGCCTTCTGCATCCCGCTCACCTTGTTCGCGATGTCGACCTACTACGTCTTCGCGTGTCTGGAATACCTGCAGGGAGCCACCCCGTCCGAGCGGCATTTCATTGGCGTGATCCCGATGTTGACCTCATCAAACCTCGCCATCCAACTTCTGCGCGCCAGGCGACTCAAGGGTCGTTTGCGAACCGCAGAAGTGACGGCCTGAGCGCTGCCAACTGCGCCGACATTTGATACCGTTCGCACGTTGTAGTCGCGTCCGTTCTGTAGTGGTAACGTCTTAACGGCCGCATATCAACCAGATTGATATATCGAGCTGACGGCGGGGTCGGGTCGACGACGCGAGGTCCGGGGAACGCGTTCCGAAAGGTGATCGAGTGAGCCCTCGTTCAACGGGGAGGACTGTCCTAGCACGCATCTGGATGCCGCTGGTTGCCGTTATCGCAGTCGGCGTGGGCTTGGTGTGCATGTACAAGGTGCATCAGTTTTCCGAACCCGAGCCAGTCATCACCGTCAACGGGCCCCAGGCGCCGGAGCAATTCAATATCAAGAAGCTGACGTACGAGGTGTACGGCCCCGTCGGGAAGGCCGGGAAGATCGTCTACGTCGACATCGAAGGGCATCCGCATCCGGTCGATGTCACCTTTACGAAGGAGCCTTGGACCCACGACGAGACCACCACACTGACAGTCGCATCCGGCGCCATTTCAGTGCATGTCCACGGCGGTCCGCTGCGCTGCCGCATGCTGGTGGATGGCATGCCGCCCCCTCCGGAGTCCGGCGTCCCCGAGGCCTCGGATAATCATCCGGACGCTGACGTCGAGTGCAGGGTGAAGTCCGCGTGAGCGAACACCGGCTGGATGAACCACGGGTGAAACGCCCGTTCTTTCCCAGGATGGTGCGTAGATTCGCGATACCACTCATCTTCTTCTGGGGTTTTGCTGCGGTCACGATGACTGCGTTCACGCCCAAGGTGGAGGACGTCGCAGAAGAACTCGCCGGCCCGATGGTCCCGCACTATGCGCCGTCGCAGCGGGCGCTGCTGCACATCGGCGAAAAGTTTCAAGAATCCAATTCGACGAACCTGACCATGGTGGTGTTCGAGGCGCAAAACCGGCAACTCGGCGACCAGGATCACGCGTACTACGACGACTTGGTGAAGCGCTTTCAGCGCGACACCAAGCACGTGCAGTACGTGATGGACCTCTGGGGCCAACCGTTCACGGCGGCCGGCGCGCAAAGTGTGGACGGCAAGTGCACCTACACGCTGCTGCGCCTGGCCGGCGACATCGGCCAGATGGAGGCCAACGACTCGGTGAACGCGGTCCGCGACATGATCGCCAAGGACCCGCCACCGCCGGGGCTGAAGGCTTTCGTCAGCGGTGCGGCGCCACTGGCCTCGGACACGTTGAGCATCGCCAACTCGAGCCTGAACAACGTCACGATCATCACGATCATCCTCATCCTGGTGATGCTGATGTTCGTCTATCGCTCACCACCCACGCTGCTGCCCGTTTTGCTCGGCGTCCTCATCGAGATGCTGTTCGCCAAGGGGCTCATCTCATTCCTCGGGCATCATGGATTTCTCGAGTTGTCCTCTTTCGCGGTGAACATCGTCATCGCACTGACCTTGGGAGCCGGGACGGATTACGGCATCTTCCTGATGGGGCGTTATCACGAGGCTCGGATAGCCGGAGAGAGCCGAGAAGACAGCTTCTACATTGCCTACAAGAACGTCACGCCGATCATCCTCGGTTCGGGGCTGACGATCGCCGGTGCGTGTTACTGCCTGACGTTCGCGCGCTTGAACTACTTCCACACCATGGGCCCTGCTGTCGCGATCACCATGCTCTTCACCATCGCCGCAGCGCTGACCCTCGGTCCCGCGATGCTGACGGTGGGGAGCCTGTTCGGGATGTTCGATCCGCGACAGGCCGCCAAGGCGCATCTGTATCGACGGATCGGCGCGAGCGTGGTGCGCTGGCCGGTGCCGATCCTGGTCGCCAGTTCGGCCATCGTCATGCTCGGGGCGGTCTTCGTGCCGACCTACCGACAGAACTACGACGATCGGCAGTACCAGCCGCACAATTCGAAGGCGAATCTTGGTTTCCAAGCCGCCGATCGTCATTTCCCCAAGAGCAAATTGTTCTCCGAAATGCTGATGGTGGAAACCGACCACGACATGCGCAACTCGGCCGACTTCATCTCGCTGGATCGGGTCGCTCGAGCTCTGATCCGCCTGCATGGTGTGGCGATGGTGCAGGGCATGACCAGACCCTTGGGCCGACCGCTCGAACACGCCAGCATTCCCTACTTGTTCACTACTCAGGGCAGCGGCAACGGTCAACAGCTGCCGTTCAACAGGGAGCAGAACACCAACACCGACCAGCAGGCGCAGATCCAGGCGGACTCGGTTGCGGTGTTGCCCAAAGAGATCACCTTTTTCCAACGGGTCTCCGATGAACTGCACAAGACGGTTCTCACCATCGAGGACCTGGAGCACGTCAGCAACGAGATCAACGACGATGTCTCGAATCTGGACGATTTCTTCCGCCCGATCAAAAGCTATTTCTTCTGGGAGAAGCACTGTTTCGACATTCCGATCTGCTGGACGTTCAGATCGGTGTTCGCGACCATTGACCAGATCGACCATCTGGCCGAAGACATCAAGTACGCCAGGATTTCTCTCGCGGTGGTGGACGAGACCTTTCCCAAGATCATTGCCGAGCTGAAGGCCACGGCCGACGACACCGAGGCGCTGCAGGCGAAACTGGTCAACAGTTACGGATCCGCGGACCTGCAGTCCCTGGCGACCGAGCAGACATTCGATGACTCGATCAACGTCGGGAACGACTGGGACAAGTCCCGTAGCGATGACTTCTTCTACATCCCGCACGAGGGTTTCGACAATGCAGACGTCAAAACAGGCGAGAAATTGATGATGTCGCCGGACGGCAAGGCAGCCCGCTTCATCGTCACCCACGAGGGTGACGCGATGGGTCCCGAAGGGGTGGAGCATGTCGAAATGTTCCCGGATGCAATCAAAACGATTCTGAAAGAGACATCGCTGGCGGGCGCTCGCGTCTACATCGGTGGCTCGGGAGCCACCGACAAGGACATCAAGGGATACGCCGCATCGGATCTGCTGATCGCCGCGATCGCCGCATTCGTGCTCATCTTCTTGATCATGATGTTCATCACGCGAAGTCTGGTGGCGGCCTTGGTGATTCCCGCCACGGTGGCGTTCTCCTATGCCGGTGCGTTCGGGTTGTCGATCCTGCTGTGGCAGCACCTGATCGGGCTGCCGTTGCACTGGCTGATAATGCCGCTGACGTTCATCATCTTGGTGGCGGTCGGGTCGGACTACAACCTGCTGCTGATCAACCGGGTCAAGGAAGAACTTCACGGTGGAATACATACCGGTCTGATCCGCGCACTTGGCAGCACCGGCGGCGTGGTGACATCGGCCGGTCTGGTGTTCGCGTTCACCATGCTGGCCATGCTCACCAGTGGCCTCCGGACCATCGGCCAGATGGGCTCGACGGTGTGCATCGGCCTGCTGCTCGACACGCTGATCGTGCGGTCGTTCGTCGTACCGTCCATCCTCGCCATCCTGGGCCCGTGGTTCTGGTGGCCGACAGTGGTGCGCCGCAGGCCTCATCCAGAGCGGGAACCGGTGACCGAGTCGGTACCGGTGCAGTCCTGACCTACAGCCCGCGATCGCAGAGGAAGATGGCAGGGTGAGTTGGTCGAGGTACGAGGGACGGGCGCCCGCGGAGGCGACGCTGACCGGCGAAGCGAGGGACGCGGAGCTCGAAGGCTTTCTGCGCCTGCAGAATCCGCAGCTGGCCGATGTTCGTCTGGAGCAGGCGACGGCGGTGGATGGTGACGCTGCGGACAACCGGCCCGATCTACGGTGGTACAGCGTCATCTATCTGGCCGACGACGGCCAGGGCCATACGACCACGGAGTGAGCGAAGGCTGGACGCGTCAGCCGTGCTCGTCATTTGTCCGTCGGCACCTCGGCGAAACCCGGCTCTCCCCCGTCGACAACGGAGTTGAAGCGGATCCGAGTTTCGTGCTCGCTGATCTCTCGGATCGCGCTGTCCGGTAGCGCCGAGACGTCGAAGTTCTCCTTGATGCGCGACGGTGTGACCGAACCCGTGAGAACCGCGGTGCCGCGTTGAATGCCCCAGGCCAAAAGCACCTGCGCAGGAGTCTTTTCGAAGCGCTCGGCGAGCGACACGATAAGCGGGTCGTCGAGCAATCGTGGTTCCAGCGCGTGCCCCAGCGACGCGAACGCCAGCAGGATGATCCCGTGCGCCTGGCACAATTCGTGCAGTTCCCATTGCGGGTGATAGGGGTGCGACTCCACCTCCACCACCGCGGGCGTGATGCGGGCGGTGTCGACGATTTGGCGGGCGCCTGCGGCATCGATGTCGGACAGGCCTATCGCTCCTGAAAGTCCCTCGTCGACAAGGGCCTCCATCGCGGTCCACGTTTCCTGCAGGGTGACTCCGTCGTCGTAGAGGACCCCGCCGTCCGGATGGCGTGGATCTTGATCGTCCCCGGGCTGGAAGGCGAACGGGGTGTGCACGAGATACAGGTCGACGGCGTCGAGTCCGAGTCGGTCCAGACTGGCCTGGAGTGCGGGCTTGACCCGTTCGGGACGGTGGTTGTTGTTCCACAGCTTCGTGGTCACGAAAAGATCCTCGCGCCGCACGGTGCCGTCCGCGAACAACTCCTTGAGTGCGACGCCGACGTCCGCTTCGTTGCGGTACCGTTCGGCGGCGTCGAGGTGTCGGAAGCCCACTTCGACGGCGGTCTTGACGGCATGTCGGGTCTTCGTGTTGTCGGACAGCGAAGTCCCGAACCCGAGCGCAGGGATCTCACCGCTGCCGTTGTTCAAGCGAAATCTGCGCTGCGTTAGATCCTCGTTCGATGTCACGGGTTTCAGCTTTCTCGTTCGTATTTCGCGGATGAGTTCATACCGGCGTCGGTACGTAGATCGTGTCGGCGGCAACCGACGCCACGCCCAGCTCGGCGGCGACCGTGTCGATTGCGTGCTGCGCGGCGTTGAGGTCCAGCACGCGTCGGGGGCGGAAGTACGGCTCGATATAACGCAGGTAATACTGCTGCGCCTCGTCGCGTGTGAGCCGGTCGAGAAATCCGGCGACGTAATCCACCGCGCGACTGCGATTTTCGACGAGCAATTCCAGGGCACGCTGGTTGGCTCGCACCAGGCCCTGCGCAGCTGGGCTGTCCGGCGGAATGTGGCTGGGGTCGACGACGACGCCCACCGTGGGAATCTGGAAGTGGTCGCCGACCCACGCCAGCACGTGGAATCCTTCTTCGTCGGCGACCTGTTCCGGCGACAGCGTGCTGCCGATGTAGGCGGCGTCGATCGAGCCGTCCCGAAGGCGGCGAAGGTCCATCTGGTAGTCACCTGGATGTCGTTCGATGCATTCAACGTCATGGTCGGGATCAATGCCGTACTTGCGCAGCACGATTCGAGCGAACGCACCGGGCGGGCTGTGAGCGGCGTGGACGGCCAGGCGTCGCCCACGAAGGTCCGCCATGGACGTCACCTCGGCGTTGCCGACAAACCAGAACAGCGGGTGGTCGGTGCTGACGCTGAGCGCTGTCCAACCGATTCCGTCGGTCATTCTGGACAACAGCGTTCGGCCCAGGCCGATCACCGCACCGCGGCGCAGCCGCTCCGCCGACCAGCCGATCCCATCGCGGATGGCGACGTGGAGCTTTTCGTCCTCGAAGTAGCCTTCCTGGTCGGCGACGTAGGCGACCAGCTCCTCGTGCAGGCCACGGCCGACATAGGCAAGATCGATCGTGTCCATCGCTTGGGTCCTTTCTGCTCAGCGGAATCAGTCTGCGGCGCCGTCGATCTCAATTCATCGCGATACCCCCATTGACCTCCAGGCAATGGCCCGTGGTGAAACCGGAATCTTCGCTCGCCAAGAAAGCCACCGTCTTGGCGACTTCCTCGGGACGGACCAGGCGCCCCATGGGATTGGTTGCGCCCAGTCGACGAACCTCCCCGGCCTCTAGCAGCGCGTCCGGCGTTGTAGTTGCCACCGTCGCGGGCGACACCAGATTGGCGGTGATCCCGTGCGGCGCCAACTCGAGTGCGACGTACCGGACGAACTGGTCCATCGCCGCCTTGGCGGTACCCAGCGTGATCATGCCGTCGCGGGGCTGGCGGGACAGCACCGTGGTGAGAAACACCAGCCGCCCGTAGCTGCGGGACATCATGCCCGGCACAACAGCTTTCGTTACCAGGAATGCGGCGTGCAACTCACGCTCCAGCTTGCCGCCGAGCTGCTCCCAGCTCAGATCGGCAAACGACGTGACGGCGTAAGGGATTAACGCGTTGTGCACGAGCACGTCGACCCGGCCCCAGCGCCGATTGGTGTCCTCGAACATCGCGGCCACGTCGTCAGGTGCGGTGACGTCGGCCCGAAACGCCACGGCCTCACCGCCGGCCGCGGTCGCCGCCCGGACCACCTCGTCGGCTTCTTCCGCGCTGGACCGGTAGTTGACGACCACCCGAAAACCCTGCTGTGCGAGGACAAGTGCGGTCGCGGCTCCGATCCCGCGACTGGCTCCAGTGATCACGGCAACACGGTCGCTCATGCTTCCTCCTTTTGGATGGGCGATCAGATGCCGAACCAACTGGTGAGTACGGCACGTAGCTCGCGGGTGTCCTCTCGCGCGGGCTGAGTCTGCGACGACGCCCAGGCTACGTAACCGTCGGGGCGCACCAGCATGGCGCTGGCAGCTACCGCGTCGACGGGCCGTCCAGCCGCGACGGTGAGCCGGTCTCCGGTATCGGCCACCGCGTCAGCGAACGCGCCGTTCTCGGTCAGGTCAACAACAATCGGCCGACCAGAGCGGGCGAGCTCTGCAACACGTTGGCGTCCGGAGTCGCTCGCCACGCTGAAGTCGGGCACCCACCGTCCGACGAACGGATGCGCGCCGGTTTCCGCGGTGTAGTGGTTGTCGGCGCCGGAGAGCAGGTCGCTGATCCGCAGGACGTTGTCGGGGTCGCTGAGTAACTCGGAGAAGAGACCGCGCAGCGCGGTGACTTCCGGGCCCGGCCGGAAGAGGGCCAACTGGCTTCGGGTCTGCATGACGAGGCGTTCGGCAGCGGGCCGGCGCTCGACCTCGTAGGTGGTGAGTAACGCCGGCTCCACCTGCCCGCTCGACACCGCGGCCAACTTCCAGCCGAGGTTCACGCCGTCTTGCAAACCCAGGTTGAGACCCGGCCCACCGATCGGTGCGTGGACGTGCGCGGCATCGCCGACCAGCAGCACCCTGCCGTCTTGATAGCGGGCCGCGATCCTCGAGTTGATGCCGGCGAGGCGACGCAGATCGAGCGGCGCATCAGGTGATGCCGGCCGCAGCGGCACATCCGCGCCAAGCACACGCTCTGCGCTGGCCTGCAGTTCGGCCAGGCTCATCGGCGGCTCCGCGGTGGTGTCGTCGCTGCGCTGTTGGTGTGCGGCGGTATCCAGTTCGTAGGTCATCACCGCCAGCCGGCTGCCCATCTCGCCGTACACGAACACGCCGCGGTCGGTGCGGTGAAACTGTTGGGGCGGAAGGTGACCGGACCCGCGCGGATCGGGTGGGATCGGTTCAATCCACTCCTCGGGTGGTAACACGTCGAACCCGATCCGGATAACCAGGTCATAGGACGACATTCCGGGAAACTCGATACCGGCGAGGTGGCGTGTTTTGCTGGCGCCACCATCGGCGCCGACCAGGTATCGGGTCGTCAGTTCGTAGCTTCCGTCGGGACCGGCGACTCGCACAGTGACGGCATCGTCGTGCTGGTCGAAACCGGTCAGGGCATGGCCCCAACGAATGTCGCTGTCGTACAGGCGCGCCCGCTCGGCAAGCACCTGCACGAGACTGAGTTGTTGGACAGGGATGGCGAACAGTTGTGACGCCGGTACCGCGGAGAGGTCCAAGGAGATGCCGGCGAAATTCGCGTGCGGAGCGGGTGTCGGCGCATCCGCACCGGTGAGCGCGCTGTACAGGCCTCGGTGATCCAGAATCCGCGCCGCCTGGCCCACGATGCGGTTGACCCGCGGCGCCGGGTTGGGGCCCGGTGCCGGATCCAGCACGATCGGCCGGATCCCCGCCAGTCCCAGTTCGCACGCCACCATCAGCCCATCCGGGCCGGCCCCAGCGATCACGACGTCAATCACGGGCTCACCTGGCTTCTTCAGGAGGCGTGCAGCACCGTGGAAAATGCTACGGCGCGGGCCGCTCCCAGTACAGATGTCGATCCCTTCCGGTTACGGGCTGCCCGTGTTCTCCCTATGGCGTAGCCGGGACGGTGCTGACATGATTGCGATCGTGAGATCCATCCGGCGTATGGCTTCATGCGCGCCGTGACTGGGGCCAGTCAGATGATTGACCTTGCACGGCAACATATTTGGGCGCCGTAGCGCGTCCGCACAACGTCGCGACCTCCACCCGATGGAGTCTGAACATGACAGCATCCGAGGTATTTCGTCACTCACGGATCCGACTGGTCCACGGAGAGGGCGCAATGCCCGCTGCCGGTTTTGGCACGCTCATTCCGGATCTCGCTGATACCAAGCAGGCAACCACGACTGCACTGGAAGTCGGATTTCGGCATCTAGATTGCGCGGAACGGTACGGCAACGAAGCAGCGGTCGGCGATGCCATGCACGCGATGGTCGAGGCCGGATCCGTTGCGCGCGAAGAGGTCTTCGTCACCACCAAGTTGTGGAACACCAACCATCGACCGGAGCGCGTCGAGCCCGCCTTCGATGCCAGCCTGCGTCGACTCCAACTCGACTATCTCGATTGCTACTTGATCCACACACCCTTCGCGTTCCGCCCCGGCGACGACCAGGATCCGAGAGACGAGAACGGTCACGTCATCTACGACGAGGGCGTCACGTTAGCGGAGACGTGGGGAGCGATGGAGGCCCTTGTCGACGGCGGCCGGTGCCGAGCGATCGGACTGTCGGACATCACACTGGAGAAGCTGCGAGAGATAGTGGCGATTGCGCGCATCACGCCGGCCGTCGTGCAAGTCGAATCGCACCCCTACCTTCCCGAATGGGAACTGCTTTCGTTCTGTCAGGAGCATGGGATCGTCTTGTTGGCTTTCGCGGCGTTGGGGCATTCTTCAATTCCAAATCTGTTGCAGGATCCGGTGATCACCGCCATCGCGGCGCGCCAAGACATGACCTCAGCTCAGGTTGTCCTGTCGTGGGCCGTGCAGCGCGGTACCGCATTCTTGACGACCTCGACCAAGCGGCACCGTATCCAGGAGAACTTTCAGATCGCGCCACTCCCCGACGAGGCGATGTCGGACATTCGAGATCGCATCGACACGCAAATCAGGTTCAACGCAGTGGTCGACAGCGGCGTGCCTGGATTCATTCCTCCGAGCGGCTGACCCGCCGTAACCGTCACCCACATTCCAAGGAGACGTCAGCATGACTTCACCACCGGGGCCGTCGAACGGCCAGACAAGGCTCGCGTACATCCTCGGGGTACCGCTGGCCCCTGACTGCCGGCGCCAATGGCCACAGATGGGAGAGGTTGTTCACGGCCGCGAACTGATCGGCCACGTCGAGGAGACCTTCCCTGATCTGACGTTGGGTGTCGGCCGCCGACTACGGATCGACGACGTGATCGTCGTCGAATGGAGCTGCAACTACGGCGACGGACGCCTGTACCGCAATGTCACCATCGCCGAACTGCACGACGGCTGTGCCACCACGGTCACCGATTACTGGGGTGAACCCGCCACCACACCCGATACACGCCAACCCATCACCGACCGCCTAGACATGCCGCCCGAGGGAATCTGGAAAGACGCAGAGCATCTCGACCATCACTGAGCCATCCGTCAGGTTGGCGGTGAACCGTCTGGTGTCGGCGCCGGTTGGACCGTCGCGATCTCGCTGAGCCCGGTGATCGTCAGAACCCGCATGAGGAACGGGTGGACGATGAGGTGCAGGCGATCGATTTCGTCGGCATGCTTGAAAAGAACGTTGATGCCCGCGCTGTCCAGGTACTTCACCGCGCTCATGTCGACGGTGATCGTCCTTCGGCTGCCGTCGCTGGCGGTGGTCAGCGCTTCGGTGAACACGTGAATGTTGCTGGTGTCGATTTCGCCCGCCGCAGTCACCCGTGGTGTCCCGTCGACGCCACGGTCGGTGTTAAGGGTGAGCGGAGTCATCATTACGTGATCCTTGCGTACATGTGAACTGTAGTACCTGCATCATTGGAATGGATGCTCAAGTCCTGCACCAGACATCGCATGAGCGAGATACCGCGACCCCGATAGTCACTGGGCACTTGGCGCGGTGTCTTCCACACGCCGTTGTCGACGACAATGACCTGCAACCCATCGACGACGGCGGACGCACGTAGCGAGATGGTCCCCTCGGGATGGCCGCGGTGGCCGTGTTCGATCGCGTTGGCCACGGCTTCGCCGGTGGCGATGAGCATGTCCTGGACCTGATCTGGCTCGACCCCTGCCTGAGTCAGCCACGTTCTCAACGCAGCACGGCTGGGGGCCAGGTGGCGGACGTCGGCGGTGAAGTCCATCTCCAGCGGAGCCGGCTGCCGGTAGAGCAGGATGGCCACGTCGTCTGGATAGCCACCGGTGGGTTCGAGCTCGGACATCAACTCGTTGGCCACGTCGTCCAGCTCGTGTGAGCGGCCGTCGCCGACGAGGTCGGCAGCGCGGGCCATGCCGTCCTCAATCGAGTTTCCGCGACGTTCGACCAAGCCGTCGGTATAGAGCAGCAGCGTGGAGCGCGGCGGCATGGTGACGTGAGCTTCGGGCCTGGCCTGGCCCGGGCGGACCGTCAAGGGAAAACCCTGCCCGCCGTCGAGCATCCCAGTCGTCCCGTCGGCATGCACGATGATGGCCGGCGGATGGCCCGCGCTCGAGTACACCAGCTCGCCGGTGGCCAGGGTGAGCACCGCGCAGAAGGCGGTCGTGCAGCCGGCGCCGGGCAACCGCGCGGCGAAACGGTCGAGCCCGGCAAGCACAGCACCGGGACTGGACTTCTCGAGCAGCAGCGCCCGGCAGGCGCTACGCAGCTGACCCATCACGGTGGCGGCGGCCAGACCGTGACCGACGCAGTCGCCGACGATCAGCGCGACGCGGCCGTGGTCGAGCTTGACGACGTCGTACCAGTCTCCCCCGACCTGCAGAGGTCGGCTCGCGGGGTGGTACCGCACGGCGAAGCCTCCGGGCAGCGTCTCGGGGCCGAGCATCGCATGCTGCAGCGCCACAGCGGTTTCGCGTTGCTCGTCCACCTCGTAGACGCGCTGCAGGCCTTGACCGAGCCGCCCCGCGAGCACCGTGAGCAGTGTGTGGTCTTCGGCGGTGAAGGCCCGCTGCTCAGCCAGCTCGACCCAGATGGCCAGTACTCCGCCGGGGCGGCGCAGCGCAATGCCCGCGGCGCCCGGTTTCTCGGTCAGGGTGGTCAGCAGGTCGGCGTCGCGCAGCGACTCGATGAGCTGCTGCTCCCGTGGCAACAGCTCAGCCCAGCCCACCGGGTCGCCCGCGCAGATCACTTCTGGCGCAGCGGATTCGCTGAACGTCACGGTCAGAACGCGTCGAGCCTGCCAGACCCGGCGTAGCTCCTCGGCTGTTCCGCGAAGCGCGCTGTCGACCGTGTCGGCTTGAGCCAGTTGCTGATTGAGTGCGGCCAGGGCGGTCTGGCGCTGGACGACGTAGTGTTCGGCCGTGACGTCCCGCAACGTGCCGACCATGATCGGTCGCCCCGAATCGGGATCCTCGGCGTGACTGAAGTTGGCTGCAACCCACACCCGGTGTCCGTCGCTGTGATTGACCGGAACGGTGAATCCGCCATGGGTGCTTCCCAGCATCTGTGCGAACGCCACTTCGACCAAGTGATGAGCTTCGGGGTCGGTGTCGGGGTCCGGCCACCACGGATGAGTGGCCGGATACGGCAGGTGTTCGGGGCCGTAGCCGAGGATCTCGCTGAACGCGCTGTTGATCTCGACGACGGCACCGTCCTCGTCGCATACGAAGAACGCTTCTTGCAGCGAGTTCAGCAGGGCTGTGCGCCAGCGGGCCTGATGCGTACGCAACTGCGCGAGTTCGATATTGGCGCGCACCCGGGCGAGTAGCTCCGCGGCCGCGAACGGTTTGACGAGGTAATCGTCGGCGCCGGCCTGCAGGCCTTCGATGGACGCTTCCTGGCCGGCCCGCGCGGACAACAGCAGGACCGGGACGGCGGCGACCCGCGGAT
>JBAWAV010000475.1:0-18890 GCA_049589475.1 Mycobacterium sp.
GCAGTGTCGCGACGATCGCCAGCCAGATCAGGGTGCGTGCCCGGGTGGCGTAGACCAACCGGAAGATCACCAGCACCAGCAGGCCGAACAAGAGATAGGCCAACCACTCTGCGCTGATCGACCATGCCGGGCCGTCCCAGCTGGAATTGTCGAAGAACGGCTGGAACCAGAGTTGGACCAACAGCACCTGACGTACATAGCTGATTGCGTCGAACCGTGCCAGGTCCTGCCACGGGACGTGGCCGACATGCAGGGTGAAAATCACCCACAGGGCGGCCAAGTGCAGGGTGACCAGATACACCGGCCACACCCGCGCCAGCCTCAACCAGAGGAAGTGCACGGTGGCACGCGTCGACCAGGACCCGCCCATCCGGTCGAGGTAGTTCCAGGTCAGTACGAACCCGCTGAGAATGAAGAACAGGTCCACGCCCTGAGCGCCGCAGTTGAGGACCGGTGCGAGCGCGTCGCGGAATCCGGGTACCGCGTCCCGCAGCATCGGACGGAAATGAAAGAGCACCACCCAGACGGCGGCGACGATGCGAAGTCCGGTGAGGGCCTTGATCTCTCCGCTGCGCACAACATTCTTTCCGTGAGGCCACGTGGTGCGTCGCCCACCACGGCTGCATCATCAGGGGCGTTTGGCAGGTTATCAGTGCGGGTGGTTGATAGCGAGTTGCCGACCCGGTGTGGCTTAGCCGCAAATTCGGGCGCGTTGCCGCAGGCAGGGGTCGTAGGTGTGTGCCGAAGCGACCATTCCCAGCCGCTCATTGCGCCGCTAGCGTCAACGCCATGCCACTCGTGTACGTCGACCTCGTCGAGGGTCGAACTCCCGCCGAGATTCGGGCACTGCTGGACGCAATCCACGATGCGGTCGCCGAGGCGTTCGCGGTGCCGCCGCGCGACCGCTACCAAGTGGTGCACACCCATCCGGCCCACGAGATCGTGATCTGGGACACCGGTCTGGGGATCGACCGCTCGCCGCAGCTGGTGGTGCTGCACGTGGTGAGCAGGCGCCGGTCAACTGAGATGAAGCAGCGGTTCTACGAGTTGGTGGCCGCCAACCTCGCCGCGCGATGCGGTGTCGATTCGGCAGATCTGGTCGTGTCGATCACCGAGAATGACGACGCTGACTGGTCGTTCGGCCATGGCCGGGCGCAGTTCCTGACAGGAGAGCTCACGTGAAAACCCGGCTCACGGAATTCTTCGGCATCGAACACCCGATCGTGTCCGCGCCGATGGCGCTCATTTCCGGAGGCCGGCTCGCGGCCGCCGTAACGTCCAGCGGCGGTCTGGGTCTCATCGGTGGTGGTTACGGCGACGCGGACTGGCTCGAGCGTGAGTTCGGTCTGGCCCTCGAGACGAGGGTCGGCTGCGGGTTCATCACCTGGAGTCTGGCCCGCACGCCCGAGTTGCTCGATATGACGCTGCATCGGCGACCGGTGGCGATCATGTTGTCTTTCGGTGCGCTGCAACCGTTCGCCGAGCGAATCCACGCGGCCGGGGTTCCGCTGATCGCGCAGGTTCAGACGCTCGAACACGCGCGTCAGGCTCTGGACGCCGGTGCGGAGATCCTGGTTGCGCAGGGCGGCGAGGCAGGCGGTCATGGAATGACGGTCCGCTCGACTTTCACGCTGGTGCCCGACGTCGTCGACCTTGCCGCCCAGCGTGCTCCCGAGACAGTGGTGCTGGCTGCCGGTGGCATCGCCGACGGGCGTGGGCTCGCGGCGGCGCTGGTGCTGGGTGCCGACGGCGCGGTGGTGGGCACCAGGTTCTGGGCGTCGCCTGAGGCGCTGGTGTCTCCGCGCGCGCACGAGCGGGGTCTTCGGGCCGGCGGCGACGACACCTACCGCACCCGGGTCTACGACGCTGTGCGGCGCCTGGACTGGCCGCCCGAATACAACGAGCGGGCGTTGAGCAATCCGTTCGTCGACGGCTGGCACGGCAACGAAGCCGCATTGATGGCGTCGTTGCCCGAGGCGATCAGCACTTTCGAAGCCGCCGTCGCCGCGGAGGATTTCGACGCCGCCGCCATACTCGTCGGCGAGTCGATCGGTCGCGTCGACGCGGTTCGCCCGGCGACCGACATCATTACCGACATGGCGGCGGATGCCGAACGAATCCTGAAAGGTTTGTGACGACAGTGGACCTCGCATCAGTCGACGAACTGCTGACCACCACCCGATCGGTTCGCAAGCGGCTCGACCTGACCCGGCCGGTCGGTCGTGAGGTCATCCTCGAGTGCATCCAGCTGGCGATGCAGGCGCCGACGGCGAGCAACGCGCAGGACTGGCGGTGGCTGGTCATCACCGACCCCGACAAGCGTGCCGCGATCGCCGACATCTACCGTGCCATTGGCGCCGACTATCTCGCCAGCGCCGCCAAGGACGCGTCCGATCCACAAACCCAACGCGTATACGCCAGCGCTTTCAGCCTGACCGACACGCTGGGACAGGTCCCCGTGCATGTGATCCCATGCCTGGACAATCGCGTCGACAACTCCAGCATGCTGACCGCGGCGTCGGCGTGGGCGTCGATCATCCCGGCCGGCTGGAGCTTTCTGCTCGCGCTGCGATCCCGCGGCCTCGGATCGGTGTGGACCACAATGCATTTGGCCAAGGAGCGCGAGGTCGCCGAACTGCTGGGCATACCCGAGACGGTCACCCAGGCCGCACTGTTCCCGGTGGCCTACACGATCGGCACAGACTTTCGGCCCGCCGTGCGGCCACCGGCTGAGACCGTGACCTTCTGGGATGGTTGGGAGCAGCAGTGACGTCGCTCAGGTGTCTCGGCGGATGAACACCGGTCCTCGAAACCGACGCGAAACATTCTTCGAAAATCGTTTCTTAGCAAAGTATTAAACGCTGCTCCCAGTGACCTTAGAGTAGGCAATTAGCGTCTCAAAGTGTTGGGGTCATGCCACAGCACATATTGCTGAAACAGCTTTAGCGAACGGGGACGCTCTTATGGACGAATCGGTGAACACCGGAGCCACCCACCTGGCATCCAGGCGTGCCCTTCTTCCGTTCGAGTGCAGCGGTGTCGCCGTGCGTGCGCAGTGTCGCCACTTGGCCACCGTGGTCACCGTCAGCGGCGCCGTCGACACCAACAACGTCGATCGGGTTAGCGAATACGCCAAGCACTTCATGCTGCCGGACAAGCCGTTCGTCTTGGACCTTTCGGGTGTGGAGACCTTCGCAGCGCACGCTGTGCGGTTGCTGTACAGCATCGACGCCGCCTGCAGTGCGGCCGGTGTGGAATGGGCAGTCATTCCCAGCCAGGCGGTGAACGTGACGCTGCTGGTCACCCACGAGGACGCCACCTTCCCCACCGCGGAGTCGGTGCACGAAGCACTGCACTACTTCGCCGACGCCAACTCGGCGCGTCGCCGGCTGCTGCTGCCGCTGCTCACCAAAACCGCGTAACCGCGAAATTCGGCTCCGGCGCGCGTTCAGCGAGTCCGTATGCTGGCGTCTGTGAAGTCCACATCAACGTCTGCCGCCGTTGCGGCGTTTGCGGTGCTGGGATGGGGCGTTTCCGCCGGTCTTGCCGTCGCTGACCCACCCGCGCCGCCACCGGCCCCCGCGCCGCCGCCCGGGCAGGCTCCGGCCGGCGGGCCGAAGACGACGATCGATCACGACGGCGTGTTCAACGTGGGCACCGACATCGTGCCCGGCATCTACACCTCGGCCGGCCCGGTCGGCACCGGCGTCTGCTACTGGAAACGGCTCGGCGACGACGCCAAACAGCCGATCGACAACGCCATGAGCAAGAAGCCACAGGTCGTCAAGATCGACCCGACCGACAAGACGTTCAAGACCGACGGCTGCCAGGCCTGGCAGAAGAACGACGCGGCGGTCGTCGACCCCGGGAAGTCACCAGAACAGGCCAGCATAGGTCTGGGCATCCTGAACTCGCTGATCGGCGGTGGCGGGAGTGCGCCTGCGCCACCGGCGGCTCCCCCGGCGCCTCCGCCCGCGCCGCCGAAGCCGTGACAACCTAGCCCAAAGCGGTATGCAGACCGTCGAATACGCCGCCGGTCGGCTGGCCGACGTCGTCGGCCGGCCTTCGCAACCGACGGTTCTGTTGTGGCACGGGCAGCAGGCCGACGCACGCTCATCGGTCCGCCCGCTTGTCGAGTTGCTGTCCGACCACGGCGTGGGCGTGGTCGCTCCGGACTGGAATTCCTACGCCGACGACGGCGGGCGCGCCGATCTGCTGAACTCGGTGCGGTTCACCCGCGAGCGGGTCGACGATCCCGACGGTGTGGTGCTCGTCGGCTGGTCGATGGGTGGCGTGGCGGCGGCAGGGCTGACGATTCAGGCGCAACGGTTCGGTGTGCGCTTCGGGCACACCGTCTGCCTGGCCGGCGCGTTCATGGTGGCCGACCCGATCTCCGGTGCCGTCCCGGCGGCCCAACTGCGCGGCGATGCGACACGCTCCCCGTTCACGCTGCTGCACGGCGTATCGGATCGCGTCATCCCTGTCGCGGCGACCCACGACTTCGCGTCGGCCCTGCGGCACAACGACTGGCCGGTCGAGGTCGTCGAGCTGCCCGCCGACCATGGATCGATCGCCGGTGCGGTGTACGACGCGGCCGCCGGACGCTACTTGGCCGCGACCGATTCGGAGACCTTAGCCGTCGCCGCCGGTGTCACGGCTCATATCGCCGACGCCAGCCGATCGCGTCGGTGACTGCGTGAGCCAGTCGCGCAGCTTCGCGTAGACCACCGGGTGGTTCAGCAAGTCGAAGTGGTGCAGACCGCGCAGCGTCAGGCCGTGCTCGGTGTCGAATGGGATGCTCCGCAACTTTCCTTGGCCCGCAGCACTTTTTGGACGCACCAGATGATCGCCGGCGATCATTCCGAGCAGCGGCGGCGCGACCGTGGACGCCACGAAGTGGTAGGTGGCGTTCGGCAGAAGCGGTGCCTCATGGCAGCGGTCGGTCAGGAACTCGTCAGGGTCGGCGTCGCGCCAGTCCTCGTCCAGGCAGGCACCGTAGCGCAGGTCTTTCACCCCATCGCTGCGAGCGTTCAAAAATGCTGCGATAGCCCGGGTTTCGGGCAGCTTGGCCAGCGCCCACGACGCGGCGTTCACGCCCTTCTCGATATCAGCGCCCAGATGCGGCGAGCCGAGGCACACGACACGGCCGACGGCCTCGGTCCAGCCGAGTTGCTGCTGGCCGCCGTAGTGACATGCGCTGCGCGCCACCAGCCCACCCATCGAGTGGCCCACCAGCACCAGCTCGGCGATGGGTACCGGCCACTGGTCGTGCAGCAGGTCGAGGATCTCCGCCAACGTCCGGCCGTTGACCGAAATGTGCAGTCCGGTGTTGTACCGCAACATGATCGGGGTGAATCCTAGATCGGCGCTGAGCCGTTCGCAGTAGCTACGGCTGTCGCTGCCCGCGCGCGGCGGCCGCGACCAGGAGCGCTCGGTCAGGCACCAGCCATGCACGAAGACCGCGACCCGGCTGGTGGCCCCGGGGAACGCCGCCGCGAGAGAATCGGCCGTCAGCGCGACCGATTCGCCGTCGTGCCGAATCACCATCGCCCCGGCCAGCGGGTTTTCCCGCTCGGTCAACTCGTCGCCGTAGATGCCGTTGACCGCGGCGATAGCCGCCGCGACGGAGTCGCTGCGCGATTCCAGAGCATCGTCGGCCTCGTCACCCCAGATCTCGGCGGCGAGGATGCCCGCGGCCTGGGTTGCGCCGCGCAGACCGCGGTCCACGCCGCTGTAGATCGCCCGCGTCAGCCCGTCGTGGATCACCTTGGTCGGGGTCGCCGACGGGCCGATGGAGCCGAAGACGCGACCGGCGATGCCGGCGTGCATCCCCCGCACCAAGGCGGTCAGCACCGACGTGGCCTCTCCGGCCAGATCGCCGACGGCCCGGATATCAGTGCGTTGCATATTGCCCCCTTTGGGTGAACGCGTGTCAAAATAGCTCGACAGGTCGTCTAGCTGGTCAAACCCTTTCGATAAAGGCGGGTCTGAGCTGTCGGTTTGTTCACTCAGTATACAAACGTTTACTGTATGTGTCAGTTGTCGAGATAGCCAAGCACTAGGAGCCGTGATGGACGCCGCCTTCTCGTTGGAGTTGTCCGATGAAGTGGTGCAGGTACGCGACTGGGTGCACGAGTTCGCCGATACGGTGATCCGCCCGGCGGCCGCCGAATGGGACGAACGGGAAGAAACCCCGTGGCCGATCATTCAAGAGGCCGCCAAGGTCGGGCTCTACACGCCGGACTTGTTCGCCCAGATGGCCGGCGAATCCACCGGTATCGGCATGCCGACGGTGTTCGAGGAAATGTTCTGGGGGGACGCCGGAATCGCGTTGTCCAACATGGCCACCGGGCTGGCTGCGGCCGCTCTGGCCGCAAACGGCACTCCACAGCAGATTGGCGAATGGCTGCCGCAGATGTTCGGCAGCCCGGGCGACCCGCAGCTCGCCGCGTTCTGCTCGTCGGAGCCCGGCGCGGGCTCCGACGTCGGAGCTGTCCGCACCAGAGCCAAGTACGACGAAGCCGCCGACGAGTGGATTCTCAACGGCACCAAGACGTGGGCGACCAACGGCGGGATCGCCAATGTCCACGTGGTGGTGGCGTCGGTGGAACCCGAGCTGGGCACCCGCGGCCAGGCGACGTTCATCATCCCGCCCGACACCAAAGGCCTCTATCAGGGCCAGAAATTCAAGAAGCACGGTATCCGGGCGTCGCACACCGCCGAAGTCGTGCTCGACGACGTCCACATCCCCGGCGAGCTGATCCTCGGCGGCCGGGAGAAGTTCGAAGGCCGGATCGCCAAGATCCGGGAAGGGCATCGCACCTCGAGCCAGGCCGCGATGATGACATTCGAGCGCACCCGTCCCACTGTCGGGGCGATGGCCCTCGGAATCGCCCGTGCCGCTTACGAATACGCGTTGGACTATTCGCTGCAGCGCGAACAGTTCGGCCGCAAGATCGCCGAATTCCAGGCCATCGCGTTCAAGCTCGCGGACATGAAGAGCCGCATCGACGCATCCCGGATGCTGGTCTGGCGGGCCAGCTGGATGCAGCGAAACAACAAGGCGTTCAACTCAGCTGAGGGTTCGATGGCAAAACTGTACGCCAGCGAGACCGCGGTGTACGTCACCGACGAAGCGATTCAGATCCTCGGCGGCAACGGCTACACCCGTGACTATCCGGTCGAGCGGATGCACCGAGATGCCAAGATCTTCACCATCTTTGAAGGCACCAGCGAGATTCAGCGGCTCGTCATCGGTCGGGCGCTGACCGGTCTGCCCATTCGCTGACAACTAGTGAGCAGCGTGGGCCTCTTCGCCGGCGCCGTTCATGGCCATGCCCTCGTCCCAGCCGTTGACGTGTTCCTCGACCGGCGGCGGCTCAGGCACGAACTCGCCTTCGTCGAGGCCGGCGACCAACCGGATCGCGGCGATCAGTTGCTGAACCAGCGGCGTCTCGGCGTCGGTGGGAGTGGCACCCTCTTCGAGTTCGTCGGGCAGGTCGGGGCGCAGACCCACGCCGTTGGCGGCTTCGTGCGCTGACAGCTTGGCGTGGATGCGGGCGTTGTAGAGCTGTTGGCCCAGAGTCGATCCGGGCGCATCCGCGGCCCGCTCCATCAGATCGTCGTAGCGTCGCCGGACATCGCTGAGCGCCATCATGACCGTCGGAGTGGACCTGCCGTGGCTGGCCGCCTCGGTCAGCGCGGCGCGAAGTTTGCGCATACCGCTCAGAACGATCTCGGCCCGCTTCTGAAATTTCTTGTCCTCTGGAAAGGGCAGTGAATCGATGGCCGCCCGGTACATATGCATCGCTGCTTCGGCGAGACTCACGATGGTCTGTGCTTCACCGTCGTGCTTATCGAATTCGGCCATGGCCTCTCAATTCTGTGATGGTCTCCGGCGTCGACCCGCACAACAATAGTGCGCTGGCTCACGTCTGGCAGTCCCGCCTCGGGGAGTGCTTATAGAAGTCGGGTCACGCTAGTTGAGACCGTAGAAACGTTGCGCGTTGAGGCCGCCGATTTTCGCGCGCGCGTTCTCGCTGATGTCCGAGCGGGTGCGCAGATGTTTGGTGCTTTCGGGCCATTCGCCGTCCCAGTGCGGGTAGTCGCTGGCGAACATGATGAAGTCGTCGCCGAGCACGTCGATGACACCGGGCAGGATCGGCTCCTCGGACTCACACGTCACGAAGATATTGCCGGCCCGAAGATAGTCGTGCGGGTCGCGCTGCCAGCCGCGTTCGATCCAGTCGCCGCGTTTCTCGAAATGCTCATGCAGCCGATCGATGAAGAACGGCACCCAGCCGACACCCGCCTCGAGAAAGGCCACCCGCAACCTTGGGTGGCGGTCGAAGACACCGCCGGAGATCAGTGCCGTCATCGCCGTCATCTGGTCGAACGGAAAGCTGATGCAGTGCACCTGGATGTAATTGGTGAAGCGATCGACGCCGATCTTCGGCAGGTGGACGCCTGGGGCGCCATGAATGCCGAGCGGCATGTCGAGCTCGACCGCAGCGGCGTAGAACGGGTCGAGGTCGGGGTGGTCGAGGTTGCGCGTCTTGAGCGCAGGCGGCACGAGAGTGGCCACCAGCCCGAGATCTTTGGCTTCCCGCATGACGTCGATCGCCGCCCGCCCGTGCTCGATCGGGGTCACCGCGACACCACGCAGTCGGCCGGCCGCCGGCGCGCAGAAATCGGCGATCCATTCGTTGTAGAGGCGTGCGAAACCGGCGGCGAACTCCGGGTCTTCGAGGCTCGGCGCGCCGAGTCCGAGGCTCGGATACAGCACCATCGTGTCGATGCGGTCGCGGTCGGCGTCACCCAGCACTCCCGCGAGCGATCTGCAGTTGATGTCCGATGCCGTGCTGATGCCGTGCTCGGGTGGGCACCCGGCACCCGGGCCGCGGTCTTCGGGATAGTTGCGGCCCTCGATCACTAACCTCGGTCTCCGGTCGGTGCTGGCCGTGACGCAGTGCGGCCAGCGTTTCATCGCCTCGATCGTCAGGGACGCGTTCTCCGCAACGTGTCCATCGGCATCGATGATGTGCATGAGTTACTCCGATCGGCAGGGCTCCACGTCGTTGTACGCAGCGTGCACCACCGACGGCGGCATCACTTCGAAAACGTGACAAAGGTGCCGGGCTGTTGCCATATCCCGATTTGCACCCGGGACGTCCGTGTAACACTGCGTTAATGGTTTACGCAATTGCCCGGCCCAAGCTCGAAGGCAACATCGCGGTCGGCGAAGACCGTCAGCTGGGGTTCGCCGAGTTCGGTGATCCGCAGGGGCGCGCGATCTTCTGGCTGCACGGCACCCCCGGTGCGCGACGGCAGATCCCGACCGAGGCCCGGGTCTACGCAGCGGAGAATCACATCCGCCTGATCGGCATCGACCGACCCGGCATCGGGGCATCCACGCCGTACCAGTACCACGCCGTCGTCGAATTCGCCGATGACCTGCGCACGGTGGCCGACACCCTGGGCATCGACAAGATGGCTGTCATCGGCCTGTCCGGTGGGGGCCCCTACGCATTGGCGTGCGGCGCGGCGATGCCCGATCGCGTGGTGGCGGTCGGGGTGCTCGGCGGTGTGGCACCGACGAGCGGAGCGGACGCGATCAGCGGCGGAGTGGTGGCGCTCGCCCCGTGGGTGGCGCCGCTGCTCCGCGTGGCCGGATTGCCGATCCGATGGGCGGCGGTCGCTTTGGTCCGGATGGTCCGGCCGTTTGCTGAGCCCGCGGTATATATGTATGCGCGCGTCTCCCCCGAAGGCGATCGGCGGCTGCTGGTGCGGCCGGAATTCAAGGCGATGTTCCTTGACGACCTGCTCAACGGTTCCCGCAAGCAACTGTCAGCCCCGTTCGCCGATGTCATCGTCTTCGCCAAGGACTGGGGATTCCGATTGGACGAGGTAAAGATCCCGGTCCGCTGGTGGCATGGCGACGCCGATCACATCGTGCCGTTCGCCCACGGTCAGCACGTCGTCAACAGACTGCCCGACGCGGAGCTGACCACGTTGTCCGGTGAAAGCCATCTTGCGGGCCTGGGCTTCGCCGAGCAGATTCTGCGCACCATGACCGAACTCTGGGACGACATCGAAAAGACCTGATTCCGGTCCGAACGCACAGTGTTAGATGGTGCGGGTGCCGCGAAATCAGCCGCTTACCGGCGACCAGCGCAACTCGTTCATCGCCGCGCTTCTCGGCTGGACGATGGACGCCTTCGACTATTTCCTCGTCGTCCTCGTCTACGCCGACATCGCTGAGACCTTCCACCACACCAAGGCCGAAGTCGCGTTCCTGACCACCGCCACGTTGCTGATGCGTCCGGTCGGTGCACTGTTGTTCGGGCTGTGGGCCGACCGGGTCGGCAGGCGACTGCCGCTGATGGTCGACGTCGTGTTCTATTCGACGGTCGGCTTTCTGTGCGCCTTCGCGCCGAATTTCACCGTGCTGGTTGTCCTGCGACTGCTGTACGGCATCGGCATGGGCGGCGAATGGGGTCTGGGTGCCGCGCTCGCGATGGAGAAAGTGCCCGCCGAGCGCCGCGGGTTCTTTTCCGGTCTGCTGCAAGAGGGTTACGCATTCGGTTATCTGCTCGCGACACTGGCGTCGCTGCTGGTGATGGACTGGCTGGGGCTGTCGTGGCGCTGGCTGTTCGGCTTGAGCGTCATTCCGGCGTTGGTCAGCCTGATCATTCGGTACCGGGTGAAAGAGTCCGAGGTCTGGGAAGCCGAGCGGCACCGAATGCGACTGACCCAGACCAGGATTCGTGATGTGCTGCGCGACGCTGCCATTGTCCGTCGGTTCATCTATCTGGTGCTGCTGATGGCGGCGTTCAACTGGATGAGCCACGGCACCCAGGACGTGTATCCGACCTTCCTTCAGGCCACCCACAATGCCGGCGCGGCGCTGTCGCACACCACCGCCAAGTCGATCGCGGTGACGTACAACATCGGCGCGATTCTCGGTGGGCTGCTGTTCGGCTCACTGTCCCAGCGGTTCGGCCGTCGCTCCACCGTGGTGTTCTGCGCGGTGCTGGGGTTGCCGATCGTGCCGCTGTTCGCCTATTCGCACACCGCCGGGATGCTTTGCCTCGGGTCGTTTTTGATGCAGTTCGCCGTGCAGGGCGCGTGGGGCGTCATACCGGCGCACCTGACCGAGATGTCACCGGATGCGATCCGCGGCTTCTATCCGGGTGTCACCTACCAGCTGGGCAATCTCATCGCTGCCTTCAACCTGCCCATTCAAGAACATCTCGCCGAGACGCACGGCTACCCGTTCGCCCTGGCCGTAACGATCGTGCCGGTGCTGATCGCGGTCGCCCTCCTGACAGCGATCGGCAAGGACGCCACCGGAATTCACTTCGGCACCAGACACAGCAGCGCGGTCGGCGATCAGCCAGGTAGTGTGGCTTCGCCGAGCGCTTGACGCAGCATGTGCATCGCCACCGTCGTCGAGCGCTCCCGAACGTCGGAACGGTTTCCCGGCAGCCGAAGCGTTCGGGTCGAGGACTCGCCGTCGGTCAGCGCGACCGTGAAGCAGACGGTGCCCACCGGTTTGTCCTCGGTTCCTCCGTCGGGCCCGGCGATGCCGGTGATCGCCACCGCTGTGTCGGCGCCGAAGCGCCGCAGCGCACCGTCGGCCATCGCCTCGGCGACGGGCTCCGAGACAGCGCCGTATTCGTCGATCAACGCCGGATCGACGCCGAGCAAGTCGGATTTGGCCTCATTTGCGTAGGCCACCAAACCGCCGGCGAGGTACGCCGACGAACCCGGCCGCTCGGTGAGCCGGGCCGACAGCAGTCCGCCGGTACACGATTCCGCGGTCGCGATGCGGCGGCCGGTCAGCAGCTGAGCAACCTGGTCGTCGATCTGGGCGCCGTCTTCGGAGAAGATCTGCTGCCAGTGCCGGTCCCGGAGGTAATCGCTCAAGTGGCGGTAGGTGTCGGCCGCGTCCGGCTCGTATCGAGTGACCATCTCGATCTCGCCGCGTCGCAGACACGTGGTGATCTCCAGGGTCGCGAAGCCGGGCACGTCCTGCTCCGCCTCCCGGAGGGTCTCGGCCAAGCCCGACTCCGGCAAACCGAACATCCGGATGGTGTCCTGGCGGTAGATCGTCCGGCCCGCGACCGCGTCCTGGAAAGCGGGTAGCTGCGCCGCGGTTCGCCACATCGGCTGCAGTTCGCGGGGTGGTCCGGGCAGCACCAGCACTGCCGGCGCGCCGGGAACGATCACGCCCGGCGCGGTGCCGACCGGATCCAGCACCACCGCCCCGAGCGGGACCATGGCCTGCTTGCGGTTGGCGGCACGCACCGCGTCGAAATCGCCGGTCCCGACGCCGACTCGCGACATCAGCTTCTTCAGGATCGCCGCGATCTTGTTCTCCAGCTCGGTGTCCAGCACCAGCTCGCGCACGCAGAACTGCGCGACGATGGCGACCGTCATGTCGTCGGCCGTCGGCCCGAGACCGCCGCTGGTCACGATCAGGTCGACGCCCTCGTTCGCCATGAAGCGCAGCGCCGCTTCGATGTCGGCGGCGCGGTCACCACAGATGGTGATGTGGGCGAGTTCGACCCCGAGCTCGAGAAGCCGGTCGGCGATCCACGGCCCGTTGCGGTCGGCGACCCGACCGGTCAGAACTTCGGTACCTGTGACGACAATGCCCGCGCGTGCACTCACCGCTATGACACTAGGCCGGACTGCGCGGTGGCCCGCCAAGGTGGCGCTCGACCGACTCGGTCTTGCTGGTCATCGCGTCGGTGACCCCGGAGCGCCAGTCCGCCTTGATCACCACGCTGACCCGTGCGGCGCGGGCCGCCACGGCCTCGACGGCGCGTTCGACGACGGACATCACCTCGGCCCAGCTGTCGCCTTCGATCACGGTGAACATCGAGTCGGTCTTGTTCGGTAACCCGGATTCCCGGACCACCCTGACCGCTTCGGCGACGATCTCCCCGACGCCCTCCCCTACCCCGAGCGGCGTGACCGAAAACGCGACCAACACAGACACTCACACGACCCTACTCGCGGCTCGTGGCAGCATCGGGCCATGCGGGTTCTGGTGCAGCGGGTCTCGTCGGCAACCGTGTCGGTGGACCACCGCGTCGTCGGCTCGATCCGGCCGCAGAGCCAGGGGCTGCTCGCGTTCGTCGGGGTGACGCATGGCGACGACGTCGACAAGAGCCGGCGCCTCGCCGAAAAGCTCTGGCAGCTCAGGATTCTCGACGATGAGCGTTCTGCGTCAGACATCAGCGCGCCGATCGTCGTGGTCAGCCAGTTCACTCTGTACGCCGACACCGCCAAGGGCCGACGGCCGTCGTGGAACGCCGCCGCGCCACGGTCGGTGGCCGAGCCGCTGGTCGAGGAGTTCGTGCAGGTGCTGCGAGACCTGGGCGCCGACGTGCAGACCGGGATCTTCGGTGCCGACATGCAGGTCGCATTGGTCAACGACGGCCCGGTCACGGTGCTGCTGGAGCTGTGAGAGGTTGATGGGATGAGCGCATCGCAGGACAACTGGGGCGTGGACCGTTCCGAGGACGACAGCTGGGACATCGTCAGCAGCGTGGGATACACCGCGCTGCTGGTCGCGGGATGGCGCGCCCTGCATGCGACGAGCGAACACCCGCTGGTACGCGACGAGTACGCGAGACGTTTCATCGAGGCTTCCGCGGACCCGTTCCTCAACGGCGCCCTCGCACAGCCCGGCACCTCTGCGGGTGCGACGGCCTTCCCCCGGCTCTACGGCGTGCAGACCCGGTTCTTCGACGAATTCTTCTCCTCCGCCTCCGCGCGGGGTATCCGCCAGGCCGTCATCGTCGCGGCCGGTCTGGACTCGCGTGCCTATCGGCTGCAATGGCCAACCGGCACAACGGTATTTGAAGTTGACCAGCCGAAGGTCCTCGAGTTCAAGGTACGGGTGCTTGCCGAGCATGTAGCACAACCCGCGGCCGACCTCCGCGACGTCGCCGCCGACCTCCGCGACGGCTGGTCAATACCGTTACGCGGCGCGGGTTTCGACACCGAGCAACCGACAGCCTGGTCGGTGGAGGGCATTCTGCCGTATTTGACCGGTGCCGCCCAGGACACGTTGTTCAGCCGAATCACCGATTTGTCGGCGTCCGGCAGCCGCCTCGGGATAGGTGCTCTGGGCTCGTGCCTTGACCAGGACCGGCTCGCCGCACTGGAGGACAGCTACCCGGGCCTGAACCTGTCCGGCGACGTGAACTTCTCCACCCTGACCTACGACGACGCAACGAAAACCAAACCGGCGCAATGGCTTGCCTACCACGGCTGGACAGTCGAGCCCGTGCGCAGCAATCCGGAACTGCAACGCAACTACGGCCGGACCCCGGCCCCGGTCGACATCGAACTCGACGAGATCATGCACTCCGAATACATCACCGCGACGCGTCAGTCGGCCACGGCATAGGCGGTCCCCCGGGCCGCCCGCTCCCACAGGGCGCCGCCCGCGGCGGTCACGCCCGCCCGGATCAGGTCGCGCTTGAGGATCTTGGTGGTCGCCGTCTGCGGAAGCGCATCGTTGATCCGCACGAACCGGGGCCACGCCTTCGGCGACAGATCCGGCTGGGTAGCCAGGAATTTCTCGAAATCCTCCGGGGTGAGCGACTCACCGTTGTTGAGGACGATGGCGGCCATCACCTGGTCACCGACCTCGTCCCGAATCCCGTACACCGCAACCTGATTGATCGGCTCCAGCCGCTGCAAAATGCGCTCGATGGGTGCCGCGGCCAGGTTCTCGCCGTCCACCCGCAGCCAGTCGGAGGTCCGGCCGGCCAGGTAGATCCAGCCGTCGGCGTCGCGGTAGGCCAGGTCCCCCGACCAGTACATGCCGTGGCGCATACGCTCGCTGGTGGCCGCCGGGTCGTTGTAGTAGCCGGCGAACGGACCCGAGCCCTCGGTGTTCACCAACTCCCCGACTGCCTCGTCGAAGTTCGCCAGCGCGCCATGCTCATCGAAAATCGCAGGTGCACATTCAGTTACGGTCTGCGGGTTGTAGATGGCGACGCCGGGATAGCCCTTG
This sequence comes from Mycobacterium sp., assembly GCA_049589475.1. Classification (GTDB taxonomy): domain Bacteria; phylum Actinomycetota; class Actinomycetes; order Mycobacteriales; family Mycobacteriaceae; genus Mycobacterium. The sequence continues at coordinate 15,038 of JBAWAV010000475.1, forward strand.
CCGATGGAGCCGGTTGGGGTGCCGTCTTCGCGGGTGATGATCACCGCGAACTCACTGGAGCCGAAGCTGTCGACCACCCGGCAGCCGAATCGGCGGGCGAACGCGTCGATGTCGCGATCGGACGCCTCGTTGCCGAAGGCGATCCGCAGCGTGTTGTCCGCATCGCCGTGTTGCTCCGGGGTGGCCAACAGCAGGGCCAGCGGTTTGCCGACATAGTTGAGATACGTGACGCCGTGGCGGCGGACATCGGCCAGGAATCTCGACGTCGAGAATCGTGCCGGAACCATCGTCGCGCCACTGCCGATGGCGACCGCCCACCCGGCTGCCACGCCGTTGGAATGAAAGAGCGGCATCGCCAGGTAGCACACGTCGGCCGCGGTGACGTCGTACTGCCCGATCAGGCTGGCGCCACACATGATCGCCATCACGTGCGAGAAACGCACCGCCTTCGGGTCGCCGCTGGTTCCCGAGGTGAAGATCATCATCAGGGTGTCATCGAAGCCGACCTCGCGGTACGGGACGAGCGGCGGTGCGGCCAACACCGCGTCGAGGTAATGCTGTGACGCCACATCCAGCACGGCGACGCCGTCCAGGTCCAACCCGTCCAGCAACGGAAGGTGATCGGAATCGACCAGCAGCAGTTGACAATCCGCGCGTCGGATGTCCGACGCCAACCCGGTGCCGCGCCGGGTGGTGTTGATCCCGCACAGCACATACCCACCCAACGCTGCCGCCGCCATCGAGCGCAGCATGGCCGGCGAATTCGCCAGCAACGCACCGACATGCAGCGGGCGGGCAGCGTCGGCCAGACCGATCACCATCGACGCCTCGGCGGCCGCTTCGTCGAGGTGCTCGCGCCAGGTCCAGGTCCGGTCGCCGTAGGCCACCGCGGGCGTGTCGTCGCGCATGCGGGATCGCAGCAACTGCTGGACGGTCTCAAACATCGTCGGGCTCCGGCCGGTAACGCAGCAGTGTGACGCCGGTATCGGGGATGTCGCAGAACACCGGGCTCACCCGCATCCCGATCCGGACCTCGGCGGGGTCGACGTCCACTAGCTCGGTGCTCACCCGCGGTCCGGCGTCCCACTGGACGACGGCCAGAAGTTGCGGCACCGCGTCGGCCCACGGCGGGCCGGTCGGTCGGCGTGCCACCGTGAACGTGTACAGGGTTCCGGCGCCGTCGATTTCGCGCCACTCCAGGTCGTCGGCCAGGGTGCCCGGCGCCAGTGTTCGCGGATAGAACACGTAGCGCCCCAGCGATGGCGAATACTGCACCAGGATGCGGTGTTCGGTGAGTCCCTGCCAGAACGGCTTGGAAACCGGCGTGGCCTCGGGAAGCGGTGCGGTATCGGTCATCTCAGTCACCACCCAGAACCAGAGCGACCTGTTCGCTCATGATGCCGCCGGTGCCGCTGACGAATGCGCGATGGCAGTCGGCGACCTGCGCCTGCCCTGCACGGCCCATCAGTTGCCGCGCGGCGTCGACGACGTGGTGCATGCCGCCGGCCATGCCGGCCTGCCCGAACGACAACTGTCCCCCCGCGGTGTTGAGCGGGAAATCGCCGCGGAACGTCAGGTCACGCTGGTTGACCCACGCTATGCCTTCGCCTTTGCCGCAGAACCCCGCATCCTCGAGGGTCATCAGCACGGTGACGGTGTAACAGTCATACAGCGAGGCCATGTCGACGTCAACAGGCCCGAGGCCGGCCATCGCGAACGCCCGCTCGGCAGCGCGGGACACCGGCGTCGTCATGAGGTCTTCGGCGTAGGTCGCCGTCTTGAAGGCGATGTGCTCGCCGAAGCCTTTGATCCAGACCGGTCGATGACGTCCTCGGCGTGCCACCTCAGCGTTGGCGATCAGAACGCCCGTGCCGCCCTGGACCCGCATCACCGTCTCCAGCATGTGGATCGGGTCGGCGATCATCGGGCTGGCCAGAACGTCGTCGACGGTGATGGGCTTGCCGTGAAACACCGCACCGGGATGCGTGCACGCATTCGTTCGCTGGTCCACCGCGATCTTGGCGAGAGCTGTTGGATCGTAACCGAATTGGGCGCCGTAGCGCTGAGCGATCTGGGCGTACGGCCCGTTCTGGCCAACGTTGCCGTACGGGATCTCGAACTCGGCCTGCGGCGAACCGTACTTGTTGCTCGACGCGCCGTGCCACCCAGGCGCGGGTACGGGCCTGCGGGTGGACGTCGGCAACACCGAGGATCCCGGCACCACCGCGAGTACGGCATCGCACAGCCCGAGTTCGACCGCGGCCGCGGCACGCCACACCATCCCGGCGGACGAGGCGCCACCCAGGTCGACGCGTTCGCCGAAATTCACCGGCAGGCCGAGATATTCAGACAACGTGGCGGGCGCGAACATGTCCGATTCCGCCAGACCGTGGCACACCAGGCCGTTGACCACGCGCGCGTCCACACCGGCATCGTCGACGACCGTCTTCGCCAGCAGCGCGTACTGATCCAACGTGAACGACGCCGGGCGGGTCTGTTTGCGTTCCGCGGGAAGTTCGGCGATCCCGATGATCGCCGCCTCACCCCGCAGGCCGGTCACGGCTGGTCCCCGCGTAGCGGCAGTGCAACCGTGGCGGTGCCCGGCATCAGCACGGTGGCGTCGCGTCGCCCGGCGATTTCCAGGTCGACCAGACCGACGTTGTCGGCCAGCCGCTTGGCGGTCACCGATCCGCCGAAGTTCAGCTCCTCGCCGACTATCGCGACGGCCCGGTTTTGCACCGAGTACTCGACCAAACGGCCGCGCCCTCCGATCCAGTCGGTGATGGCCCGGGCCAGCAGCGCGGCCTGTAGCGGACCTTGCACGATGACGTCGTCATAGCCCTCTTTCGTGCGGGCCCAGTCTTTGTCGTAGTGGATGCGGTGCCCGTTGTAGGTCGCGGCGCTGAAGAAGAACAACTGCCGTTCATCGACCGTCACGGCGAGCGTCGGCAACGCGTCACCCGGTTCGACGTCCTCATAGAAGAGCTGGGTCATCACACTGCCTCAGGGTCGGGCGATCATCGATGTTGTTGCCTCGGCGATCAATTCGTCACGCTGGTTGCGGTACTCCGTTCGCCAGGTGACCAGAACGAATCGTCCTGAGCGGCCCTGCTTCTCGACGATCGATTCGATGGTGCGAACCATCTCGATCTCGTCGCGGTGATACGCCGGACCATGGAACGTGGTGTTCTCACCGCCGGCCATCCGCCGGGGCGCGTGCGGAAACGCGAGGCTGCCAGAGATCGCTCCCGAAGAACCGTCCGGTCGCAACCCGTCGAGTTCGGTGACGCTCAGCACGGCGTACTGCAGGTAGAGCGGCGGGCAGATGATGTCGCGGTAGCCTTGCACGCGAGCGTATTCGGGGTCGAACCACAGCGGATTGTGGTCGCCGACCGCCGAGGCCCACCGTTGCCAGTCGCGCCGGTTGACTTCACCCGTTGCCGTGGCCGCTACCGTTCCCACTCGTGACGCCGATTCGGCGTCGATCAGACTCTGCTCGCTCACGCCTGCTCCTCCAGCCACGTCGCCGCGACATCCGCCCCGCCGCCCAGCGTCGACAACACTCGGGCCCGCTCGGAGAACAAATGCAGATCGGTCTCGACCACATAGCCCATGCCGCCGTGCAACTGGTGCGCGTCGAGCGTGATCAGTTTCGCCGCGGTCGCCGCATGCATGCGGGCGATCGCGGTCTGACGGGTGGCGGTGTGGCCCCTACCGATCCAGAACACCGCCGAATGGGCGGCCAGCCGCGCCGCGGCCAGCGCGATATGCATATTCGCCACCAGATGCTGTGCGGCCTGAAAGGACGCGATCGGGCGGCCGAACTGCTTGCGCGCCATCGTGTAATCGACCG
>JBAWAV010000476.1:0-7212 GCA_049589475.1 Mycobacterium sp.
GCGCTGCACTGGTACCGGGTTCATTTGGTGTGCGACAAGCCGCCGATGGCCGGCCGATGCCGTGGGGCAACGTGATGATCGGTGTACGCAATCCCATCGCCCCTCCCCTGCCGATCAACCACGGAGCCGACGGCCTGGTGTGGTGTGACTTCACTTTGGGCGCGGCTTACGAAGGCCCACCCGGTCACGTGCACGGCGGGGTGTGCGCGATGGTTCTCGACCACGTCCTGGGTGCGACCGCGCACAAGCCCGGAAAGCCCGCTTACACAGGCACTCTCCGCATCCGGTTTATCCGAGGCACGCCGCTTGGCCCGCTACGCGCCGAGGCGCGCGTCGACCGCGTGGAGGGGGTCAAAACCTTCGCTGTGGGCCATGTCGCCGATGCACAGGGCATCACCGCCGAGGCGGAGGGAGTGTTCTTCCATCGGCGGGAGAACGGCTAGCTGCGGGCCGGGGCAAGACGCTTGAGCGCCAGCCCGCCTTCGAACGGGCGATAGGCGAAGGCGGCCGGGGCGCGATAGCCGGTGTCTCCGAGTGGAGTGTGCACCTCGGCGACGGTGGGCCCGATCTCCGCGGCAACGGTCGCCAACGCGTCGAGGTCGAACCGGTACAACCGACCCGCGTTGCCGCCCAGTATCTTCCGGCAGGCGTCCTCCGATTTGTCATGCAGTGCCCAGCGAATGGCCAGCGTTGAGTGGGGTGTGAAGCCCTCCTCGTGCGGGTAGTCACTGCCCCACATGATGTGGTCCGCCCCCATGAAATCGATCATCGCGGATTCGTAGGGCGTCAGCTCGCTCGCCAAATAGCAATTGCGCCTGGCATATTCGCTCGGCGTGAGTGTCAGCGCATCGACCGACGACCCGCCGAACATCCCGTAAGTGCGATTACCCGCTTCCGACTTCATAGTGGGCACCATGGCGTCGAGCACGGCCAGTTGCGATTGCACCCACAGCGTGCCTTGCTCGGTCGGGACGAACCGCAGTGTCGGATACCTCTCGAAGACGCCGGCGAGAATCAGGTGGCCCAGCGAGCGCTGGGCCCACAGCGCCATTTCGGTGATCAGTACCGCGTTGGATGCCGGTTGATCCATCGGCATCTCGGGGCTGCCGGCCCCTGCGTGCTGGACCACTGTGAGATCCAATTCTGTACAGAGCGCCCAGATCGGTTCGTAGCGAGTGTGGAAGAGAGGCGCCACGTTCGGATCGCCGGGTGAGACCGGCGGGATGAGCACGCCGCCGAAGCAGTCCTGCGCCGCACCCCAGCGAATCTCCTGCAGCGCCAATTCGATGTCGTTGGGAAAGATTTGAATCAGCCCGCGGCGACGGATCGGGGCCAGCGAACAGAAGTCGACCTGCCAACGGTTGTGCGCCTGCACGCCGGCCCAGCGCTTCTCTAACTCGTCGCGCGTCCGGGGCAGGCTGATGGTGATGTTGGGAGTGGTCGGGAAGAAGGGCGGAACGGTGTTGGGCAGCAGCACTTCCCCCGCGACCCCGTCGGCGTTCATTTCGCCGATTCGGAGCTTGTGGTCCCAGTTTCGGCTTGCGGTGGCGATGATCAGGTCGTCGAACGGGCTGATGTACGTCTTCGCCCAGGCGTCGAACTCATCGTGAAGACGCGCCGGTAAGTATTGCCGGTAATCATGAAGATCGGCTCCGGCGTGTGTGTCCGTCGAGATAACGACGTAGCGGTCGCTCGTGTCCCATGTTGTGGCCATCGTGTCCTCCGGCGTTATCCCCTGAGGCTAGCCTTCCGCATCACGCCGTGACCGCAAGATCACCATCTCAGTGAGCGGACGATCGATCGGGATCAGACCACGCCGCGCAGCGCGTCGGTTCCGAACATCTGCTCCACCATCGAGGAGTAGTCCGGGCCACGGCGCAAGATATGACCGCCGTCGACGTTGATGCACTGCCCGGTGATCCAGGTAGCCGCATCGCTCAGCAGGAACATCACGAGGTTGGCCACGTCCTCGACCTCACCCACCCGCGGGATCGGCGTGCAGAGTGCGTAGTCGCCGCTGATCTCCGGCGACTGGATGACACTCGCGTCGACGAGATCGGTGCGGATCAGGCCCGGCCGGACGCTGTTCACCCGCACCCACGACGGGCCGAGCTCGTCGGCGGCCAACATCATCATGTGGTCGATGGCTGATTTGGTGACCCCGTACGGCCCGAACCAGCGATGGGTGTTGCTGGCCGCGATCGACGAGATGCCGACGAACGAGCCGCCGCCGCCGCGGACCAGTTCGCGCGCGACGTGCTTGAGCACGTACATGGTGCCGTTGACGTTTAAATCGACGGTGCGTCGCCACGCCTCGGAATCGGTGTGGGTGATCGGGCCGACGGTCAGGGAGCCGCCCGCACAGTGCACCGCGCCGTGCAATCGGCCGTGCCACGCCGTCGCCGCATCGACAGCGTGGGTGACCTCGTCTTCATTGGTGACGTCCGCGGGTTCGTAGCGGATCGCGCCGCCGTTGCCCGTGGCGGCCTCGATCTCGGCCACCGCGGCGGCTAACCGGTCGGCATTGCGGCCGACGATCATCACCGAGGCGCCCGATGCGACCAGGCCGGCGGCTACTCCCTTGCCGATCCCGCTGCCACCACCGGTGACCAGGTAGGTGCGGTCTTCGAACGACAGCTGCATGCCAGCCCCTTCACGCCGAAACTGAAACAGGTTCTAGCCATAGAACCACACCCGCCACAGCAGACTCCGAGAGGAGCGGATGCACGTTGTGCCCACCTTCGAGCGACAACGCGTCGCGGCGGTGCATGAAATCGCTCAGAGGCGGGCAGAACGCTTGCCCGCGCCCGGAGGGACTGCTGTGCCTCAGGGCGTGTCGCGTTGGGCCAGCTTCGACGGCTTCGGGTTGCGCCAGTCCTCGACGTCCGGCGGCAGCCCGATCGGGTACCGGTTCTCGTTGTGCGCCGCCCAATGCGCGTGGCCCAGCTCGTGGATGTGGAACGCGTGCCGCAGCGCCTCGGTGAAACCCATCGCATCTGAGGCGGCGTTCACCGAGTCTTTGATCAGCAGCGCGGCCATCGTGGGCCGCTCGGCGATGCGTTTGGCGAACTCCAGCGTCTTGTCCGCCAACTCGTCGGTCGGGAAGACCTTCGACACCATGCCGAGCCGGTACGCCTCGTCGGCATCCAGGAAGTCACCGGTCAGCAGCAGCTCCTTGGCTTTGCGCGGGCCGAATTCCCAAGGGTGAGCATAGTATTCGACGCCCGGCATACCCATCCGCACACCCACCACGTCGCTGAACTTGGCGTTGTCGGCGGCGACGATCAGGTCGCACGCCCAGATCAGCATCAACCCAGCGGAGATCGCGTTGCCCTGCACCTGGGCGATGGTGATCTTGCGTAGGTCGCGCCAGCGGCAGGTGTTCTGGAAGAAGTAGTGCCACTCCTGCAGATAGGTCTTCTCCGCGACGGCATCGCGGTTGGCGCCGTTGATCCGGAAGCTCGGGAGCTGGTCGGGTCCGGGTGCACGTTCGGCCAACGCCAACTCAGAGCCCAGGTCGTGCCCGGCGGAGAAGTTCTTGCCGCGCGCGGCCAGGATCACCACCCGCACGGTGTCGTCGGCCTCGGCCCGCAGGAATGCCTCGTCGAGTTGGACAAGCAGGCCGCGGCTCTGCGCGTTGTGGGCCTCGGGACGGTTCAGCCAGATCCGCGCGACGCGGCCCTCGTCGAGCGTCTCGTAAGCCACCAACTCGTCGGGGACTGCCATTGGCCACCTCATTCGGCTTGGGTTGGGTGGTTACACATTACGGCCAGGCCGTAATGCTTCTACCGGGGGGTTGTGGCACCCTATGCGGCTGTTTACGCACTTCGCCTACAGTTATGTCATGCCCGCCAAATCTGAGACCCATGAAATCGATGACGTCGAGCCACTGGCCGACGACACGGCCAGCCAGGCCAGGCGCGTAGTAGCGGCCTACGCGGTCGACGCCGACGAATGCCGCATCTTCCTGTCGATGCTTGGTATCGGGCCGGCGAAGATCGAGGTCTAAGTGCCCCGCGCGGGGGGCCAGGGGGCGCGACAGGCGCGCAAGAACCCTGTCTCCGGGGAATCCGACTTCGTCGTGGTGGCCAACCGGCTACCGGTCGACCTGGAACGATTGCCCGACGGCAGCACCACCTTTAAGCGCAGCCCGGGTGGTCTGGTCACCGCGCTCGAACCCATCCTGCGTCGCAGACACGGCGCCTGGATCGGCTGGCCAGGCAACGTCGACGACGACGTCGACGTGGAGGACGAACCGATCCTCCTCGAGGAACTTCGGCTGCACCCCGTCCGTCTTTCCGCCGACGACGTCGAGGAGTACTACGAGGGCTTCTCGAACGCCACGCTGTGGCCGCTCTATCACGACGTCATCGTCAAACCGGCTTATCACCGGGAGTGGTGGGACCGCTACGTCGCGGTCAACCACCGGTTCGCCAAGGCCGCGGCCCGCGCTGCCGCCACCGGGGCGGTCGTCTGGGTCCAGGACTACCAGCTCCAACTGGTCCCCAAAATGCTGCGCGAACTTCGACCCGATCTGACGATCGGGTTTTTTCTGCACATCCCCTTTCCACCGGTCGAGCTGTTCATGCAACTGCCGTGGCGCACCGAGATCGTGGAAGGCCTGCTCGGCGCGGATCTGGTGGGTTTCCACTTGGCCGGCGGCGCACAGAACTTTATTTTCTTGGCTCGGCGCTTGATCGGCGCGCCCACCTCCCGCGCGTCGGTGAGAGTGCGGTCACGACCCGGTCATGTGGAGTTCGACGGCCGCACAATTCGGGTGGGTGCGTTCCCGATCTCGATCGATTCGGCCGAGCTCGACCACAAGGGCCGCGAGCGCAGCATCCGACGGCGGGCCAAGGAGATCCGGGCCGAGATCGGCAACCCTCGCAAAATCATGCTCGGCGTCGACCGGTTGGACTACACCAAGGGCATCGACGTGCGGCTCAAGGCATTCGCCGAGCTGCTCGCAGAGGGCCGCGTCAAGGGCGAAGACACCGTGCTCGTGCAACTCGCCACGCCCAGCCGTGAGCGGGTGGACAGCTATCAGAAGCTGCGCGAGGACATCGAACGCCAGGTTGGCCACATCAACGGTGAATACGCCGAGGTCGGCCACCCGGCGGTGCATTACCTGCACCGTCCGATTCCTCGCGACGAGCTCATCGCGTTCTTCGTGGCCAGCGACGTCATGCTGGTCACCCCGCTGCGCGACGGGATGAACCTGGTGGCCAAGGAATACGTCGCGTGCCGCAGCGATCTCGGCGGAGCACTGGTGCTCAGCGAATTCACCGGCGCCGCAGCCGAACTCCAACAGGCCTACCTGGTCAATCCGCATGACACCGAAGGCGTCAAAGCCGGTATCGAAGCGGCGCTCAACCAATCCGTCGAGGAGGGGCGGCGCCGGATGCGGGCGCTACGACGCCAGGTCCTGGTCCACGACGTCGACCGGTGGGCCCGATCGTTCCTCGATGCGCTGACCGAGGGACGTCCGTCAAACAGCTGAATCCGTGGTGTCCCTGCGGGCACACTGCGATACTCGATGCACCCATCCGGAAGGGAGCGCGAAGGTGATCATCTCCCGCGGCCTGACCGCCGCCGCCGCCGTGACGCTCGCGGCCGTAGCCACAGCGGGCCCAGCCGAAGCGTTGGGGCCGCCGCCGGACGGTCTGTACAACTTCAGCGAAGCGGGTGCGCCGGCGAGCACATGGAAGATCTACGCGCTCTGCAATGCACCGTCGCGGCAGCGGGCCATCCCCGATTTCACCGACCCGGTCGTCGCGGCGGACCTGTGTGCGCTGAACGTCGTGAGCACTACCGCGAGCCTGGCAAGCCGTCGCGATCGGCAGGCGAATTACAGCGGCAGGGCCCGCTTGACCAGTGATCTGTGGACCTTCCAGGTGCCGAACCCTGACGGCGTGACGTGCCCGGACGGCAGCACCGCGCCGACGACGGAAACGTATGCGTTCGATGACGTTTCGCTGGCCGGCACGCACACCAGCGTCCACAGCGATGTCTGCGGGTTGCAGCCCGGGATGACCAAAACGCCGTTCACACTGGCATTTCAGGCGCCGCTGCCCAACCCGGTCGAGCGTTATCCCTTGAACTGCAACGAGATTGGGCAGTGTCGCTGAGCTACATACGGCTCAGATCGGCGTGATGAAGTTGATCAGCCACTTGCCGCCGATCTGCCGGTAGTCGACTCGCAGCCGGCTGCCGTCGTAGACGGGTTGCTTCGATTTGTCGGTCACGGTGCGGTTCATGTAAACCATCACCGAAGCCGAATCACGTTGAGCGGCCATCACTCCCACGCCGACGACGTTTGCCTGGACGACCACTTCCCGCTTCTTGGCCTCCGGGATGATCTGCGCGTTGACACTCCGCTCGAACTCTCGGCGGTAGGACGGCGTCAACAACGGGAAGGCCTCGCTGAGGCTTCGCTCGACGGTCTGGAAGTCGTAGGCGAAAACCCGGGGTATCTCGTCTTTGGCCAGCTTCGGCAGCGTCGCTCGCGCCGCCTGCTCGCCGCGGGTTTCAACACGATCCCAGTAGAACCAGCCGCCGGCGGCCGCCAACCCGACGAACGTGGTGATCAGCAAGCTGACAACGGCGGTGATCAGCCACCGCATCAGTTGCCCCCATCCGGATACTTCAGGTCGTAGCCGGTCATCCGACCGGTGTCGTCCTCGTGCACGATCACCCGCATCCGGAAGGGCACCGACGGCTTGTTCACGCCGTCCATGTCGGTGGCGGTCACCCGCAGCGACACCAGCACCGACGCATTGTCGGTGACGTCGTCGACGCCCTCCAAGGCGGCGCCGTTGACGACCGCCTCCGAGCTCGAATTGGTATGGCGGAAAATCGCTTTGATGTTTTCGACGTTGTTGTTCGCGCTGAGCATGCCGCGCAGCGGCCCGCTGGTGCCATCCACCAAACGCCCGACGCTCTGGTCGATGGTGTCCTGGGTGTAGCTGAACATGTTGACCACCGTCTGGGTGGCGGTGTCGATGAAGCGCTGCTGGCGCGCCTGGGTGGCGTCGGCGTGGCCCTGCTGGACCAGTTCGAATGCCAAACCGCCCGCCAGCGCGGCGATCCCGATCACGCCGAAGGCGAGTGCGACCCATCCCACCAGCACACGATGGGCGGCCCGACGCGGTGGCGGACCGACCCGGGCGGTCTGCGGCTTGACCGACGACGTCGTCGTGCTGACGCGAACCG
>JBAWAV010000477.1:0-4597 GCA_049589475.1 Mycobacterium sp.
CGTCAAGGTCCTTGGTGGCAACACCGTCGGCGATGAAGTAGGCCGTTTCGGTCGGCGTCATCGCGATGGAGGCCCGCAGCACGATGCCGGTCAGCCCATTGCCGCCGACGGTGGCCCAGAACAGTTCGGCCTCGTCGCCGTCCGGGGTGAGATGACGAATCTGCCCGTCGGCCGTCAACAACTCCATTGAGGCGACGTGGTTGCCGAAGCTGCCCGCGCTGTGGTGGTTCTTGCCGTGGATGTCGCAGGCGATCGCGCCACCGACCGTCACCTGCCGGGTGCCAGGTAGCACCGGAACCCACAGGCCGAACGGCAGCGCTGCCTTCATCAACTGGTCCAGGCTCACGCCGGCGTCCACGTCGGCCAGCCGGCTGTCGGAGTCGATCGAGTGGATGTTGTGCAGCGGCGTCATGTCGATCACCAGGCCACCACCGTTTTGCGCGTTGTCGCCGTAGGAACGCCCCAGGCCGCGGGCGATCACGCCGCGTCCGCCGCCGTCGGCAACTTGGGCGACCGCCTTGGCGATCACCTCGGGGTCGGGTGTGGACAAAACGTCCGCCACCGACGGTGCGGTCCGGCCAAAACCCATCAGCGGGGTTTTGGTGGTCGGAATGTCACTGCTCAACATCGTCAAAGAGGCTACCTGTCTACGGAGCTTGCTCAGCGCAGCCGGAAGATCACCGCGCGCTGCACGACGAAGTTGATGACTGTCGCCGTGCCCTGAGCGATGACGAATGCGGCCGGTATCGCCCAGCCCTTGTGATCCGCGAGCGCCAACCGGCAGAAGTGGTTGAGCCCGACCTGCACCGCGAAGGTGATGCCATAGAGCACCATGACCGCGACGAATCGGGCAGTGCTCGGCGGAGCCTGGAACGTCCAGCGGCGGTTGATCAGGTAGGCGGTTATCGTGCCGGCGAACCAGCTGACCACCTTGGCGGCATCCCATGGCACGCCGAACGCCTCATGTATCAGCACGTACAGCCCGAAGTCGACGATCGCCGAGAGACCGCCGGTGACGATGAATCGCCACGCCTGGGTCTTGAGCGGCAGCTGGGCGCTCGCCGCGATCTCAGCCATCGGGCGGAAGTCTACGGGTGCTTGCCTATGGAAATTTCACTGTCAGGAGTTCGACCTCTTGCTCGCCTTGCGGCGTGGAGTAGCTGACCTTGTCGCCGGCTTTTCGGCCGACCAACGCGAGGCCCAGCGGGCTGCTCGCGGTCAGCGCCTCCGACTCTCCGTCGAGGGAGGCCTCCTCGATCACCGAGATCACCTGCATCTTGACCACGTCGCCATCGGAGAACCGAAGCTTCACCTCGGTGCCGAAGGGCAGCTCGTTGCCGTTAGACGGCGCCGGTCCGGCGTGGAGCAACCGGTCGAGTTCGGCCAGCCGCTCGTCGAGGCCGACCAGTTCGTCGGCGCGCTGGATCGCATCGGCGGCGTCGGCGTGATCGCTGACAGCACCACGGTCGTTGCGCACTTCGGCTTCCAGCCGATCCCGTCGTTCCTGCAGCCGGGCCAATTCGGCGGCGACACGTTCCCGCGCCTCGCCGGTGAGCCCAGCGGGCTCGTCTTCTGCGCTCACCTGTGAGACCTGTCTGCTCGAAGGATGTGACTACCGAAAATTGGATTATTCCCTTGTGTCGAGCTCAGGAGTAGGCAATTTGTCATCGAGTTAAACCCAGTACGCCACACGCGCACGGTATTGCCGCATCGCGAAAGCGGCCATCAGCCAACCCAGGACGGTCAGGCCCACCACCACCGCCCAGTGCCGCAGCTCCTGATGCGCCCCGAGCAGCGGGGCGCGGACTATGTCCAGGTAGTGCAGCAGTGGGTTGAGTTCGACGATCTTCGCCCACGGTCCCGCGCCCTGCTGACGCAGTGTGTCGTCGTTCCAGATGATCGGCGTCATGAAGAACAGCAGCTGCACGACGGAGAACAGCAGCGGTCCGATGTCGCGGTAGCGGGTCGCCAGGATGCCGAAACACAACGACACCCAGACGCAGTTCAGCACGATCAGGCCCAGCGCCGGGATCACCGAAAGGTCGGCCCAGGACCAGGCTTTCGGATAGATGATCGCGATGATCAGGTAGATGACGATGTTGTGCCCGAACAGGATCATCTGTCGCCACACCAGCCGGTAGACGTGCACGCTCAGTGGGGTCGGCAGCTGTTTGATCAATCCTTCGTTGGCGACGAACACCTCGGCGCCTTCCAGGATGGAGGCGTTGATCAGGTTCCAGATGATCAGCCCGAGCGTGACGTAAGGCAGGTGCACCGACAGCTGGAGATGAAACAGCTTGGAGTACAGGCCGCCCATCGCGACGGCGGTGGTTCCGGTGGCGATGGTGATCCAGAACGGGCCGAGCACCGAGCGGCGGTAGCGCTGTTTGATGTCCTGCCAGCCGAGGTGCAGCCACAGCTCGCGGCGGCGGTATCCATCGACCAGGTCACCCCAGGCCCGGTTGAACGTCTTCGACTGTGCCGCAGCGTCGATCACGGTCATGACGGCCTCTCGAACTGTTCGCGGCGACCCAACCGGCGCAGCTGCAGCCACTCGAGTAGACCTTTGGGGTCGCGGCGGGAGACCAGGAAGAACCAGCCGAACCGCAGCCATTCCTGGACCAGCAGTTTGCGCAGGCCCGGCTGTGCCATCAGATAGCCACGGTTGCGATAGGTGAAGTACCGCTTGGTGGCGTCGTCGGGATATTGCGTGTGCATCCGGCCCCCGAGGATCGGCTTGAACTCGGCCGACCCACATGGATGCAGGTAGCTGGTGTCCAGGCACGTGCCGAACGCCAGCCCGGACCGGACCAGCCGACGGTGGATCTCGACCTCGTCGCCGCGGACGAACAGCCTCAGGTCCGGAACTCCGATCGATTCGAATGTCGACGCCCGGAACAGCGCGCCGTTGAACAGCGAGGCGATGCCGGGTAGCAGGTCCTGGCCCGGCTCGGTACGCAGTTCGTCGACCCGGCGACGCCAGACCAGGCCGCGGCGCAATGGAAATGCCAGGCGTTGCGGGTCGTCGGCGTTGCACACCATCGGCGACACCGCGGCCAGTTGATGCTTGTTCGCGCACGCCAGCAGCGTCGCCAGCACCTTGCTGTCCTGCGGGTGGCCGTCGTCGTCGGCCAGCCACACCCAGTCGGCACCGAGTGCCAGCGCGTGCAGAATGCCGAGCGCGAAACCGCCTGCGCCGCCGAGGTTTCGGCGTGACGGCAGATATGTGGTGGGGATCGGTTGGCCGGTCACCAAGTCGCGGACACGGTCATCACTGTCGTTGTCGACGACGATCAGGTGGTCCGGCAGCCGGCTCTGGGTGCTCAGCACATCCAGCGACTTGACCAGTTCGTCGGGTCGCCGGTGGGTCACCACGACGGCGCACACCATTGTCATGCGCCGCTCCGCCTCATCGCTGCGTTCTGCATCGTCGCCGGCGGGTCAGTCATGGCCGCGGGCTCTGGGTTTCGGCGAGCACCTCACGGACGTGCCGTGCGGCGTCCTCGCCCTCGTAGGCCCGCACCACGTCCTCGATGCCGCCGGTGAGCTTGATGACGCCGTGGTCGATCCACATCGCCGTCTTGCACAGTCTGGCCAGGAATTCGTTGGAATGGCTTGCGAATACCAGGATTCCGGACCGTTCCACGAGGCTCTGCAACCGGGTCTGCGCCTTCTTCAGGAAGTCGGCGTCGACGGCGCCGATGCCTTCGTCGAGCAGCAGGATCTCCGGGTCGATGCTGGTGACCACGCCCATCGCCAACCTCACCCGCATACCGGTGGAGTAGGTCCGCAGCGGCATCGACAGGTAGTCCCCGAGTTCGGTGAACTCCGCGATTTCGTCGACCTTGGCCAGCATCTGCTTGCGGGTCTGTCCGAGGAAGAGCCCGCGGATGATGATGTTCTCATAGCCGGAGATCTCCGGATCCATGCCGACTCCGAGATCGAACACCGGCGCGACCCGGCCGGTGACTTTGGCCCAGCCGCGGGTCGGCTCGTAGATGCCCGAAAGTAACCGCAGCAGAGTCGATTTCCCGGCGCCGTTGTGGCCGACGAGCCCGACGCGGTCACCCAGGTTCAGCGACATCGTGATGTCCCGCAACGCCTCGATGACCACCACGTTGGACGCGTTGCGACCGATCGCGCCACCGGCCTTACCCAGGAAGGCCTTCTTCAGCGACCGCGATTTGGCATCGAAGATCGGAAACTCGACCCACGCGTCGCGGGTTTCGATGTGCGGGCTCGTCACTGCTGTTCAGACGTTGTCAAAGGTATTGCCCAGTGCCCGAACCGGGGTGGCCGGGCCGGCTGACTCCCGGCGGCAGGCCACGCTGTTCGCGCATCTGCTCCAGCTGTGCGCGAGCGGCCATCTGCTGGGCGAACAGCGCGGTCTGAATGCCGTGGAACAGTCCTTCCAGCCAGCCGACCAGCTGCGCCTGGGCGATGCGTAGTTCGCCGTCCGACGGCACGGTGCCTTCGGTGAACGGCAGCGTGAGCCGGTCGAGTTCGTCGCGGAGTTCCGGCGCCAGCCCGTCTTCGAGTTCCCGAATGCTGGTCGCGTGGATTTCGCGCAACCGGCTCCGGCTGGCCTCGTCGAGCG
>JBAWAV010000478.1:0-7311 GCA_049589475.1 Mycobacterium sp.
GAGACAACCGAGTTCCTGTTGTCCAAGATCGATGATTTCGGCACGCCGAAGGCCTACAACCATTACGCGGTCGGCTGGGCACATGCCCTGTGCACGCCGTATCAGTGGACCAAGCAGGTGGCCTCACACTGGGGTGGCACGCGCAACGGCACCATCGTGCACTGGCCCAACGGTTTCCCCGACAAAGGCAAGATCCGCAGCCAGTTCCACCACGTCATCGACGTCGCCAAGACCATCCTGGAGGCCGCCGGACTGCCCGAACCCACTGTGGTGAATAGCATTACGCAGGCACCGCTGGAAGGCGTCAGCATGCTGCCCGCCCTGCGCGACGGCGACGCGCCCGAGAACCACGACGTTCAGTATTTCGAGATACTCGGCAACCGCGGCCTCTACCACAAAGGCTGGACCGCGGTAACTAAGCACCGCACACCGTGGACCACCGAGGCGCCGCCGGCGTTTGACGACGATGTCTGGGAGCTGTACGGACCCGACGACTGGACGCAGGCGCACGACCTGGCCGATGAGCATCCGCAGAAGCTCGCCGACATGCAGCGACTGTGGCTCATCGAGGCGGTCAAATACAACGTTGTGCCCCTCGATGATCGGACCTTCGAGCGCTTCAACCCCGATATGGCCGGACGTCCCCAGTTGATCCGTGGGAACAGTCAGCTGCTCTTCCCCGGGATGCGGGTCAGCGAGAACTGCGTGCTCACCCTTAAGAACAAGTCATATTCGGTGACCGCCGACATCACCGTGCCGGAATCCGGCGCGACCGGCGTCATCATCACCCAGGGCGGTATCGTGGGCGGTTGGTCGCTCTACGCGCACGAGGGCAAGCTGAAATATTGCTATAATTTCCTCGGCGTCGAGCACTTCATGGTCACTGCCGAGCAGCCCATCCCAGCCGGAAAGCACCAGGTGCGAATGGAATTCGCCTATGACGGCGGTGGGCTGGCTAAAGGCGGCGACGTCACGCTGTACTACGACGGCAAGTCCGTCGGCAAAGGCCGCGTCGAACACACACAGCCGATGATCTACTCTGCCGACGAGGCCTGCGACGTGGGCGCCGACACCGGCTCACCAGCATCCCCGGACTACGGCGCCACCGGCAACAAATTCTCCGGTCAGATCGACTGGGTCCAGATCGACATCGGCGACGACAGCCAAGACCACCTCATCAAAGCCGAGGACCGGCTCACGATTGCGATGGCTCGGCAATAAGGCTGCAGCTCTCGGTGATTCGCCAGTCATGTCTGGATAGTCGTCGGCTCAGCACCCTGCCGGGGTTGGCCAGCCGGATTGGTCACACGCATCACGAGGCAGCGGCCGTGATGTCAGAGCCTGGCTGTGGTGGCCGGTGCGGCTGGTCGTGGATGGCGACTATCGCTGCGTCGACGGTGCTTGCGGCGGGTAGCAATCCGTGTGGGTCGCAGATCCGCAGCACGCGCGAGACCGCGTCACTGGGTACTACGACCCAGGCTATGCCAGCATGCGCGCAGCAGACGGAGACCCGGTGCAGCGCCGAAAAGCCGTCGGTCCCAAAGAAATCCAGGTAGCTGAGATCGATGATCAATCCGCGGCAACCCGTCAGATGGCCCACGGTGTACTCGGTCAGAGTGTTAGCGTTGGATGCATCGATGTGGCCGTGGGCGCTGACGACGGCTATCGATGATCTCAGCCGACGACGGGCCAACCGCGTGGGGCGACTCTCCCACGGCTTGGAAAGAATATCGCCTGCGGGTAGCGCGGAGTGGGTGGGACTTGCATTCATGGTGATCCCCGACATGCAGTCGTCACCGGCGTGTTCGGCGTGAGCTAGTGCTCTACGAGGAAAGCGGCGGGCAGCTGGCCTCGTCCCGGACTGGTTGAGATTCTCAACTTAGTTGACGGTCCACCCCGGGGGAACAATTGTCAAGACTGCGGACCGGACCGTCGGGTTCGGCACCGTCTAGTTCCGATCAGGTTGTCGAATCGGCAGATCGACATCTTGACCTGTGCTGGCGATGAAGTCGTCCAGAATGCCCACCACCGCTGTTGGGGCTTCGACATGCGGGAAGTGCCCGACACCGGCGAGCACCTCGAGTCGGCTACCCGGCACAGCGTCGTGAGCGGCGTACCCGTGCGCGACGGGGATGATCCGGTCCTGTTCGCCCCAGATCAGCAAGGTGGGTAACCCGTAACTGACATGGATCTTCCCGAGCGCGCTGACCGCCTGTCCGCGGTAGTCCACTACCGAGCGCAACGTACGAAGGAATGCTTGGCGGGTCGGGCGATCCGACAATGAGCAGTAGGCGCTCCACATCTCGCCGGCGCGCGGCGACTGGATTCCGGCCGACGCGAGCCACGACCCCAGCCTGTTGCCGAGTTTCAACACCGGCTGCGGCGCGACCACCGGAAGCACGAACTCGGCTCCGGGTGCCGACAGGATCCGCAATATCCAGTTGAGGTCGGGCCCAAGGCCACCGCTGCTGATGAGAACCAGGCGCTGGCAGTAGTCGCGATGTTGATACGCGAACTGCATGGCCACACCGCCGCCGAGTGATTGACCGATAACCGTCGCCCGGCTGATACCCAATTCATCGAGTAGATCGCGCAGCCACGCCGCAAACGCACCCAACGAATAGTCACCGCGCGGCTTGTCCGATTCACCGTGCCCAAGCAGGTCCGGTGCGACCACTCGATACCGTTTCGCCAGCTCAGGTATAACCGCGCGCCAAGTCGCCGAACTTCCCGCCATGCCGTGAATCAACAGCAGCGCCTCGCCGGCACCGGCATCCCGATAGGCAATCCGCTCACCATGCAATTCGAGATAGCTCATCTCGGTCACGTGCACTGGCCTCCGTCCAACAGTGGTTTGGCATCCGGCCCGCTATCAGCCGACTATAACCCAACCTACGGTCCCGTAGGTTACTGGCCAGTAGATCAAGCTTGTCTGCGCTCGTCGCGTCGCCATTGGCGGACGGCCGCTATTGCGGTCTTGAGGCCGCGGCGGCGCCCCGTCACCAGGTCGGTCCCGATGACGCCGGGTTGAAGTTTGGTGAACATCCGCTCGCTGCGGGTCTCCGGAGCGTCGTCGGCGGTGCTGCGCAAATAGCGGTCCGGCAGCGACAGCTTGGCGATGGTCCGCCACGTCTTGGCGTTTTGCACGAGGAATGAGCCCGTCGTGTACGGCAAGTCGTATTTGTCGCATAACTCGCGCACGCGCAGCGAGGCCTCGTGTAGCCGATTGCTCGGTAGGTCGGGGTAGAGGTGATGCTCGATCTGGTAGCACAGGTTGCCGCTCATGAATCGCAGCGCCGGCCCGGCCTCGAAGTTGGCACTGCCCAGCATCTGGCGCAGGTACCACTGACCCCGGCTCTCGCCGATCATGTCGGTCTTCGTGAATTTCTCAGCGCCATCAGGGAAATGCCCGCAGAAGATCACTGCGTCGGTCCAGATGTTGCGGATCACGTTGGCCACTATGTTGGCCTTCAGCGTCGATGTGAAGGTCGCCGCCGGCGACACCGAGGTCAGCGCCGGGAACGCGACGTAGTCCTTGATCAGCTGCCTTCCGGCTTTGGTTGAGAATTCGCGAATCTGCCGCAGGGTTGTTTCGCGGCCCGGGCCGTCCTCGAGAAGTTTGCCGAATTCGATGGGCTGCAAGCCAATTCCCCACTCGAAGCCGAGCGCGAGGATGGCGTTAAAGAGCAGGTTGCCGAGGTTGTAAACCTTCCAGGGCTGGTCACGGGTGACCCGCAGGGTGCTGTAGCCGACGTCGTCGTCCATGCCAAGGATGTTGGTGTACTTGTGGTGCTGAAAGTTATGAGTGGCTTTCCAGTGTTTCGACACCCCGCTCATGTCCCATTCCCACGTCGAGGAATGAATCTCGGGGTCGTTCATCCAATCCCACTGGCCGTGCATGACGTTGTGCCCGATCTCCATGTTCTCGATGATCTTGGCCAGACTCAGCGTCAATGTTCCCGCCCACCAGGCGGAGCGTCTCGAGCCAACAGTCAGGATGAGCCGGCCGGCGACATCCAGAGCGCGTTGTGCGGCGATGGTGCGACGGATGTAACGCGCGTCGCGCGCGCCGAGGGAATCGTCGATATCCTGCCTGATCGCGTCCAGTTCCGCGGCCAGGTTGTCGATGTCGGCATCGGTCAAGTGAGCGAAGGTCGGAACGTCGGTGATCGCCATCGTCATCCGCCTTTCTTTCGTGTGTCTGGGAGGGGGCTGCCGGCGTTGTTCGCCGACGAAAGCACCCGGCTCGGCCGCTCATTGCTCTGCTGGCCGAGCCGGGGAGTCCATGCGGCCGATCAGTAGTAGTGCCGGCGGCCGCCGACGGCGTGTCCCGTTCGTCCCAGCACCGCCAGTCCTGCGCCGACAACGAGGAGGACGACTCGGGGGGCGATCATGACATGTACCTGGTTTCTCCGGATATGCGTGAGCGGTGGGTCAATTAGTCTGTCGCTCAAGGCGGTGTGGTGTCGCCTCGGTTGATCGGTGCATCTCGCGTTGCGGCCGGGGATTTGCGGCAGTAGTTTTCCCAGCCCAATCGGTTGATTCAGGGTGTGCGGCGCGAGCGAACGCTCGATGAGTCCGGCGGCATAACAGCCAGACCCAGTCCGTACCGGCTGTAAGTCTCAGCAAGACCAAGACTACACCCCGTCGGAAGTCTCGCGGCGGCGCCAGGGCTCAGGTTGGGTTGCGTCGGGCGTGTGCGCGGCGCACGGCCTCATCGATGATCTGTTGCGCCACCTCGGCCAATTTGCGGTGCTCGGTCTGGCTGATTGCGCGCAGCTGAGCAAACGCCTCCTCGGCGGTGCGCCCGCTGCGTCCCCGGATCAGACCGATCGCCTGATCGATCACCGGGCGCGTCTTCAGCGCCTTCTGCAACTGGGTGGTGAGCGCTATCGCGTGCGAGAGGACTTGGGCGTTATGCACCGCCACCGCCGCCGGTTTCGCGAACAGTTCTCCTAGTTCCGCGGCGTGCTCGTCGAAGGCGTCTTTGCCGTGGGCGTAGACGTTGATCGCGCCGATCACCTGGTCCGATAGCAGGAGCGGCAGCGACAGCGCGCTGTGCACGCCCAAGCGGCCCACTCGCGGACCGAACCGCGGCCACATCTTCTCCCCACCCAACGAACCAGACCGCACGGTGCGCCGCTCCAGTGCCGCGGTGATGCAGGGTCCTTCTTTGAGGCTTACGTACTGAATCTCGTCCATCTCGGCGACAAACGGGGCACTCGCGGCCAACGCCTCCACCATGTTGTCCAGCCGGTCGACCTGCAACAAGGTCACCCCGGCACCGTCGGCGCCCGGTATCGCGCGGACCGCGAATGTCGAGACCTCGGCGAGCAACTCAGGCAAACCCAGACTGCCGGCCACCAAGCCCGCCAGATCGCTGATCCCGGCGCGCAAGTCGGCAAGATCAGCGCTAGCTTGCTGGGTGCTCAGCGGCGCCAACGGTAAATCGGCGACGTCCTCGGTGAACTCGGTCATACCTGGGCTCAATTATCTTGGCGGAGCTGGGAATCGACACCGAAGTCCAGCGTCATACCCGTGGCGCGATCGTCACGAGATAGTGGTCAGAGGGATGATACGCCAGCCGGGACGGAGCGGAAACACATTGTCGCGCCGGTCGTCTGCTGCGCGGTCGCCGCGCGCCGCCCAATGGGTGTAGCGTCGGGAGTGCTGAGAATTTCAGCTGGCCCCGGGATGAGTTCAGCTGTCCGCCGCTTGACTCAAGGAGCATCGGCTCCGCACCCTCGCAACCGGTGATCCAATGCACGTCAGGTCGTCATGGCCGTCTCGCTCCCTTTCTGCCTCAACACCGGCAAGTTCCGGCTCGTCGACCCGGTAGTCGAGCCCACGTTGACCACTGCATACGGCAACTACCAATCCATATTCCTTCTGGCGCAACAGATCCCGACATCGGCTGCGGACCGAACCCTACATTCCTCGCGACTTACGAAAGACATGTCATGAAAGTTTTGATCATTCTGTTTGCGGTGCTCCTCGTTGTTGCGCTGATCGCGTTGTCGCTGTCGCTCAGAGTCGTGACCCAGTACGAGAACGGTGTCTTGTTCCGCCTCGGCAAGGTGGTGGGTGTGAAGGACCCGGGACTGACTGCGATCATTCCGGTCATCGATCGGCTGTTGAAGGTCTCACTGCGGATTGTGACGATGCCGATCCAGTCCCAGGGCATTATCACCCGCGACAACGTCAGCGTCGATATCTCGGCGGTCGCCTACTTCCGGGTTGTCGACCCGGTGAAGTCGGTGATCGCGATCGAGAACATCGACGCCGCGATCAACCAGATCGCACAAACCACGCTGCGCAATGTCGTCGGCCAGCACACCCTTGACCAGGCGCTGTCGGAGACCGACTCGATCAACGCAGATATCCGAAAGATCCTCGACGTCGCAACACTCGAATGGGGTGTTGAAGTGACACTGGTCGAGCTCAAAGACATCCAGTTGCCCGACAGCATGAAGCGCGCGATGGCTCGGCAGGCCGAGGCGGAGCGCGAGAAGCGAGCCAAAATTATTGCGGCAGAGGGTGAATCGATGGCCGCAGCCGCGCTGGGTGAGGCATCGGACACAATGATGAGGCACCCGTTGGCGTTGCAGCTGCGCAACCTGCAAACCTTGGTCGAACTCGGGGTCGAGAAGAACACCACCATCGTGTTCCCGGCACCGCTGATGAGTGCGATCGGTGAACTGAGCGGCTTCCTCGCCAGAGAACGTGCGGCCGCCGCGTTCCAACCCCAACCGGTCACCACCGCGAACGGCGCCGACACGTCAACGGGAAGCGGGTAGATGCGAGTTGACAACGGGAACACCACAATGACGACCCGGACTCTCGAACCTGAACTGCTGCACAAGATCGACGCTTACTGGCGGGCGGCGAATTATCTGTCGGTCGGCCAGATCTATCTCTATGACAATCCGTTGTTGAAACGTCCACTAGCGCTACCGGATGTGAAACCGCTCGTGGTCGGCCATTGGGGAACCACGCCGGGGCAGAATTTCATTTATGTTCACCTGAACCGGGTGATCACGAAGTACGACCTGGACATGTTCTACGTTGCCGGCCCGGGGCACGGGGGTCCGGCCCTGGTCGCCAATACCTCCCTCGAGGGCTCGTATTCGGAGATTTAGCCCGATGTCAGCCAGGACGAGTCCGGACTTAAGAAGCTGTTCACCCAATTTTCCGTCCCCGGAGGCATTTCCAGCCACGTAGCACCGACGACTCCGGGATCGATCCACGAAGGCGGGGAACTGGGCTACTCACTGAGCCACGCGTTCGGCGCCGCGTTCGACAATCCGGACC
>JBAWAV010000479.1:0-13524 GCA_049589475.1 Mycobacterium sp.
GCGTTCAGGTAGCCGGTGGACAGCGTGGCAATCGCCTTGGTGCCCACCATCATTCGAGCCTGCTCGATGACCTCGAACATCTGCGCGATGCCGTTGTGCACTTCGCCGACCAGCCAGCCCTTGGCCGGAACATCGTGCTGACCGAAGGTCAGCTCACAGGTGGCGGACGCTTTCAGGCCCATCTTGTGCTCGACGTTGGTGACGAAGACGCCGTTGCGCTCGCCGGGCTCGCCGGTTTCGAAGTCGAACAGGAACTTCGGCACGAAGAACAACGACAGGCCCTTGGTGCCCGGCCCAGCGCCCTCGGGGCGGGCGAGTACCAAATGGAAGATGTTCTCGAACAGGTCATCGGAGTCGGCGGAGGTGATGAATCGCTTCACACCGTCGATGTGCCACGAGCCATCGTCTTGCTGGACGGCCTTGGTGCGACCGGCGCCGACATCCGAGCCGGCGTCCGGCTCGGTGAGCACCATGGTCGAGCCCCAGCCACGCTCAGCGGCGAGGATGGCCCACTTCTTCTGCTCTTCGGTGGCCAGGTGATAGAAGATGCTGGCGAAACCGGCGCCGCCGCCGTACATCCACACTGCGGGGTTGGCGCCCAGCAGGTGCTCGTGCAGCGACCAGACCATCACCTTGGGCATCGGTATCCCGCCGAGCTCCTCGTCGATGCCGACCTTGTCCCAACCGCCTTCGATGACCGCCTGCACCGACTTCTTGAACGACTCGGGCAGCGCCACAGAATGGGTTTTCGGGTCGAATACCGGGGGATTACGGTCCGCGTCTGCGAAAGACTCGGCGACTGGACCCTCGGCCAACCGGCTCATTTCCACCAGCATCTCGCGGGCGGTCTCGGCATCCAGGTCGGTGTAATCGCCTTCGCCGAATGCTTTGTCAATGCCTAAGACCTCAAACAGGTTGAATACCTGGTCGCGGACATTGCTCTTGTAGTGGCCCACAGGTTCCTCCTCGATGAGAACGCCACTTTAAGGTTGGGTACTAGGACTAAGTTACCCACCAGTAACACGCTTAAATTATACCCATCAGTAACCTGGCGCAACCGACTGTGAGCTAAATTCCATTGGCTAATCAACCAACTAGTTGGATTCGCGCTGATCAGGACCCTGGCACACCGCTTCACCTGCGACAATGATAGGTACGTGACAACTGTGTCAAGCGTCACGACGCTCCCCGAACTGGACCTGCGCGACAGTCCTGGCCAACTGCGCGAACGCCTGCGCGAGGCCGCCCACGAGGTCGGTTTCTTCTATCTGATCGGCCATGGCGTGCCCGAGGCGCTGACCCGCCGGGTACTGGCGGCGGCGCGGCGACTGTTCGCGATACCGCAACCGGACAAGGATGCCGTCGCGATGGTCCGCAGTCCGCATTTTCGTGGCTACACACGGCTGGGTGGCGAGCTGACCCGAGGTGAGGTGGATTGGCGCGAGCAGATCGACATCGGCCCGGAGCGCACCCCGATCGGCGGCCCGGGGAAGCCGGACTACCTGTGGCTCCAGGGCCCCAATCAATGGCCGTCGGGCGTGCCGGAGCTGCCGGGCATCGTCGCCGAGTGGGACGCCGCGCTCGGTGCGGTGGGCCGGACCCTGCTGCGGCACTGGGCGGCCTCGCTGGGCAGCGCGCCGGATGTCTTCGACGCCGCGTTCGCCGACGCGCCGGCGACCCTGATCAAGATCGTGCACTATCCGTCGACTGCGGCCAGCTCGCAGGGCGTGGGAGCGCACCGAGACTCCGGGATGCTGACGCTGCTGCTGGCGGAGCCGGGCAGCGACGGCCTGCAAGTGCGGGCCGCACAGGACGGCGGCTGGATCGACGTGGCCGGACGGGATGGGGCGTTCGTCGTCAACATCGGTGAACTGCTGGAAGTAGCGACCAACGGCTACCTGCGAGCCACCGAGCACCGAGTGAATCTGCAGCGTTCGGCCGACCGGATCTCGGTGCCCTACTTCTTCAACCCACGGCTGGACGCGCAGATCCCGACCCTGACGCTGCCCGCCGAACTCGCGGAGCGCGCCGATCTACGGGCCGACCCCGCCGACCCGATTTTCTCGGTCTACGGCCGCAATGCCTGGAAGAGCAGGTTGCGGGCCCATCCCGACGTCGCCGCCGCGCACGGCTACGTAACGGGTGTCGCGCAAGATGTAACGCCGGGCGAGTAGGGTCGATCTACGGAAAAGCCCGTCGACGCGAATGAAGCCCGGTGAACACACCTGAGAAGCTGACACCTACTTCCCTCCGCGAGGCCTTTGGCCATTTCCCATCCGGCGTGATCGCGATTGCGGCCGAAATCGACGGTGTCCGAGAGGGGTTGGCGGCCAGCACGTTCGTCCCGGTGTCGCTGGATCCGCCGTTGGTGTCGTTCTGTGTGCAGAACACATCGACGACGTGGCCGAAGCTCAAGGACGTGCACGCACTCGGCATCAGTCTGTTAGGCGAGTCGCACGACGACGCCGCGCGGGCCTTGGCCGCGAAGACCGGCGATCGGTTCGCCGACCTGGAGACGGTGTCCTACACCAGTGGCGCGGTCTTCATACAGGGCACCAGTGTGTGGATGGAAACCGTGATCGAGCAACTCATCCCGGCCGGAGATCACACGATCGTGGTGTTGCGGGTCAGCGACATTCAGGTCGACGCGGAGATCGCGCCGATTGTGTTCCACCGCAGCATTTTCCGACGGCTCGGCGTTTAGGACGCCTGCCGGGTTCGTCGCGCTTCAGCGACGGAACAGCTTGTTACCCAGCCACACAACCGGATCGTATTTGCGGTCGGCGACACGCTCTTTCATCGGAATCAGGGCGTTGTCCGTGATCTTGATGCTCTCAGGGCAGACCTCGGTGCAGCACTTGGTGATGTTGCAGTACCCGAGTCCGTGCTCTTCCTGCGCCTCGTTGCGCCGGTCGCGAGTGTCCAGGGGATGCATTTCCAGCTCAGCGATCCGCATCAGGTAACGCGGGCCGGCGAACGCCTCTTTGTTGTCCTCGTGGTCACGGATCACGTGACAGACGTTGTTGCACAAGAAGCATTCGATGCACTTGCGGAACTCCTGGGAGCGCTCCACATCCTCTTGTGCCATCCGATACTCACCGGGCTGGAGATCCTTCGGCGGCGCGAACGACGGGATCTCTCGGGCCTTTTCGTAGTTGAACGACACGTCGGTCACCAGGTCGCGGATCACCGGGAAGGTCCGGATCGGGGTCACGGTGACGACCTCGTCTTCGGCGAAGGTCGACATCCGCGTCATACACATCAGCCGCGGCTTGCCGTTGACCTCGGCCGAGCACGATCCGCACTTGCCGGCTTTGCAGTTCCACCGGACCGCGAGGTCCGGCGTCTGGGTCTGCTGCAGGCGGTGGATGATGTCGAGCACCACCTCGCCCTCGTTGACCTCCACGGTGAAGTCCTGCAATCCACCGCCGGCCTCATCGCCACGCCATACCCGCAAGGTCGCGTTGTAGGTCATCAGCCTCTCCGTCCTGGGTGGTCGGCCAGCTCTTCGTCGGTGTAGTACTTCTCCAGCTCGGAGATCTCGAAAGCCTCGAGCAGATCGGGCCGCATCGGGATCTGGTCTTTGTGGGTCACCGTGATGTCCGGGACTATCGGGTCGTCGCCTGAGGCGCTGCAGACCAGCAGCACCTTGCGCCAGGACGAGTCCATCCCGGGGTGATCGTCGCGGGTGTGGCCGCCCCGGCTTTCGGTACGTTCCAGTGCCGCTTTGGCGACGCATTCACTGACCAGTAGCAGGTTGCGCAGGTCGAGGGCGAGGTTCCAGCCTGGGTTGTACTTGCGGTCACCCTCGACGTGTATGTGCTTGAACCGCTCGCGAAGCTGATCCAGCCGACCGAGCGCCTCGGTGATTTCCTCTTCCTTGCGGATGATGCCCACCAGGTCGTTCATCGACTGCTGCAACTCCAGCTGCAGCGTGTAGGGGTTCTCCGCGGCAGCGCCGTTCGTCGGTGTCTCGAAGGGAGCCAGCGCCCGCTTCGCGGCCGTCTCGACGGCATCGTCGGACACCGTCGGACGGTTGCTCAGCGCCCGCACGTAGTCGGCAGCGCCCAGCCCGGCCCGGCGTCCGAACACCAGCAGGTCGCTCAGCGAGTTACCGCCCAGCCGGTTGGAGCCGTGCATGCCGCCGGAGCATTCGCCGGCGGCGAACAGTCCGGGGACGGTGGCGGCGCCGGTGTCGGCGTCGACCTCCACGCCGCCCATCACGTAGTGACAGGTGGGTCCGACTTCCATCGGCTCCTTGGTGATGTCGACCCCGGCCAGCTCCTTGAACTGGTGGTACATCGACGGGAGCCGCTTCTTGATCTGCTCGGGTGTCAGCCGGGAGGCGATGTCGAGGTAGACCCCACCGTGCGGGGTGCCGCGACCGGCCTTGACTTCGGAGTTGATCGCGCGAGCGACTTCGTCACGGGGCAACAGGTCGGGCGTGCGGCGTGCGGAGTCGTTGTCCTTGAGCCACTGGTCGGCCTCTTGCTCGCTCTCGGCGTACTGGCCTTTGAACACCGGCGGGATGTAGCCGAACATGAACCGGGTGTTGTCGGAGTTTTTTAATACCCCGCCGTCGCCGCGAACACCCTCGGTGACCAGGATGCCTTTCACGCTGGGCGGCCACACCATGCCGGTCGGGTGGAACTGGACGAACTCCATGTTGATCAGCGTCGCGCCGGCCCGCAGCGCCAGCGCATGCCCGTCGCCGGTGTACTCCCAAGAGTTCGAGGTGACCTTGAACGACTTGCCGATACCGCCGGTGGCCAGCACCACCGCGGGGGCCTCGAACAGGATGAAGTTGCCGGTTTCGCGGACGTAGCCGAATGCGCCGGAGATCCGCCCCCCATTTTCGGAGCCGTCTTTCAATAACTCGGTGATCGTGGTCTCGGCGTAGACCTTGATCCGGGCTTCGTAGTCGCCGAGTTCGGCATGGTCTTCCTGCTGCAGCGAGACGATCTTCTGCTGCATGGTGCGGATCAGCTCCAGGCCGGTCCGGTCACCGACGTGCGCGAGCCGCGGGTAGGTGTGCCCACCGAAGTTGCGCTGGCTGATCTTGCCGTCCTTGAGGCGGTCGAACAGCGCGCCGTAGGTCTCCAGCTCCCAGACCCGGTCCGGAGCCTCCTTGGCGTGTAGCTCGGCCATCCGCCAGTTGTTCAGGAACTTGCCACCGCGCATGGTGTCGCCGAAGTGGGTCGTCCAGTTGTCTTTCGGGTTGGAATTACCCATCGCTGCGGCGCAGCCGCCCTCGGCCATCACGGTGTGGGCTTTGCCGAACAGTGACTTGGACACCACCGCAACCTTCAGGCCGCGTTCCCGCGCCTCGATGACCGCGCGCAAACCCGCGCCGCCGGCACCGATGACGACGACATCGTAGGAGTGCCGTTCGACCTCAGTCATGAAATCCTCGCTCAGCTATCTCGGAAATTCTGAAATGGCCTTTCAGCCAATAAATCTCAGGTCGGGAATGGTGCCGCTGGCAACCAGCGCAATGTAGAAGTCGGTCAACATCAGCGTCCCCAGAGTGATCCAGGCGTACATCTTGTGCCGGGTGTTTAGGTGGCTCACCTGAGTCCAGATCCAGTACCGCACGGGGTGTTTGGAGAAGTGCTTGAGCCGTCCGCCGGTGACGTGGCGGCATGAGTGGCAGGACAGCGTGTAGATCCACAACATGATCACGTTGCCGACCAGGATGATGTTGCCCAGGCCGAAACCGAAACCGCCTGGCCCGTGGTCGGAGTGGAAGGCCACGATCGCGTCGTAGCTGTTGATGATCGAGATGATGCCGGCGATGTAGAAGAAGTACCGGTGGGTGTTCTGCACGATCAGCGGGAACCTGGTCTCGCCGGAGTAGTGGACGCGAGGCTCGGCCACACCGCATGCGGTAGGTGACTGCCACACGGTGCGGTAGTAGGCGCCGCGGTAGTAGTAGCAGGTCAGCCGGAACAGCAACAGGAACGGCAATGTCAGCGCCGCGTACGGCAGCCACCAGACGTCCGGCAGCAGCTGTGGCCAGAAATCGCTGGCTTCCTTGATGCATCCCTGGCTGACGCATGGAGAGTAGAACGGCGTCAGGTAGTGGTATTGGGGAACGAAGTAGTTGTTCTGGAGGAAGGCCCGCACGGTCGCGTAGATGACGAAAGCGGCGAAACCCAGATCGATCCGGAGCGGTGACATCCACCACCGGTCGGTGCGTAGGGTCCGTTGCTGGATGTGGGCGCGTGTAGGTGAAAAGACGCCGGACGCAGGATGGTTCGCCGTGGGTGCGCTCATCAAATGTTCCTCTTCGAACGGGCTGTTGGTCGAAGAGTACCCAGAGACACCGCAAAGATTCTCAGCGGGGCTTCAATCGTCAGGACCTGCTGTGATCCCCGACTCCTTCCCGATCGGCGTCGCACCAGAAATCGCGGTTGTAATCGGTGTTGGGAATGGCGATCCTTTCGCCGGATTGCTGCACCGTAGCGCGGGCTGAATCCATTCCGAAACATCTGTCTCAAGTAATTCGCCGTCGCTATATCCCGCTATCCAGCCGCCGCCGCAGCGTGAGAGAGATCACGCAGGTGGGCCGGCAGCGGCAGCAATCGGTTCCAGCATTCGGTGCGGCTGACGCAACGCCGCGCTGACCGCGTCGTCGCGTGAGCCGCGGTCGCGTGGGCGCCGTGGCGGGTGCACGACCAGATCGGCGACGTCGGGAAGCTGCCCGCACTTCGCGCATACTCGGTCGGGCCCGATGGCGCCGCCGCAGTCCGCGTGCCGATAGCTGCGCCGGTGCGAGTGATCGACGTAGTTGTCATTGCCCCAGGCGATCAGTGACCAGAGCGTCGGCCACAGTCGGCGGCCCTTAGGGGTCAACACGTACTCGTCGCGGCCACCGCCGCCCGCTGCCCGGGCGAACACACCCTCGTTCACCAACAGGGAAAGCCGTTCGGCGAGCACCGCTTTCGGGATGTTCAGATGCGCACGGAAATCGCTGAATCGGCGGACACCGTAGAAGGCGTCCCGTATCAGCAGCAACGTCCACCGCTCGCCGACGATCTCGAGAGATCGGGCGATGGGGCAACTCTCTGCGGTGTATTCGCGGGGCAGGGCCACGCACACATCGTACGCTTGCAGGTTCGTTCACCGAACCATATACTCAGGATATGAAAGTTCGGTCAATGAACCAACAGAAAGCCGATCCGATGAAGGCAAGCTTTCACCGTGAACAGCACGGCATGACCCGGGTGGATATCGCCACCGGCGTGCCCTTCGATCAATTCATCGCCGCGCTGGAGCAGGCGGCGCCGCCGGTCGACCGGGCGGCCGTCGCGCAGATCGTTGCATCCGGTGGCGACTGGGACGACGTCGTGGCGGCCGCAGCCACGAATGCCCCAAACGAACTGATGGTCTACGCCAAGATCGACGCGACCGAGTTCTTCAGTGCCGCAGGACATCACACCCAGGCGATCGAGTACCTGATCGGCAACCACGTCATCGCCGAGACGATGTTCCGCCACGACCCTAAGGCGCTGTTGTACGCACCGCTGCGGATGTTGGTCCACAGCGACGTCGACGGCAACGCGATCTTTACGATGGATCAGCCCGGTCCCGCATTCGGCAGTCTCGGCATCGATGAAGTGTCCGAAGTCGGTGAAGGCCTCGACCGCAAAGTGGTCAACCTGCTGCGCGTCGTCGGGGTGGACGTCGAGCAGGCATTCGCGTAATCGCATGCGACGAATCCGGTGGGCCGTTGAGCCCCACCGGATTCGACGCTATCGCGGAACTTCCGCGAAACTACTTGCTGATCGCGATGCGCTGCGGCTGCGTTCCGGCGTAGGCGCCGGTAACCCGCACGGTCAGCACGCCGGCGTCGTAGGACGCCGAGACGGACTCACCGGTGATGTGCGCAGGCAGCTGGAACGACCGGCGGAACGATCCGTAGCGGACCTCGCGCAACGTGCGGCCGTCCTGCTCTTCGGCGTGCTCGTCGCGACGCTCGCCGTGGATGACCAGGCGGCCGTGCTCGATCTCGACGTTGACGTCCTTGTCGACGTCCACGCCCGGCAGTTCCAGCCGGACCACCGCGTCTTCGCCGTCCTTGAGCACCTCGGCGGCGGGGCTGAAGCCGCCGGCCACCGGCTTGATCCAGTCGGTCGCCGCGGCCGGGCCGAAGAAGTCGCGCACCCAGCGGTCCGCGGGTCGTGACCACAGTGTCAGGTTGCTCATTGCTGTCTCCTCATTGTTCTGGTGCTAAGTGCTCCGCCGACGCCTTGTCGGCTCTACAACTACAAACATGAGTCGACCACGCTTAAGTTCCGCTGCGGTGTTCGCTGTGAGCGAACGCCGCCTCGGCGCCCTCGTCGATCGCCAGCCGGTAACCGCGTTTGACCACCGTCGCGATGATCTTCCTGTCGCCCAGTGCTTTTCGTAGTCGCAGCACCGCGGTATCGACCGCATGGGGGTCGCTGGCGCCGCCGGGCAAGGCGCGGAGCAATTCGCTGCGGGCGACGACGGCACCCGGGCGCTGCGCCAATGCGCGCAGCACCGCCATCGTCGCCGGTGACAGCACCTGCACTGCGTCGTCGATCATCACGCAGGAACCGCGCATCTCGATCCGGTGTCCGGCCGCGCGCATGGTCCGCGACCGCAGCACGGGCAGTTGCTCGACGATGTGCCGGGCCAGCGCGCCCAGCCGCATTCGCTGCGGCCACGAGGCTGGAACCCCCAGGCGGACCAGCGGCTGCGCGGTGACGGGGCCGACGCACATCGCCGCGACATCCGAGCGCAGCGCGTCGAGCAGCTGACCGGAGATGCGTAGGTCGGCGGCACGCATCAGGGTCGCGGCGACGGCGGGCGCCGAGGTGAAGCTCACCGCGTCGAAGTCCCGGTGTGCGATCTGCTTGATCAGTTGGTCGAACTCGCCGCCGGGCGGCGCCGGGTTCCACCGGTACACCCGGATCGGGATGATCTCCGCCCCGGCGGAACGGAGCTCATCGAGAAATTCGGGAAACGGATCCCAGTTGTCGCTCGCGCCGTGAAGCTGCACCGCGATACGACAGCCGCTGATGTCAGATTCGCGCAGGTATTGCGAGACCTCGCGCGATGACTCGGATTCCGGGGACCACTCCTCTCGCAGACCCGCGGCCCGCAGAGCGCCGGTGGCCTTCGGTCCACGGGCCACGATCCGGGATGCGGACAACGCCGCGATCAGTCCGTCCCGCAGCCCCCAACCTCCGGCCGCGTCGAGCCAGCCTCGGAATCCGACGCCCGTCGTCGCAATCACGATGTCCGGCGGCTGGGCCACCAATGTTTCTGTTTTGCAGCGCAATTCGTCGTCATCGGCCAGAGCGACCATGGTGATCGCCGCGGCGCTGGTGACGCTGGCGCCGTGGCGAGCCAGCAACGTACACAGCTCGCGGGCCCGCCGTGCCGAGGTCACGGCCACCCGATAGCCGGACAGTGCCGGCGCGGTCGGGTGATTCATATGAATTTTCTATGCCCGCGAAATTTCGGTCGAGTTACCGACCAATTGCTGTGTCGTTGCCCTCTCAGGTGCAGCTCAGACGGCGCTCAGGTGTCACCAGACGTCTCCGTCGCGCCAATCGCACATCAACCCCGCCGTTGCATCCATGTCCAGCCCGAGCGGGAACACGAACACCGAGCCGTCGGCATCCGGGGTACGGGTGGGCCCGGTGGGCGCCAGCACCGACGTCGGCCCGGTCCACGGCAGCCAGCCGCGCATGGTGTAGAGCCGTCTGCCCAAATCTGACGAACTGAGCGCACCGAGTTGACAGCTACCGCGGATCACCTGCTCGCAGGCGTCGAGTATCGCGATCGCCAGGCCCTGGCCCCGCCAATCCTCGCGTACCGCAACGGCTTCGACGTAGCCGCAGCGCAGCGATGTGTCGCGGTACAGCAGTCGGCGCTGGACGACGGCGCCGTGCGCGATGATCGCGCCGCGATGCCAGATCAGGGCGTGCATTCCGCCGAGCGCGTGATCCCAATCGGTGTCGGTGAAGTCGCCGGCGAAGGCGTCGCTGACCATGTCGTGGGCGCGCTGTCGCGCGTCGCTTTCCAGGTCGGCGGTGTGGACCAGGCGAGCGGTGTGTACCTGGGTGTGCACACTGCTGGTCTACCAGGTGGGCCGGTCCTCCGCTACCGGACTGGGCCCGACCAGTGCAGCCGCACCTGCTGGCCTCCTCGCAGCTGGGCGAGGGCGTCGATGTCGTGGTCGGCGATCACGCCGACCACCGGATAGCCCCCGGTCACCGGATGATCGGGACCGAGGATGACCGGTAACCCGTTGGGCGGCACCTGGATAGCGCCGCGGGTAACACCTTCGCTGGGGAGTTGACGGTCGGGGTTGCGGTGTCGCAGCGGGGTTCCCTGCAGTCGCATGCCGACTCGGTCGCTGCGGTCGGAGGTCATCCAGACGGTATGGACGAGGGCATCGGGATCGCTGAGCCAGTCGTCGCGCGGCCCGGGTATCACCCGAAGCTCCACCGGTTGTCCGGAGATCGGCGCCACCGGCGCCTGATCGAGTTCGGGATAGGTCTCGGCGGGCCGGCCGATCGGCACGACGTCGCCGGGTTGCAGCGGCGACGGGCCGATCGCCGACAGCACGTCGTAGCTGCGGGAGCCCAGCACCGCCGGCACGTCGATGCCGCCACGTACCGCCAGATAGCTTCGCAGCCCGGATCGCGGCACGTCGAGCAAGATCACCTGGCCGTCGCGTATGTGTTGGATGCTGTTGGCGCCGAACGCCATTCCATCGACGCGGGGTGACGGATCGGCGCCTGTCACCGCGACGTCGACATCGCCGCCTCGGATTCGGGCGGCGAACCCGCCCATCGTCACCTCGATGGTGGCGTGGTCGTCGGGGTTGGCGACCAGTCGGTTCGCCAGTGCGTGTGAACGCCGGTCGGCCGCCCCGGAGCTGGTGACACCCAGGTGGGCGAATCCAGCCCGCCCGAGGTCCTCGATGAGCGCCAAGGGTCCGGGCCGCAGGATCTCGAGTGCCGTCATGTCGCTGACCGGAACTGGACCCACATGCCCGGCGTCAGCAGCGCCGGATTCGGACGGTGGATATCCCACAGCACCGCATCGGTGTGCCCGATCAGCTGCCATCCGCCGGGGGAGCGACGCGGGTAGATCCCGGTGAATTCGCCGGCCAACCCGACTGCGCCGGCCGGTACGGCAGGCCGCGGCTCAGCCCGTCGCGGCACCGTCAGTCGCGGGTCGCCACCGACCAGGTACGCGAAACCCGGTGCGAAGCCGCAGAATCCGACCCTCCACGGGTGAGCGGTGTGCGCCCCGATGACCTGCGCCGTGGTCAACTCGGTGTGCTGCGCCACCTCGGCGAGGTCGGCGCCGTCGTACACGACGTCGATCACCGCCGGGTCGGTCGGCTCGGCGGACACCGTGTCGGCAGCCACGCGCAACGTGCCCAGCTGACGGCGCACGGCGCTCTGCGCGTGCGGGCTGTCAAGTGTGAGCAACACCGTGCGGGCGGCCGGAACGATGTCGAGAACCCCGGGGATCGCGGCGTCTCGCACTGCGGCCGACCACGCCAATACCTCAGCGGTGCTGTCGAATTGCAGCAGCAGCGCCCGATCGCCGTAGTCCAGGATGGTGTCGGCCACGCGGGGTGCTAATGCAGGATGTTGGCGATCAGCGGGGGCAACTGATCGGCTACCAGTGGGTAGCTCAGCGGCGAAGCGTAGGCGATCGCCCCGGCCTGATCCTTCGTAGTGAACACGCTGCGCGAGCGCGCACCCGCCACATCGGGATTGGCCAGCAGCGCGGCCGGGTCCTTGTCGCTCTCCGTCGTCCAGACCAGCACGTCGGCGCCGTCGAGCAGCGACTTGATCTTGTCGTGCGCAATCAGCGCGCGCTGCTGGTCGCCGGCCATCGTGATGACGCTCTCGGGGACGGCCAGCCCCATCTGGGTGAGAAACTCGGTGCGCCAACCGGTGGTTGCGACCACGTTGTCGTCGTGGAATGTGCCCTCGAGCAACAGCACCCGCTTGTTCTTGAACTGCGGGTGCTTGTCGGCGACCGCGGCGAAAGCCTTGTCGACACCGCTGATCAACGACTTCATCTGATCGGACTGGAACACGGCCTGCCCGATGGCGGTTGCCTGGTCCTTCCAGGGCTCGAAGAACGCGTCGCCGCCAGACTGCGGAAGCGTCGGCGCGATCGCGGTCAGCTTCTGGTAGGTGTCCTGGTCGAGCCCGGCGTCGGTCGCGACGATCAGATCGGGTTTCAGAGCGGCGATCTGCTGAACTTGAATTCCGTTGTCCAGGTTCAACACAACGGGCTTGGCAGTTCCCAGCTTCGCCATCGCCCACGGCCACACCCCGAACGGCTGATCGCCGAACCAGTTGGTCACCGCGACCGGCACGACCCCGAGTGCCAACAGGTCGTCCTGCCCGGTGAGACCGGCGCTGACCACTCGCTTGGGCGGCCCGGGGATCGTCGTCTCACCGAACGCGTGGGTGATGGTGACGGACCCGTTCGGACCGGGGGCGGCCGACGGCGGTTTGCGAGACGAGCAGGCCGCCAGCGCGAGCAGGCCCGTGGCCGCACCGGCGCGAAGGAACGCGCGCCGACTCCGTAGCTGGTCCACCGCGTGAGCGTAGCGCTTTCGTTCAGCGGGTTCAGCGGGTCGGCCAGGGGCTGTAGTCGGCGATGAGTTCCTCCTGCGGCGGCCGCTGATCGTCGGGCACATGCTGCAGGTTGATCCGGATGCGGTACCAGATCGAGCTCGGTCCGCGCATGCCGTCGACCAGGACGTCGGCCGGCTGCAACCGATCGGCCGCCGCGGGATGGCGCGCGCGCCAGGTGTCCAACGCCGCCATCGCCTCGTCCTTCGTCTTGGTGCGGGCGATCTCGATCAGCGGCATCATGGAGCGCCGCCGGCCGGTGCCATCGCCGCGACGCGCGCCCTTGGGCGCCTTCTCGGCGGGGCCGAGTCCCTCGGCGAGAGTGAGCAGCCGCTCGAGACCGCCGGCGGTATCGTCCATGCCCGCCCACGGGTCGCCGATGTCGGCGAACCGCTGCGGCACCGTCGCCACGGTGAACGCGGCGGGGTCGCAGTCGGCGACCTCGTCCCACCCCAGCGGCGTCGAGACACGGGCGTCCGGGGTGGCACGTACGGAATACGCCGACGCGACGGTGCGGTCTTTGGCGTTCTGGTTGAAGTCGACGAACACGCCCTCGCGTTCTTCCTTCCACCAGCGACTGGTCGCCGCGTCCGGGATGCGCCGCTCGACTTCCCGCGCGACGGTCTGCGCGGCCAATCGGACCTGGGCGAACTTCCAGCGCGGCGCGATGCGGGCATAGATGTGGAAGCCCCGCGACCCCGAAGTTTTCGGCCAGGCGACCAGCCCGTAGTCCTCCAGCACTTCGCGAGCCACCAGGGCGACGTCGACGATCCCGCGCCAGGTCACCCCCGGCATCGGGTCCAGGTCGACCCGCAATTCGTCGGGGTGGTCGAGGTCGCCGGCCAGCACCGGGTGGGGATTGAGGTCAACACAGCCC
>JBAWAV010000480.1:0-4642 GCA_049589475.1 Mycobacterium sp.
TTTCGGAATCTTTAATGGCCGCCACGACATCGGCGTGCCGGGTCAGCGCGTAGAAATCGTAGTTCTCGCTGTAATAGACCGGCTCCTCGTCGCGCATCCGCCGGTAAGTGGCGTAAGGGGCATTGAAGAAGTCGTTTGAAAACGGATCAAAGACAACTTTCGCAGTGGTCAACGTGTGCTCCTGATCTTCACGTCCAAACCTGGCGTCCGTCCGCCCGGTAAACCGGCAGCAGCACGGATCTCCCGACGCCTCGCCGAGGGATCTTTATCTGGGAATATGTAGTGGCTGAACGCGACTCGCGCGATTGCGCCGGCGAGGTCTCGGCCACCCGCCGCGGAGTCGAAGCCGCCTTCACGGGCGCACTGCTGCAGGACCACCGTCAACTTCTCGGTGATCACCGGCAATGCCCGGGCCATCTGTTCATGCGCGAAGCGCGGATCCAGGTCGAGTTGCCGCCCGGGAGGGTGGTCCTCCAAGAACGTCACTACGACATCGACCGCGGCTTCCCATCGTGCGAGCCCGGTAACCCCATTCGTCGCCCGTTCCATTGCCGCATCGAAACGACGCCGTACCTGCGCCCCCAGCGCCTCGATGAGGTCTTCTTTGGACGCAAAGTAGCGATAGATGGTCGGGCGTGACACCCCGGCCAGAGTTGCAACATCAGACAACGACAACTTCCGGGCGCCCACACTCAGCATCAGGCGTCCGGCTGCATCGAGTATCCGGGCCGCCAGATCGCCATAATCAGAGCGGAATTGGCGCGGTTCAGCAATCGGCACGACGGCAGCTCCTGCGTTTTCAGCGGAATTCACGCGGCGACGGGATCGAGCCGGCCGAGTTCACGCAGCCATGGGATCAGCAGGCGCAGTCCATCATCGAATGACATTGGGTCGTAGCCCAGGCGCTTGGTGGTCAGGTTGTCGTTCGATCTCGGCTTGCGAACATCCTTGGCTGCGGCCTCCGCGATGGCCATCAAGGTGGGCCCGAACTCGGCGGTCAACGCCTCCGGATCGGAGCGGTAATCGAGATCTTCTACGCGATGGTCGATTCCGGCGATTTCGCAGGCGCGGTTGATACCGGCGGCGGTGGTGATATTCGCCTGCGGCTGTCCAATCAATAGGTACCGCTCACCGGCCACGCCCCGGTCCAGGGCCGCGATGGACCCTTGTGCGACATCCCTGCCCGCCACCCAGGTCACCGGAAACGCAAGGTAGCGCTTGATCTTTCCGCGCATGCCGGCCAACAGCACTCGGTTGAAGCTGGTGCGGTGCAAGGCCCGCTGCGCTACCAGGCCAGGGCCGAAGATCGCGCCAGGGTGGCAGGTCAGCACGTCCTCACCTGCGGCCGCACGCTTGTGGGCTTCGGAGAATGCGGCGAGCTTGGTGACCGTATAGGGGTCGTCCGGCGGGTTCTCCAGAACGGGGGCTTCTTCGAAGGCGAGGTCGGTGGTCAGGTTGATGAAGGTAGCGGTACTGAGGGCAACGACGCGACGCATGCCGTGTTTCTTCGCCGCATCGAGAACGTTGGTGGTGCCGACCATGTTGACGGCCTTGAAGTCGTCGAGGTCTTGGCTGGCCCCGCCCAGCAGCGCCGCGCAGTGGATGGCCGCCTCGGCTCCCTTGGCTGCGCGGAGCACATCGTCGGCATCGCTGATGTCGCCCCTGAGCAATTCGACACCGATCCCGGCCAGCTCGGTGGCCTCGTCCGGATTGCGGACCAGCGCGCGGACGTTGTCGCCACGCTCGATCAGTTGTTCGCAAACGTTGCCGCCGGTCTGGCCGGTGGCGCCCGTGACGAAGATCGTGTTGGCCATGGTCCACACCCTTCTTCGACTACATATCTAACAGAGATAGTAAATCTTGTAATCCCCGAAGTGCAAATATAGGATCTTCAGTTCATGGCGATCGATCCGGCAAGCATTCTTTTGACCGACCGTGTGGCAGTTGTCACCGGTGGCGGCGCCGGCATCGGCCGCGGCGTCGCCGCGGGGTTGACGGCATTCGGCGCGAAGGTGTCGATCTGGGAACGCGATCCCGCGTCATGCGCAGCGGCCGCCGATGAGATCGGCGCGCTGGGCATCCCTACCGACGTTCGAGACAGCGCCGCGGTCGACGCCGCACTCGCGCAGACCGTCGCCGAACTCGGACCGGTCACGATCCTGGTCAACAACGCCGGCGGAGTCTTCTGGTCCGGGATCCTCGACACCAGCGAGAACGGCTGGGACGCGCTGTACAAGTCCAATCTGCGCCACGTGTACCTGTGCACCCAACGGGTGGCCCGCGGTCTCGTCGAGCAGAAGTTGACGGGCAGCATCATCAGTGTCACCTCAATCGAAGGGGTCCGCGCGGCACCGGGTTATGCGACGTACGCAGCGGCCAAAGCCGGGGTCATCAACTACACGAAGACCGCTGCCCTCGAACTCGCACCGTATGGCATCCGGGTCAACGCGCTGGCCCCCGACATCACCTTGACCGAAGGCATCAGACAGATCGCACCCCCGGGTTCTGAAGAGCGGTTCGGCCTCACGGTTCCGCTCGGACGCGCGGGTCATGTCGACGAGATGGCCAGCGCAGCAGTTTTTCTCGCGTCCGACATGTCCAGCTATATCACCGGGCAGACCATCCACGTCGACGGCGGCACCCAGGCGGCCAGCGGCTGGTACCACCATCCGGAGACCGGCGCTTATGCGCTCGGACCGAGCTAGTGGCGATCGCAAGCGCGGCGCAAGCGCCGGGCGCAGCGGGTCGACACCATCCGCCCGTGGCGATCGCAAGCGCGGCGCAAGCGCCGGGCGCAGCGGGTCGACACCATCCACCCGTGGCGATCGCAAGCGCGGCGCAAGCGCCGGGCGCAGCGGGTCGACACCATCCACCAGTGGCGATCGAAGGAGCCTGACACCATGCCGCGCATAGCACCGATCCCCATGGATCAGCTGAGCACACATTCGCGCCACATCGTCGAGGCAGGCGTTGCAGCAGGCCTTTACGCCACGCCGGTTCCGCTGCAGATCTTCGCTTATCGCAGTGCCCAGCTCGCGCAGGTGGACATGGCCAGGACGCACCTGGGAGCCGGCTCTCTGCTGGGCGGCCGAATACTGGAGCTGCTGCGCATCCGCAGCGCCCAGCTAGGCGAGTGCGAGCCGTGCAGTCAATCACGCAAGCATGATTCGATCACCGATGACGACGTCGCGTGCCTGCTCGCGCCGCGGCATGAATCGTTGACACCGCAAGAGCAACTGGCCGTGGAGTTCCTAGACCTGCTGTCGGGCGATCACCACATGATCGACGATGCGTTCTACCGAAAATTGGGCGAGCATTTCACCGCTGCGCAGATCATCGAACTGGGTTTCACCTGCGCTTCAACCATGGGACTGCACCGCTTCCTGCACACCCTCGACATCTACGGCGACTCAACCCCTGTCATCGACTACTCCCCCGACCAGGTCGATTCGGCCGCGCATCACTGAGTACGGCCGCGATCGCGCCCGGCGCGACCCCGAGACCCCGCAAGCAGAAAGACTGTACGCGCCTGCGGATTTCGGTGGGATCGCGCTGGGCGATCCCCCAATACCGTTCGATGTTGGTCCACACGACACCGTGGATGGACAACGCTTCACAGTCGGGATCGATCTCGGCGAATATTCCCAGATCCTCTCCGCGCGTGAGTTGTTCAACAAGCGGACGCAGAATTTCCCGGTAAGCGGGGGCGACGAGTTCGGGCCCGGCGACCATCTGATTCTGCGCCTCGAGCGACATCTGGCGTAGATCAGAGCGGATCTGCTGATTGAATGCGAGGTCCAGCCGTCCGTCGATCCAGGCTGCCACCGCGCGGACCGGATCAGAGTCCGACATGCGCTGCTCCAGGCGCACTACCTCGGCGCGGGCCATCTCCAGGAATACCGCCGCAACCAGCTGATCCTTCGACTCGAAGTGCCGGTAGAACGCCCGGGTTCCCAGCTGTGTTCTGCTGAGCACCCGGGCTATCGACAGCGCCTGAACTCCTTCGGTCCGAACGACTTCGGCGGCAGCGGCGAGGATTACCGCATGTGTGTGCGGATCGGGCTCGAGCTTTCGGCGCCCGCCGGCTCTGACGTCGGCCCCATCACGCTGAAGCATCATAGGTAGCCATGTAATCGCCGAACGCGTCATGCACCTTTTCCGGGGTCAACCCGTAATCGCCCAGCTCGTACGCGTGGGTGCCATGCTGACCGGGCTTGTGCGCAGCCGCCCACTCCTGCACTCTCGCGCGCGCCGAATCGGTGAACGTGAGACCGAGCTTGTCGTAGCTGCGGGCAATCGTGTTGATCGCGTCGGTTTGCAGGTCGGCGAAGGACACGTCCACAAAACGGTCGCCGCCGAATTTCTTGCGGAAGTCCATCGCGCGGCCCATGCCCTCGGCCCACCACGCTAGTTGCTCGGCCCCGAGTTCTTCGGGGTCCCGATGATCGCTGCTCCAACTCCGGACATAAGCGATGAGACTGCAGACCGATGCGAGGACCTTTGCCGGATCCCGGTGACTCCACAGGAATTTGGCATTCGGATACGCTTCGACAAATGATTCGAGTGCGAACATGTGCACCGGTGTCCGCAGGTGCCACAGGCTCGGCTTGCAGTGCCACTGCAGCAGTTTCAACACATCGCG
>JBAWAV010000481.1:0-4854 GCA_049589475.1 Mycobacterium sp.
AGCCTTGTCGACCAGCCAAGCCAGACGCCTAAGTCGAGAAGTAACTCCTCAGGATCCTGGTGGTCCGGTTTCGACAACAGGGATGCTTCCCACAACAGCGTGTGGCCTGGAATCCTGCACCGACGCAGATCCGAAAGCGTCCGGCCGATAAACGAGCGATACGCGTCGTCATAAACCCGGATATCCCGGGCATACAAATTTGGGAGGTAGCGGTCGCGACCTTGATAAACGAGACGCGCACAGAATAGTAACCCCAGAAGTGCGCCAAGCCCGACGAGGAGAACCGGCAGGAAGTAACACGCTGTCGCCACCACGAGCGCGATGCCAGCGAGAATGGCCTTCCAGATCCGGTGCAGAGTGGTGCGGTCCACTACTGGACGCTCCACCGTCGGACTGTCGACTACGCTCACCTGTCACCTCCAGGCTCTCGGCCCTGCTCCAGCGGACGGCACTGAACATGCTGGCGATTCGCCAACATACCCAATCTGTTGGACAGGTGTGTGATAACGCCCTCGGTTCGGCGAACGGGTGCCCACGGTGCTGTGGTGATCTGATCACGAAACTCTTCAACATGCGCCAAATAGTTGTCTAGACTCGGCGCCGATAGTGCTGGCATCCGAGATAGGGGCAAGCTTTGACCGTGACCGATCTTGACGTCCGATCTCTGTATCTCGACCTGCTCCGACGCAACCTCACCAGGTTCGGGATGCCCGAGCGAATGCCCGCACGGTGGTCACCTATGCGACGCCTCCTTCTCAAAGGCTTCAACACGATCCACCCGATGAGCAACCCCACGGGCGTGAGTACAAGCCCGTTCGGCCAGGGCGCGCGCGACTTGGGCCTGGACTGCCCCGCGGAGGCCGAGACGATGATCGGGATGCAGCGACTCACCAGTCTGCAGCGTTGCGTCGAGACCGTCCTGGCCGACGACATCCCCGGCGATCTGGTCGAATGCGGCGTATGGCGCGGCGGGGCTTGCATCCTGATGCGCGCGGTCCTGGCTGCCTATGGGGATGAGACGCGATCCGTGTGGCTGGCCGATTCATTCGAGGGTTTGCCACCCGGGGATGCCGCGAATTTCAAAGCAGATAAAGGGGTGCGGCTGGACCGCTTTTCATTCGTGCTGGCAGTGTCGGAAGCGGAAGTCCGGGCCAATTTCGAGCGCTACGGGCTGTTGGACGACCGGGTCCGCTTCCTTCCTGGCTGGTTCAAAGACACCCTGCACGATGCCCCGATTGATCAGATCGCGGTATTGCGCCTTGACGGGGACCTGTACGAATCGACGATTCAAGCGCTCGACGGGCTCTACCCTCGACTGTCCCCCGGCGGTTTCTGCGTCATCGACGACTACCACGCGATGGTGCCGTGTCGGCAAGCTGTCACCGACTATCGCGCGAAACATGCGATCTCCGCGGACATTGTGGACATCGATGGCAGCGGCGTGTTCTGGCGCAAATAGGTGTCACGCCGCTGGCCTGTCAGCGGCGATCCGGGTCCGGCAACGCGACCTCTGGAGGCAGGGCACCATCGGTGAGCCAGCCATCGACGGTGCGCGAGAAGAGGTCTGGATAGCGCAGGGGCCAGTCGTGGAGCATTCCGATTGCGACCCTGTCGATTCCGTTGGGCATTTCCTGCGCGAGCGCTGCAGCCCAACGGCGCACAACCGGCGTTTCCTTGCTGCCGGTGACGAACAGGGTGGGCGAATCCGATTTGTCGAGTCCCTCGGGAAGCGTGAACCCCGCGGAGGCCACCACGACGTCAGCGAGCTGTCCGCTCGTAATGAGACGCACATCCTCGCGATACTCATCGATCTTGGCCGACGGAATCGGCACCCGGCGGGCATTCCGGTAGCGACGGACCACCCAACGATAAATAGTGTTGCGAGAGATCGTCCC
Source organism: Mycobacterium sp. (assembly GCA_049589475.1). Classification (GTDB taxonomy): domain Bacteria; phylum Actinomycetota; class Actinomycetes; order Mycobacteriales; family Mycobacteriaceae; genus Mycobacterium. The sequence continues at coordinate 1,896 of JBAWAV010000481.1, forward strand.
GAGCAGAAGCTGCGACTGCTGTACCCACGGTGTTGTGTTGATGATGGTTCCGCATAGCACCGCCCGATCGACCAGGTCTGGATCGGTCGCCAGGAGTTGTACTCCCACCTGAGCGCCGAGCGAATGGCCCACGATGTGCGCGCGGCCGGTGGCTACCCTGGAGCGGATGAGTTCTGCCACCGCACTGGCGGCTCGGCCCATCTCAAACGGTCCCAGCCCAAAGCTTTTGCCGTAGTGCGGCAGGTCTGGGACTAGGCAGCGGTATTGCTGCATCCGTTCGACCTCCGGCTCCCAGGACCAGCCGCTCATATTCCCGCCATGAAGGAAGACGATGGCCGGCGCCTCAACTGGACCGGATTCGCGCACGAACAAATCCACGTAAGCGATCCTATGGTCCAGCCCGCGCACTCTTATACAGGTGTGTGATAATGCCTCGACCCGAAGACCTTCTCCTTCGAAAAGTGTCCTCATTGCTAGGTAGGTGACTTTGCACCAGGCCGATACCGGCAGCCCTACCGAAGAGGTGCAGACTCGGCGGCCGACACCGAAGGACTTTCGCCCGGACATCGAGGGCCTGCGCGGCTTCACTCTGTTGGCCATTCTCGGCTTTCACGCCGAAGTGCCAGGTGTTGGCGGAGGGTTTGTCGGCCCGGACGTGTTCTTCATCATCTCGGGCTTCGTCATTACCGGGCAGCTCTGGCGCGAGGTCAGCACCACCGGCACCATCAAACTGCGCCCCTTCTACGGGGCACGCGCTCGCCGACTGCTGCCCGTATCGGCCGCGGTGGGCGTCGTCATCGTGATCGCCTCGGCAATCCTGTTGCCCCCGCTGCAATCCCGGACCGTCATGGGCGATGGCATCGCGTGCGCCTTATACGTCGGCAATTACTGGTTCATTGCGCGCGGCGTCAACTATTTCGCCACTCACGTGCCGCCATCGCCGTTCCAGCACTTCTGGACTCTGGGTGTCGAGGAGCAGTTCTATCTCCTATGGCCGCCCATGATCATCGGCACGGCGTGGCTCATTCGGCGACGCGCGCGTCGTCGTGGCGACACCGACACCACCCCCGCAAAACGCCCCTATCTGGTGCTCCTGTCCGTGATCGCGGTCGGGTCCTTCTTGTTGTCATTGGTCGCCACGTACGCGTTTTCTGCTATCGCCTATTTCTCGCTGCCAACCCGGGCCTGGGATTTGGCCGCTGGCGGGCTGGTGGCCCTGACGGTCGACCGCTGGCGCCGACTACAGCCAAGAGCTGCGGCGATAACGGGATGGGCGGGCATGGGCCTGCTCCTGCTGGCCTGCAACCAATTGAGTTCGGCCACGCACTACCCGGGTGCCGCCGCGCTGTTGCCCATGCTGGGCACGGTGCTCGTGCTCGGTGCCGGCTGCGCCCTACCGTCGCTGGGATGCGGCCGCGTCCTGGCATGGTCGCCGATGCGGGCGATCGGCCGGGTGTCGTATTCGTGGTATCTGTGGCACTGGCCGTTCCTGGTGCTCGCGCCGGCGTTGCTGGGCCACCCGCTGGGGCTGACCGGCCGGTTGGCGATGGTCGTCCTCTCCGGCGCGGTGGGGGTGCTGACCCTGCGTTTCCTGGAAAACCCCCTGCGCTACGCCCCTCGGCTCCGCCGCTCTCCCCTGCGCAGCATCGCGGTCGGCGGTGTCGCCAGCGCAGTAGCGGCCTGTGTGGGCGTGGCACTGCTGGAACGGATACCCAATTCGGTCGGCCACGGCCCACGACTCGCGCCCATGACGATCACCGCAATACCTCCCCCCGCGGGCGACAACATCGCGGCTCACGACAGCGTCGTCAAGCAGCTGTTCGCGCAGGTACAAGCCGCGGTCAACGGATCGGTTGGGCTCCGAGCCGTCCCGTCAAACCTGACACCCCCACTCGGCTCGACGCCAGATGAGAAAAACAGGCTGTGGTTCAACGGGTGCCTGCGCACGCCTTTCCAAAGCGGTCAACCCGAGTGCGTGATGGGCGACGGCGGATCGACCACAACAGTTGCCCTGATCGGCGATTCGCATTCCGCGATGATGATTCCGGCGTTCCAGCAGGTCGCCGAGCAGCGACACTGGCGACTCGAACCGATGGGTAAGGGAGCTTGCTCCGTGATCGAGTCGCCTGTCTCCACTCTTGTCCGCCGCCTGGTTGAACACTTTGATCACTGCGAGGAGTGGCGCAGTGAGATCATCGCGCGGCTACACGCCGAGCACCCGCGGCTGGTCGTGGTGAGTTCGTGGCATGGATACGGCTTCTACGAAACGCTGTCGGGTCTGAAGTCTTACGATCCGGCGTGGCTCGATGGATTGAGTCGTCTGGTGCGCGACCTGCGTGGCACGGGCGCAAAGGTGCTGGTGCTCGGGCCGATCCCAGATCCACACTTTCTAGTGCCGCTCTGTCTGTCCGGGAATCTCGATGACGTGCCGGCCTGCGTGCCGCGCAGGGCGACGTCGGTCAACGAATCCGGTATTGCCGCGGAGTCTGCCGCCACCACAGCCGGCGGCGGACACTATGACGACCTCACCGATCTGTTTTGCTCCACCGACCTCTGCCCGCCCATCGTCGGCAACACGCTGGCCTACATGGACGAGACTCACACGACACTCGAATACTCCCGCCAGCTAGCGCCGGTGATGGGGGCGCTCGCCGACCGCGCACTCGCCCAAAAGTAGACAGATCCGCGATGAAATTTGTGCTGGCAAGCTGGGGCAGTCGCGGCGACGTCGAGCCCAACCTCGCTGTCGGCCGCGAGTTGGTGCGCCGAGGGCACGACGTGTGCATGGCCGTCCCGCCCGACCTAGTCGGCTTCACCGAGGCGGCGGGGGTGGCGGCGGTCGGATTCGGGCCGGAGGCGCAATCCATCCTGGACTCGCACCGCGAATTCTGGACGTGTTTCTTCAGCCACCCCTGGAGGGTCCGGGATCTGATCAGGTCGCGGATCGAAATTGCGGGCC